>JAFIEL010000088.1 GCA_020832585.1 Natronohydrobacter sp. | reverse complement strand
GTCACGATCAGGCAAAACCAGCGCAGCCCGAAACCGCGCCCCGGTGCACCAACGGCGCCTCATTCCGGCCGGATCATCTGCCCCGGTGTGACGATCAGGTCCAGCCGCTGGTCAGTTGCCTCTGTCGGCACCCGCGGGACTTCCTGCGCATCAAAGGCGAAACCGATCGCCAGAACGGGTCCAGACGCGCGCAGGCGCTCAAGCGTCCGGTCATAGAACCCGCCCCCATAGCCCAGACGATACCCGCGCCGGTCAAAAGCCAGCAAGGGCACAATCAGCACATCCGGCACCAACGGGTCACGCGTTTCCGGGATCAGTGCCTTGAACGTGCCCGCCACCATCCGACTGTCAGCCGTCCAGCGATGGAACTCCAACGGTTGCGCCTTGCCCGTGATCACTGGCACGCAAACCGGGCCAGAATGCCCCACCATGACATCGATTGGATCGATCTCACCGCGCATCGCCATGTAGCCAGAGACAATCACCGCAGACAGTTTCTCACCATACTGCGCCGCCAATACGGCATTCACACGGGCAGAAGCTGCTGCGCTCATCGCCTTGGGATCGCCATTAGACACAGCGTGATCGCGCAGCAAAGCTGCATCGCGTCGCAATTCTTTTTTCTCTTGCGCAAGGGCGTCAGACATCGGCCACCACATTCTTGACGGAACTGGTCCAAAGCTGCCCAAAACGCCGCGCGGTCGCAATACGGTTTACGGCATATCCGCCCCCGCAGGCGACGCGCGCGCCGGGACGAAGAAGGCGATCACCATCATGGACAGGACCAATGCCGCCGCCCCGCACAGGCTATAGGCCAAAAGCGCCACCAGCAGCCCGAACCCGCCCCAGAGCGCATAACCCGCCGCGACAAGCCCGGTCAGAATGGCAATCAGAAAACCGACGATGCTCATAACCTTCCCCCTTGGGATATCCGATGACCCGAAGATCGCATCAGGGGTTGAAGATTTTCTTAATGAGAGCGCTGTTTATCGCGCCAGCCGCGCTTCGAATTCGCTGTTCAGACCGCGCACGAAACCGGACAGCCCGGTCTGACGGTCGCGCCGCAGGCGTTCGGCCTGAATGATCCCGCGCAATGCCGCATCCGTGCCGTCCAGATCATCATTGACCAGCACATAATCATATTCCGCCCAATGGCTTATCTCATCACGCGATTTCTGCATCCGTCCCGCGATCACTGCGTCACTGTCCTGCCCGCGCCCGCGCAGCCGCTGCTCCAGCGCCGCGATCGAGGGCGGCAGCACGAAGATCGACACCACATCCTTGCCCAGCGAGGAGTTGCGCACCTGCTGCCCGCCCTGCCAGTCGATATCGAACAGCATGTCGCGACCCTGCGCCAGCGCGGCCTCGACCGGACCCTTGGGCGAGCCGTAGAAATTGCCGAAGACTTCCGCATGTTCCAGCATCTCGCCGCTCTCGATCATCTGCTCGAACTCGGCGCGCGTGCGGAAATAATACTCGCGCCCGTCCATCTCTCCGGGGCGCGGCGCGCGTGTCGTGGCAGAGACCGAAAACCGGATCGTCGCGTCCCACTCCATCAACCGCCGCGCCAAGGTCGATTTCCCTGCCCCGGACGGTGACGAAAGAATGATCAACAAACCGCGCCGGGTCATGGGCTTACTCCACGTTCTGAACCTGCTCGCGCATCTGGTCGATCACGGTCTTGAGGTCAAGCCCGATCCGCGTCATCTCCAGATGCTGCGCCTTCGAACACAGCGTATTGGCCTCGCGGTTGAACTCTTGTGTCAGGAAATCCAGCTTGCGCCCGACCGGACCACCGTCCTCCAGCAGCGCGCGTCCGGCGGCGCAATGCGCCTCCAGCCGGTCCAGTTCCTCGGCCAGGTCGGCCTTGACCGCCAAGAGCGCCAGTTCCTGCTCGACCCGCCCCGGATCCACGCGCCCGGCATCCACCACCTGCGCCAGTGCCCGCGCGAAATGGGCGCGCAGATCAGCGCTGCGCTGGTCGCGCAACGCGCGCGCCGCAGCCGTCAGGCGCGCGATCTCCTCCAGATGACCCGCCAGCACGCCCGCCAATGCGGCCCCTTCCTGCGCGCGCGCGGTCGCGAAATCCGCCAGCAGCCCGTCGAAATCGGCCAACAGAATCGCCCCGAGGGATTCTGGCGGAATTGCGGCAATTTCTGGCCCCTGCACCAGAACATTGCGCCATCCCAGCAGGTCCAGCGCGCTCGGCGCCTGTAACAGAACCCCCGCCGCCTGCGCCCGCGACTGCACCAGATCCAGCGCCTCCAGCAGCCCCGCAAGACTGTCCGTATCCACCTGCGCGACAGCCCCCGCATGGGTCATGCGCAGCCGCAAAGCCAGGCTGACATTGCCCCGCGACAGGCTTGCAGCGATCTTGTCGCGCAAGGATTTCTCAAGGAATCCAAGAGCATCCGGCAGGCGCAGGCGTATATCCAGCCCACGGCCATTCACCGCGCGCATGTCCCAGTCCCACTCCAGCACGGTCCCGTCGGAACTGTGGTTCCCGGCCCGGCTGGCAAAGCCTGTCATCGAATACATCTCTGCTCTGTGCCCCTGTCATTCCTGCCCGGTCCCGCCGGGCTTAACCAAGTTCACAAAATATGGCAGAAATCGAGCACAATTCGAGCTATTAATCTCTCATTAAGAGAGCTTGCATCAGAATAAACCATTCGAACCGCAGGCTCTGATGACTGACAAATGTGCGAGATGGCACGGATAGCTCCAGGGGATGGGATGCAAGATGACGGATACGGGAAAAATCGCCGGAAACGCGGCTTTCGAGTCAAATTCGACACATTCACTGTTTTCGCGCGTCTGCACCTATTGGTCCGGCCTGCGCGCAAACGGGACCGTGCCGCGCCGGTCCAGCATCGAGCCGCAGGCACTGGCTGACGCCTTGCCGCATGTCTTTCTGGCTGAACTGGTCGCGCCCCGCGTCGCGCGTTTGCGCATCTGCGGCCACAAGATCGAGGCGCTGATGGGCATGGAAATGCGCGGTATGCCGATTTCGGTGCTGTTTCATGGCGAAGCGCGCGCAGCGGTCGCCGATGCTGTCGAACAGGCCGCGATGGGCGCGCGCGTGATCCTGTCGCTGCAGGCCGAGGGCGGCTTTGGCGTGCCACAGATCTCCGCGACCCTCGCGCTCATGCCGCTCGCCGATGACGCAGGCCGCATCACCCGTATCCTTGGCGTGATCGAACAGCGCGGCGAGGTCGGGCGCGCACCCCGGCGCTTCACCCTGGCAAAACCTGTGCTCGACGACATGCCCGCAGCCCCCGCCAAACGCCCTGTCTTGCGCGTGATCACAGGCGGTCGGCGCTGATATCAGGCGCAAATTAGAGGTTTTCCTGCCCCCCGCCCCAAGGTAGAAGGCGCGCAAATCCCGCTTTGGAAAGGCTGCGCCATGATCCTCTACCCTGCCATCGACCTCAAAGACGGCCAATGCGTGCGGCTTTACAAGGGCGAGATGGATCAGGCGACGGTGTTCAATGACAGCCCTGCCGATCAGGCCCGCGCCTTTGCCGCCCAAGGTGCGGAATGGCTGCATCTGGTCGATCTGAACGGTGCTTTCGCAGGTAGCCCGGTCAATGCGGCAGCGGTCGAGGCGATCCTGGCCGCCGTCACCATCCCCTGTCAGTTGGGCGGTGGCATCCGCGACATGGCGACAATCGAGGGCTGGCTTTCGCGCGGCCTGCGGCGCGTGATCCTGGGCACGGTCGCCGTGGAAAACCCCGATCTGGTCCGCCAGGCCGCGCGCGCCTTCCCCGGTCAGGTCGCGGTCGGCATCGACGCGCGCGAAGGCCGCGTCGCGACCAAGGGCTGGGCCGAGGAAACCGATGTGCTGGTCACGGACCTTGCGCGCCAGTTCGAAGATGCGGGCGTCGCCGCCATCATCTACACCGACATCAACCGCGACGGCGCGATGCAGGGGCCGAATGTAGATGCTACCGCCGCGCTGGCGCGAGCCGTGTCGATCCCGGTCATTGCATCAGGCGGGGTTTCCAGCCTTGCAGACCTGATCGCGCTGCGCGATTGCGGTGCGAAACTTGACGGCGCGATCTCTGGCCGCGCGCTCTATGACGGCAAGCTGGATCTGGCCGAAGCAATGGCCGTGCTCAAGGCGGGCTGATCCGGCCCGCAGATCCCGCGCTCACGGCTGGATAATCCGCAGCGCCTCTTTCCGCGCCCATTTTGCCAGCCCCGCGCCGGGACCGTCAAGAAACGCCAGCACCCGTTCCGGGTCGCGCCGCGACATATCCCGCAGCCACCATGCCACCGCCTTCTGGATGAACCAGTCGCGGTCCGGCACATAGGTTTCCGCCCAGCCCAGCACCCGCTCGCGCACTGCCAGATCATCGGCTTTCGGATGGGTCAGCCGCGCCCAGGGCAAGGTCATCACCAGCGCCGCGCGGCGCGTCCACATATTTTCACTTGTGGTCCAGCCTTCAACCTCATCCAGCCGCGCCGGGTCCGCCTGCAACCGTTTCGCGCCTGCGATACTGGCGCAATCGGCCAGCGCCCAACTGTCAAACCCCTGCGCCCATTCCGCAATGATCCGCCAGACCGGTTCATCCTCTGGCCGGATCCGCGCCTGAGTCAGCAGTTTCGCGGCAAAGATGCCCGCTTCATGCACATCGCTCACCCACATTTCCTGCGCCAGCGCGCAGCGCAGCTCCAACGTCAGGTCATGGCGCAATTCGCGGGCCATCTCATCCAGCACCGCCGCCGGAACCCCCAGACATTCGCGCGCGGTCTTGTGATACGCGACCATCTCGGCGGCCTTCGTCGCATCTCCCCGCGCGCGCAGAGCTTCCAGCACCTGTGCAGCCTGTGTCATTCCACTGTCACCGATTTCGCCAGATTGCGCGGCTGGTCCACATCCGTCCCGCGATGCAGCGCCGCGTGATAGGCGATCAGTTGCGCCGGGACCGCATATACAATCGGCGCGATCAGGTCGGGCACGGTCGGCATCTGCAACCGATGCGGCACATCCCCCGCCTCTGCCAGACCCTTGGCATCCGAGACCAGATACACCTGACCCTGCCGCGCCATGACTTCCTGCATGTTCGAGATGGTTTTTTCAAAAAGCGCGTCAAAAGGCGCGAAAATGAAAATTGGCAGATCCTGCTCGATCAGCGCGATGGGACCGTGTTTCAACTCACCTGCTGCATAAGCTTCGGCGTGTATATAGCTGATTTCCTTAAGTTTCAGCGCACCTTCCAGTGCCAGCGGATACATCGTGCCGCGCCCCAGGAACAACACGTCCCGCGCCTGCGCCAGCGATTCGGTCATCCGCCGAATCTCCTCCTCCCGATCCAGCGCCTGCGCCACATAGCCAGGAACGCTGCGCAACTCATTGAGAAGGCTTGTGAATTCTTCCTCCGACAACCGCCCGCGATCGCGTCCGGCGCGCAGCGCAAGCAGCGCGAGCACCTGAAGTTGCGCTGTGAAAGCCTTGGTCGAGGCCACGCCGATCTCTGGCCCGGCATGGATCGGTAAAGCCACCGAACTCTCGCGCGCAATCGAGGAGGTCGGCACATTCACCACCGATACGACCTGGCCGACATGCGGTTTCACATGCCGCAACGCAGCCAATGTGTCGGCGGTTTCGCCCGACTGGCTGACGAAAAGCGCCATATTCTGCGGCCCCAGAACCGGGTCGCGGTAACGAAATTCGGACGCGATATCGATCTCGACCGGCAGGCCCGCATATTTCTCGAACCAGTATTTCGCGACCTGACAGGCATAGAAGGCGGTGCCACAGGCGACCATCAGCAACCGGTCAACGCCTTTGAAATCAAGACCTTCCGGCAGATCTATCCCCTGTGCATCTGCGCCCGAATACTGCCCCATCGCAGCTTTCAGCACAGCGGGCTGTTCCGCCATTTCCTTGGCCATGAAATGCTTGTGGCCGGATTTGTCGATTCGCGCGGCTTCAACATTGATCCGGTTCACAGGGCGCGCGGTCTGCTGGTCCTCCGCGTCGAAAATCTGCACGCCAGACCGCGACAGGATCGCCCAGTCGCCTTCTTCCAGATAGGTGATGCGGTCGGTCAGATCGGCCAGCGCAATCGCGTCGGAGCCGAGATACATCTCGCCCTGCCCATGTCCGATACACAACGGAGACCCCCGCCGCGCCGCAATGATCAGATCCTGTTCGCCATCGAACAGAAACGCCAGCGCAAACGCCCCTTCCAACCGCTTGAGCGTCGCGCGCGCCGCCTGAACCGGGGTCATGCCTTGGTCGAGAAACCGGCTGGTCAGTTGCACGATAGTTTCGGTGTCGGTCTCTGACGCGAATTGTGCCCCGTCCGCGCTCAATTCTTCGCGAAGTGCACGAAAATTTTCGATGATGCCGTTATGCACCACCGCCACACGCCCCGCCCGGTGCGGATGCGCATTCGCGACAGACGGGCCGCCATGCGTGGCCCAGCGGGTATGACCAATACCCGAACGCCCCGGCAGGGGTTCATGAACCAAAAGATCCGACAGGTTGATCAGCTTGCCCACGGCCCGGCGACGGTCCAGCTTGCCCTGATTGACCGTCGCGATACCCGCACTGTCATAGCCACGATATTCCAGCCGTTTCAATGCGTTGAGGATCTGGGGCGAGACTTCGTGACCGCCAAGAATGCCGACGATTCCACACATGGGTTTATCCTTTCGCCTTGGCGGCCTTTGCAGCGCGCAACCGGTCCATCAGGCGTTTGCCCAGGCCGGGTTTGGTGTCCTGCCGCGCGCGCCCAAGGGCCAGCGCGCCGTCAGGCACGTCCATGGTGATGACAGACCCGGACGCCGTCAGCGCATGTGCGCCCACTTTCACCGGTGCGACCAGCATGGTCGAGGAGCCAATGAACGCCCCCTCGCCGATTTCGGTGCGGTGCTTGAACACGCCGTCATAGTTGCAGGTCACGGTCCCTGCGCCAAGATTGGCGCGTGGCCCGACAGTCGCATCGCCCACATAGGACAGGTGATTGACCTTCGCGCCCTCTTCGATCTGGGCATTCTTGATTTCCACGAAATTGCCCACGCGCACATCTTCCGCGAGTTCCGCACCTGGGCGCAGCCGGGCATAGGGGCCGACCACGGCCCCACGGCTGACATGGGCGCCTTCCAGATGACTGAAGGCGCGGATATGCGCACCGCTTTCGACCGTCACATCGGGGCCAAAGACCACGAATTGATCAACCACCGTATCGCGCCCGATATAGGTGTCCTGCGCAAAATAAACGGTTTCGGGCGCAGTCAGGGTCACGCCGTTTTCCAAAGCCTCGGCCCGCATCCGCGCCTGAAAGCGCGCTTCGGCCTGCGCCAGTTCCGCGCGGGTGTTGATGCCCAGCGTCTCGGCCTCTGCGCAGCGCACGACACCCGCGCTCAAGCCCTGCGCGCGCGCCAGTGCCACGATATCGGTCAGGTAGTATTCCCCGGCGGCATTTTCCGTGCCGACCTGCGCGATCAGATCAAAAAGCCCTGCGCGATCTGCGCAGATCACGCCGGAATTACAGAGGGTTATGGCGCGTTCTTCCTCACTCGCGTCCTTGAATTCGACGATCCGCTCCAGTGCCGCGCCATTTGCGATCAGCCGCCCGTAGCGGCCCGGATCGGCGGCCTCGAACCCCAGCACCACCACGTCATGGCGCGCACGGGCAGCCAGCATCGCCTCCAGCGTTTCGGGGCGGATGAAGGGTGTGTCACCATAGAGCACGATCACATCGCCCGCTGCGCCCTCGAGTGCCGCGCGGGCCTGATCCACCGCATGCGCCGTGCCAAGCTGCTCGGTCTGCGTGACGACGGTCGCAAACTCATCCTCACTGCGCACAACCTTCGCGACGGCCTCGCCCCCGTGGCCCACGACGACGACGGTATGTACGGGCTCGATCTCGCGGGCGGCGCGCATCGCGTGCAGGACCAGCGGCACGGCCCCCAGCGGATGCAGCACTTTCGGCAGGTCGGAGAGCATGCGGCTGCCCTGACCGGCTGCGAGAATGATCACTGAAACGGACATGGCTGCCTCTTGTCTTTTTAAAATTGCCTGAGTTCTTCCCTCGCGCAGATACAAGGGCGGTTGCAAGAGGCGCAAGGCTCACATCTCATGTCACGCTGTAACAGTGGCGAATTGACGCCGTCATTTGACACGGATCAACGCACGGGCGGCACAGATCCGGCAGTGTGGTGCAGCGCAACAGGAAAGGACACTCATATGTATGGTCGTATCATCGTGGCGGTGGATCTTGAACATCTGGAGCAGGCCAAGGCGCTTTTGCAGCGCGCGACGCAGCTTCTGGATGATGGTGGAGAGATCCGCCTGATCCATGCGCTTGAAGATGTGCCGGGATATATCGCCGCTGATCTGCCTGCGGATCTGGCCGAGAGGCGTCGCGCGGAAGCCGCTGTCGAGCTGCGCGCGCTGATCAACCCGGCCCTCGATATCCGCATGACGCATGAGGTGCGCCGCGGCGCGGCATCGGGCCAGATCCTTCAGGCGGCCAGTGACAGCGGCGCGGATCTGATCATGGTCGCCAGCCACAAGCCCGGATTGCGGGATTATTTTATTGGATCGACGGCGGCGCGCGTGATACGACATGCGCAATGCTCGGTTCTGGTAGAACGCTGAAAAAACCCAACAAAACAAGGAAAGTTCCATGTATTCTTCCATCGTCATCGCCGCAGCCCTGTTCAACGAAGGGGCTACCACGCGCGCCGCACTTGCAAAAGCGCGCACGCTTCTGGATGAGGGCGGCAAGGTCACGCTGGTTCATGTGATCGACGAAGTGCCGGGCTATGTCGCAGCCTCGATTCCGAAAGAGCATATGAGCGCGCGCCGCCGCGATGTGCAGGACCAGCTGGAAGCGATTGCCGCCGAAGGGGCCGGGATGAATATTGAATGCGTCGTGCGCGAGGGTCAGCCCTCTGCCGCGATCCTCGGTGCCGCGAAAGAGGCCAATGGTGATCTGATCATGATTGCCAGCCACAAGCCGGGCCTGAGCGATTACTTCATCGGCTCGACAGCCGCGCGGATCGTGCGCCATGCGCCGATTTCGGTTCTGGTCACGCGCTGAGCCCACTGCCACCACGATTGCCTTGCGGCGGAACTTGTGCGATGCTGCCTTCCAAAGCGGTTTGGAAGGCAGTTTTCGTCTGAAAGCTGCATCGACTTAACGGGGAGGAACCGATGTACAAATCCATCATCATAGCTGTGGCACTGTTCAACAAGGGCGCGACCAGCCGAAGCCTGATCGAGAAGGCCAACAAGCTGATCGATCCTGAGGGAAGTATCACGCTGGTGCATGTGCTGGATGAGGTTCCGGCCTATCTGGCGACCGTGGTCGCGCGCGAGCAGTTGCTGGAACATCGCAAGGCGCTGCGCGAGCAAATGGAATCGCTGGCCGCCGCCGCGAAGGCGAAAACGGTGGATGTTGAAATCCGTGGCGGGCGGGCCTCTGACGAGATCATCGCCTGTGCAGCCGATTGCAATGCCGATCTGATCATGGTCGCCAGTCACAAGCCGGATATGAGCGATTACTTCATCGGCTCGACCGCTTCACGGGTGGTGCGGCATTCGCCGATTTCCGTGCTGGTCTCGCGCTGACGGAATTTCGTTCCGAATTGCCGCGATCCGGCCTTCCCTCTGCCGTTCAGACCGTTATCTGAGAAGGGCAAGACGGAGGCAGGCAGATGACAGAAGCGCTGGTGATTTTCACGCCCTCGGGCAAGCGGGGGCGTTTTCCATTGGGGACGCCGGTTCTGACAGCGGCGCGGCAGTTAGGCGTGGACCTTGATTCCGTCTGTGGCGGGCGCGGTATCTGTTCCAAATGCCAGATCACGCCGGGCTATGGCGAGTTTTCCAAACATGGTGTGACAGTTGCCGAGGGCGCGCTGTCTGAATGGAACGCGGTCGAACAGCGCTACAAGGACAAGCGCGGGCTGATCGATGGCCGCCGCCTGGGCTGTCAGGCCAAGGTCATGGGCGATGTGGTCATCGACGTGCCGCCTGAAAGCCAGGTGCACCGGCAGGTCGTGCGCAAGGCCGCGACCGCGCGGGCGATTGTGATGGACCCGGCAACGCGGCTGTATTTCGTCGAGGTCGAGGAACCCGACATGCACGAACCGTCGGGCGATTTCGAGCGGCTGGCGGCAGCTTTGAAGCGCGAATGGGATGTGCCCGAAATCACGGCCGGGCTGGAAGTGTTGCGCAAGCTGCAACCTGTGCTGCGCGAGGGGAAATGGCGCGTTACGGTCGCGCTGCACAAGGATCACACTGCCGGGGCGCATCGGGTGCTGGATATCTGGCCGGGGCTTTATGAGGGCGGGCTTTACGGGCTGGCGATTGATCTGGGCTCGACCACGATTGCCGCGCATCTGTGCGACCTGCGCACGGGCGAGGTGGTGCTGTCATCGGGTATCATGAACCCGCAGATCCGGTTCGGCGAGGATCTGATGAGTCGCGTCAGCTATGTCATGATGAATCCCGGCGGCGATATCGAGATGACCCGCGTGGTGCGCGAGGGGATGGATGCGCTGATCGCAGAGCTTGCGCGCGACGCGAATGTGAGCGCGCGCGAGATCATGGAAGCTGTGATCGTGTGCAATCCGGTCATGCATCATTTGTTCCTGGGGATCGACCCGGTGGAACTGGGACAGGCGCCTTTTGCGCTGGCAACATCCGGCGCGTTCAATCTGGATGCGCGCGAGTTGGGGCTGGCGGCGGTGAACCCGGCTGCGCGCGCCTATCTGCTGCCCTGTATCGCGGGGCATGTGGGGGCGGATGCAGCCGCCGTGGCGCTGTCCGAAAGCCCCGAGACATCCGAGGATCTGGTGCTGGTGGTCGATGTGGGCACCAATGCGGAAATCCTGTTGGGCGACAAGCGGCGGGTTCTGGCCTGTTCCTCGCCCACGGGCCCGGCCTTCGAGGGGGCGCAGATTTCGTCCGGCCAGCGCGCGGCACCGGGTGCCATTGAACGCATCGAGATTGACCTGGTGACGAAAGAGCCGCGATTCCGGGTGATCGGGTCTGATCTGTGGTCCGATGAGGATGGTTTCACAGAGGCGACCGAGGCCACGGGCGTCACTGGCATTTGCGGGTCAGGCATCATCGAGGCGGTGGCGGAAATGCGCATGGCGGGGCTGGTCGATGGCTCGGGCCTGATCGGATCGGCGGAACAGACCGGCACATGGCGCGCGCAGCCCGAGGGGCGGACCCATGCCTATCTGATCCATGATGCAAGTGCGACCGGCGGGCCGCGTATCACGGTCACGCAGGGCGATATTCGTGCGATCCAGCTTGCGAAATCCGCTCTCTACGCGGGGGCGCGGTTGTTGATGGACGAAATCGGCACCGACCATGTGGACCGGGTGGTGCTGGCCGGGGCCTTTGGCGCGCATATCAGCCCGAAACACGCGATGGTGCTGGGCATGATCCCCGACGCGCATCTGGACAAGGTAACAAGTGCGGGCAATGCGGCAGGGACAGGGGCGCGAATCGCGCTGTGCAACGTCGCGGCGCGGGCGGGGATCGAGGCCACAGTGGGGCGTA
>JAFIEL010000087.1 GCA_020832585.1 Natronohydrobacter sp. | reverse complement strand
CGATGGAGATTCGCAGCACGCGCCGCCGGATGCATCAGAAATACCTGTCCTGCCCTGACACGGGCATGGTGCTCACCGGCACTGCCAACATGACCATGGACGCCACGACGCGCCATGCCGATCACCGCATCCTGCTGCGCCATGCGCCGGAACTGGCCACCGCGTTCAGTGCCGATTTCGAGACCATCTGGCAGCGTGTGGGTCAGGATGCCGGGCGGCGCTTGGCCGCCTGAGCCTGTGCCGCCTGAAGGACCGTCATCCGCATGACGGTCGAAAGCGATGGGCTGGCTGAGGATAGCGCACGACGCGGCTCTGTAACAGCGTCTGGCGTTCCAACAGAAAAACAGAGGAAAATCGCGCAACCTGCCCATTTCATTAGGCCATACATATCAACCACTTAGGCTGAAAGCATGGTGCCCAGGAGAGGACTCGAACCTCCACGCCCTTGCGAGCGCTAGCACCTGAAGCTAGTGCGTCTACCAATTCCGCCACCTGGGCAGGTTGCGTAGGCGCTCTTTAGGATGCAGGCGAAACAGTGTCAACGGGCGAAAACGCAATCTCGCGGAAAATCCTGTTCTGCCTTGTCGAGACGCGCCGCGAGGGGTATTCAGGCCACGACCCGAAAACGCGGAGAACGCAGATGTCGCAGCTTGTCACCATCATTGGCGGTTCTGGATTCGTCGGACGCTACATCGCGCGGCGGATGGCACAGGCGGGCTGGCGGGTGCGTGTTGCCGTCCGCCGTCCGAACGAAGCGCTGCATGTCAAACCCTATGGTGTGGTCGGGCAGGTCGAGCCGGTCTTCTGCAATATCCGCGATGATGCCTCGGTGCGCGCTGTCGTCGCAGGGGCGGATGCCGTGGTCAATTGTGTGGGGATCCTGTTCGAGCAGGGCGCGAACAAGTTTGACGATGTGCAGGCCGCAGGCGCAGGCCGCGTGGCGCGGATCGCGGCAGAGCAGGGGGTCAGGACACTCGTGCATGTCTCGGCCATCGGTGCGGATGCGGCGTCTGACAGTGCCTATCAGCGCAGCAAGGCCAAGGGCGAAGCGCTTGTGACCGAGCATTTCCCGAATGCCGTCATTCTGCGCCCCTCGCTGGTCTTCGGCACCGAGGACCAGTTCTTCAACCGTTTCGCAGGCATGGCGCGGTTTTCGCCCTTCCTGCCGGTCGTGGGGGGCGAAACCCGATTCCAGCCGGTCTATGTCGATGATGTCGCCGCTGCAGCGACCAAGGCGATCCTCGAAGGGGCCGCACCTGGCATCTATGAATTGGGCGGGCCGGAAATCGCCACCTTCCGCGCGTTGATGACAAAGATGCTGTTAGAAATTCGGCGCAACCGCATCCTGTTGAACCTGCCCCTGCCCGTGGCGCGGTTGCAGGCAGGCATGCTGGATCTGGCGCAGACCGTCACGCTGGGCCTGTTCACCAATTCACTGCTGACCCGCGATCAGGTGCGCAATCTGGCACGCGACAATGTGGTCAGCGACGGTGCAAAGGGGCTGGCAGATCTGGGGATCACGCCAACCCCGATGGAGGCTGTCTTGCCAAGCTACCTGTGGGTGCATCGTCCCGGCGGGCAGTACAAGGCCATCCACGAATCAGCCGCCAATCTGCGCAAGCCCTGAACGTCAGCGCGGCAGCAGCACTGTATCGACCACATGGATCACGCCATTCGACTGGCGCACATCCCCGATGGTCACGCGGCCTGCATTGCCCGACTGGTCATAGATCCACAGGCTGCGTCCGCGCACCTGCGCACTCAGCGGCGCACCCGACAGCGTTTCCAGATGCACGAACCCGTCGCGGCTGGCGCGCGCGCGGCGCATCAGTTCCGCCCCTGACAGATTGCCCGCCACCACATGCGAGGTCAGGATGCGTTGCAACATGCCCTTGTTCTCAGGCATCAGCAGCGTTTCGACCGTGCCTGCGGGCAGGGCGTCAAAGGCCGCGTTGACGGGCGCAAAGACCGTGAACGGGCCTGCGCCTTGCAGCGCCTCGACCAGTTCTGCGGCCTGCACGGCGGCGACAAGGGTCGTGTGATCGGCGGAATTGACCGCGTTCTCGACGATATTACGCTCGGCGAACATCGGCGCACCGCCCACTTCGGGGTTGTCGGTCATGGCAGCTTGGGCAAGCGAGCCCGCAAGCAGGGCAGCGGCGAGAGCCAGTTTGAATTTCATGCGTTTTCTCCCGTTGATGAAACATGGCACGGGCCGGAATGGCTGGTGCATGTCGGGCTTACGGAAGGGGCGCGGGCCAAGTTTCAGCCCGCACCAATCACGCTTCTGTGAGCGCTGCCGCCGCCAGAACCGGCCCGGTCGGCACTGGCTCGGGCGAGCCGCCTGCCGGTTCCAGACTGACCGCCAATACCTGGCCCGGTTCAAGATCAGTGATGATCTCGGTCGCCGCCCCGGCCAGCAGGCCAAGCGAGCGCGGCACGCCGCTGTCGTCGATCACCCAAAGCTCATAATCCTGCCCTGCGCCGGGTTCCGGCCCGGTGGTGGCGATGCTCAGACGTGTCGCGCTGCGGTCATAGCTGACACTCAGCACGAGCGCCCCGCTCTCATCGACCAGTTCGGCCTGCAGACCCGGCACGCGGGGGGCTTGCGGCGTCAGAACGACAAAGGCCGCGACCAGCGCAAGCGCCAGAACAGACCCTGTTGCCAGCCCCCAGCCCCAGCCAAACCGGCGGCGCTTCGGCTGCGCAAAGAGCCGCGCTTCGATCTTGGCCAGCAGATCGGGCGGCGACATCTCTGGAAATTCCGCGTTCAGGGCCGCAAGGCGCGCTTCCCAGGTCTGCACGCGCGCGGCGAATCCGGCATCGACCAGCGCACGGTCGCGCGCCGCGCGCCACTCGGCCCCGTCCAGCAGGCCAAGCACATATTCTGCTGCCAGCAGGTCATCCGGATCGTGGTCATCGGGGGAAAGGGTGCTGTCGTCACTCATCGGTCCAGACACTCCTTGAGCGAGATCAGCGCGCGGCGCAGCCATGTGCGCATCGTATTGAGCGGCACATCATGGCGCTGGGCCAGATCCTGATAGCTCAGACCCATCAGATAGGCCCCCTTTACCGCCTCGGCGCGATCCTGCGGCAATTCGCCAAAACAGCGCACCACACTTTCCATCTGCGCGCGCAGCATCAACTGCCCTTCCGGGCCGGGGCCAGAGGCCGCCAGATCAAGCGCATCCTCGACCGGCACAGATTGTGCCTGACGGCGGCTGCGCTGGCTGCGCAGACGGTCCAGAGCATGATTGCGCGCCACAGCGCAGAGCCAGTTCAAGCCAGTGCCTTTCTCAGGATCATAGGCGGGTGCCCGGTCCCAGACCCGGATGAACACATCCTGCAGGGCATCCTCGACTTCGGTTTTCTCTTTCAGCATACGCATCAGAAGCCCGGTAAGTTTCGGAGCGCAAAGCGCATAAAGCTGTCGGAGCGCGGCGCGGTCCTTGCGGGCGACGCGCAACAGCGCTGCGCTGATCTCATCTTGCATGAAGTCTTGTCCTTGCCTGACCGGTCACAACAACCGGACGCCTCCGGGATCATCAACGCGTGACAGCGGCAGTTGGTTCCCGGAAAAATATCAAAGCCCCTCATCCTCGACAAGGCGCTGGCGCAGCGAGCGCAGGACAGGAATCGTCTGGCGCACACGCTCTTCGCCCAGCATCTGCACGGCGTCATCAATCAGCGGTGTGATGGCCGCAAGGGCCGCATCACGCGCCGCCCGCCCTGCCGGGCTGATCGCGACCATCTTGCGCCGCGCATCGTCCCAGTCGGGGCGGATATGCACATAGCCCGCCCATTCCAGTTTCGTGAGCGTGTTGGTCATCGCCCCGCGCGTGACATGAAAGGCGCGCGCCAGATCGGCGGGGCTGAGTTCGACCTGCTGGCGCACCAGCAGATTCAGCACCCCGAAATGCGACAGTTCCATCCCCTTGGGCAGCACCTTGGACAGGCGGTTGCGCGCCAACTGATCGGCCATCAGCAATTCGCTGAACAAAGCATTGGCCAGATCGCTGCGCGCGGAACTCATATGTCTGTCCCGGCGCTGGTGCGGATGGTGAAATCGCGGTCATGAAACAGGGCGGGCACGCGGTCACGCGCTTCGACCACGCGCGCAAGATCGATCGACACCAGTCCCACGCCGGGCGCAGTGCCCATATCCAGCAGCACCTCGCCCCAAGGCGACACCGCAAGAGCGTGGCCATGCGTTGCGCGCGGGCGTCCTTCGCTGGCTGCATGTCGCCCGGTCTGCGCAGGCGCAAGGACGAAACACCCCGTCTCGATCGCGCGCGCACGCACCAGCGTTTCCCAATGCGCCACACCTGTCACCGGGCTGAAGGCTGCGGGCAGGGTCAGCACCTCGGCCCCGGCCTTGGCCAAGGCGCGAAACAGATGGGGAAAGCGCAGGTCATAACAGACGGTCATCCCGAAATTCGCAAGCGGCGTCTGGGCGAGCACGGCTTCGGACCCGGCGCGGAAGCCCGCTGATTCGCGATAGGTCTCGGTTTCCGACACCTGCACATCGAACATATGGATCTTGTCATACTGGCTATGGATCGCGCCCGTCGGATCGATCAGGAAAGAGCGATTCGCGAACCGCCCCTTCGGATCGTCGGTCTTGAGCGCAAGCGAGCCGATCAGCACCCAGATGCCCGTATCCCGCGCCGTGTCGCGCAGTCCGGCAAGGGTCGGATCATCCTGCTGATGACACAGCACGCGCTCCTGATGCGCCTTGCTGGAGGATATGCAATTCGTCACTTCCGGTGTCAGCGCGATCTGGGCACCTTGCGCGGCGGCCTCTCGCACAAAGGCGCGGGCTTGTTCCAGATTGGCGACCGGATCATCGCTCGATGTCATCTGGATCAATGCAGCCGTGAACCCCATGCGCCTAGCCCTTCAGAAGCGCGTCAAGCTGGCCACGGCGGTCCAGTGCGTGCAGGTCATCGCAGCCGCCGACATGGACATCCCCGACGAAGATCTGCGGCACCGTGCGCGCCCCACCTGCACGGCTGACCATCGCGCTGCGCTGCGCAGGATCGCGCGAGACATCGATTTCAGTGAAGCTGACACCCTTGGCGCTCAGCAACCGCTTGGCAGCGTGGCAATATCCGCAGAGCGGTGAGGTATAGATTTCAACTGGTTGCACGGCCGCGCCTCGCAGATCATTCCTGTCGGGGCGCACTATAGAGGATCATTCCAGCCTTGCAACGCGTGCCAGTGCAATAACCCGCACGGATTGCGCGCCATGCGCAAGGCAAACCTCTGTCGCTGCGGCAAAAGTCGCGCCTGCGGTCATCACGTCATCGACCAGCAGGATATGCCGCCCCTTGATGCGCGCGCCCTGCCGTGGATGCGCGGCAAAGGCATCGGCGACATTGGCAAAACGCCCCATCCGCCCGCGCCCGTCCTGCGTGCCGGTGTTGCGGGTGCGGATCAGCAGATCCGGGCAATGCTCCAACGCCAGATGACGCGCCAGCGCTTCGCTCAGCAGCGCGGCCTGATTGTAGCGGCGCTTGACGAAGCGCAGCCAGTGCAGCGGGATTGGCGCAACCAGCATATCGGGTTGGATCAGGGGTTTGGCATGTCGCGCAAGCCACAGGCTTGCAGGTCCGGCATGGTCCAGACGGTCATGGTATTTCAACCCCAGCAGGATCTGGCGGGACTTCTCCCCATAGAGCATGACCGCGCGGCCTTGCTCCCAGGGTCGTGCGAGCGTCAGGCATTCGTCGCATTGAACCGGCGTGCCGTCATCGGTGCCGGGCAGGGGCAGGCCGCAACTGTCGCAGCACAGACCAAAGATGAAAGGCACTTGCGGCCAGCATGTGGCGCAGAGCGCGCCATGCTCCTCGACCAGCGTATCGCAGCACATGCATTGCGGCGGATAGACCGCCCGCAGGGCGGCCTGTGCCCCCCCGATCAGGTGGTGTTTCAGCTTTTGCATTTTCCCACTGACCCTTTTACACAGGCGTTCATCATGACCCAGGCACCCCCCGATATTGCCGACCGCGCAGCCCTTGCCCGCAACCGTGCGCGGGCAGGCGGAGATCTGTTCCTGCACGATCTCGCGCGCGAGGAACTCCAGTTAAGGCTGAGCGAGGTTAACAGAAGGTTTACGCAGCCTGCCGTGATCTGCGGCTTGCCGCAGATCTGGGGCGATTTCCTGCCCGGCGCGCGTGTTGTGGCCGACGATCCGGTGCTGGCGCTCGAACGTGGCGCGCATGATCTGGTGATCCATGCAATGTGCCTGCACTGGGCCGCCGATCCCGTGGGCCAGTTGGTGCAGGCGCGTCATGCGCTGCGCCCTGACGGGTTGTTTCTGGCCGTGGCACCGGGGGGGCAGACGCTGGCCGAAATGCGCGCCGTCTTGGCGCAGGCCGAGATCGAGGTGACAGGGGGCCTGAGCCCGCGTGTGCTGCCGATGGCGGAACTGCGCGACCTTGGCGCTTTGTTGCAGCGCGCGGGCTTTGCGCTGCCCGTGGCCGATGTCACCTCGCAACAGGTCAAGTATCGGGCGCTGGGCACACTGTTCGGCGATCTGCGCGCGATGGGGGAACAGAACGCCCTTGCGGCACGACGTCGCAGTGTCGCGCCGCGCCACCTGTTCGACCGCGCCGCCGAGATCTATGCCGCGCATTTCGCGGATCAGGCCGGTCTTTTGCAGGCTACATTCGATCTGGTCTTTCTGACAGGCTGGGCCCCGGCGGACAGCCAGCCCCGGCCACTTCGCCCCGGTTCCGCGCAGACACGTCTTGCCGATGCGCTGGGCGCTGTGGAAACTCCCTTGCGCGATCCTATCAAAACCCCGCCCAAAGATTGATTCCGCGGTGAAAACCGTTACATGAGCGCAAAGTCCGTTTCAGCGCCGAGGTCAGAGCCATGAAGGATACAGCCATGCTTGAGGCACAGCCAAAGACGCAAGCCGGGCGCTGCCCTGTGCATATGTACCAGCCCGGCGAAGGGCGTCTGGAACATGCCAATCCCGATCATCCGCCGGTGCCGCAGGCGAAGATCGGCGTGTTGCTGGCCAATCTGGGCACGCCGGACAATTACGATTACTGGTCGATGCGGCGCTATCTGAACGAGTTTCTCTCGGACAAGCGCGTGATCGACTATCCGGCGTGGAAATGGCAGCCGCTGTTGCAGCTGATCATCCTGACCAAGCGGCCCTTCACATCCGGGGCGAATTACAAGTCGATCTGGAATCACGACAAGGGCGAAAGTCCTCTGATGACGATCACCAAGGATCAGACCGCAAAACTGGCCGATGCGATGGCCGCGCGTTTCGGTGGTGATGTGATGGTCGATTTCTGCATGCGCTACGGCAATCCCTCAACCCAGTCGAAGGTCGATGAGATGGTCGCGGCTGGCTGCGAGAAGATCCTCTTTTTCCCGCTTTATCCGCAATATGCAGGCGCGACCTCTGCCACGGCCTGCGACCAGTTCTTCCGCGCGTTGATGACCCAGAAATGGCAACCCGCCGCGCGCACTGTCGCGCCGTATTTCGACCACCCGGCCTATATCCGCGCGCTGGCTGATTCGGTGCGCCGCACCTATGACGCGATGGAGGAAAAGCCCGAAGTGCTGGTGACATCCTATCACGGCATGCCGAAGCGCTATCTGATGGAGGGCGACCCTTATCATTGCCAGTGCCAGAAAACCACGCGGCTGTTGCGCGAGGAACTGGGCTGGAGCAAGGACGCGGTGCAGACCACGTTCCAATCCGTCTTTGGCCGTGAAGAATGGCTGCGGCCCTATACGGTTGATCACGTCGCCGATCTGGCGCGTCAGGGCGTGAAGCGCCTGGCCGTCGTTGCACCGGCCTTCTCGGCCGATTGCATCGAGACGCTGGAAGAGATCAATGAAGAGATTCGCGAGAGCTTCGAGGAAGCGGGCGGCGAGCAGTTCACCTATATTCCCTGCCTCAATGACGATGCGCAGCACATCGATGCGCTGGCGGCCGTGATCGAGGCGAATCTCTCGGGCTGGACTGCGCGGTAACGCGCGGTCTGGTGGCACCTGCGCCACAGTACCAGATACCCGGACAAACAAAAAAGGTGACAGGAAAACCTGTCACCTTTCATGGATAACTTCAGTGCAGCGCGAATTACTTCGCGGCAACAGCAGCAGCAACCAGGACGAGCAGCAGCAGCGGGACGATGATGCCGCCCGAGGATGCTTTGGTTTCAGCCACAACAACGGCGGGCTCGATGACCGGCTCAGAGTACTTGCCCATTTTGCTGTGGCCGCCGGCGAAAGCCGAGGTAGCCGCAACAGACAGGGCAGCTGCGAGTGCGAGTTTCTTCATAGTAACCTCCAGAACGCGCCGGTACATTTGAATGTGTCCCCGGCTCCCAAGACGAAATGTCGTGATTTGGTGAAAACCATGTTCTCGGGACAGTTGCAATCCATAGTTCGAAAGAACTGTGGCTCTTTTGGGCAACGTCGTCAATTTCGCAACACTTTTGGGCCACAGTTTTCCGAAGGGGACGATCAAAGCCTGAAATCCGCTTCAGGTCTGGCATGTCGCGCCGATAAGTGCATGAAAGCCACGTCTGTTGCCTCGCCCGGCGAGATCACGCCGAGTTGTGTTTGAAAACCTGATCCCGACTCGCTAAGCAACGCCTGAACAATGAGAAAGAGTTATCCATGTTTCGTCCCTTCGCATTGATTGCGGTCTCCGTGCTGGCGCTGTCGGCCTGCGAAGCGCCTGCGCCTGCTACGCAAATTCCCCTTGGCAGCGACGGGCGCCCCTTGCCGGTGGTGGTGCGAATCAACCCGGCGGATGCGCCGCGCGTGCGCCAGCGGATGCAGGATGGCATCAACACCATGCGCGCCCAGAACGGGCTTGGGCCATTGCAGGCCAATGCGGCGCTGACCAGTGCTGCGGCAACCCATGCGCAGGACATGTCCTTCCAGAGCCGTCCCTGGCACTGGGGGTCGGACGGGTCCAGCCCAATGCAGCGCGCCCAGCGTGCAGGCTATAGCGGCAGCTTTGTCGGCGAGTTGATTTCCGAGACCTTCGAGACCGAAGTCGAAACCGTCAATGCCTGGATGATCGAGGCGGAAACGCGCCCCGTCATCCTGGACCGCCGCGCCAATGAAATCGGCGTGGGCTGGCATCAGGACGAAAACGGCAAACTGTGGTGGACTGTCGTGCTGGGCGCTGGTGCCGCACCGATGCAAATGGCAGGTTTCTGACCTGTCACCCGGTGTCAGAACGACAGAAAAGCCGCGCCTGAAAAGCGCGGCTTTTTGCGTTTCAGCCCCGATGCGCCCCGTCCGAGAGCGTGCGGACATAGGCCAGAACCTCGTCCACCGGCTTGCCTGCCGCGATTTCCTTGACGATGGCTGATCCCACGACGCAGCCATCGGCGACACTGGCGATGGCCTCTGCGGTATCGGGTGTGGAAATGCCAAAGCCCACGATCACGGGCAGATCGGTCGCGGCCTTGATCCGGGCCACTTCGGGCGCGACATCTGCCGATTGTGCCGCCGCCGCCCCGGTGATCCCGGTGATCGAGACATAATAGACAAAGCCGGATGTATTCTGCAGCACTTTTGGCAGGCGCTTCGCGTCCGTCGTGGGCGTCGCCAGCCGGATGAAATTCAGCCCTGCCGCTTGTGCCGGGATGCACAATTCGCTGTCTTCCTCGGGGGGCAGGTCCACCACGATCAGCCCGTCCACACCGGCTGATTTCGCATCATTCAGGAACTGATCCACACCGCGCGCATAGATCGGGTTGTAATAGCCCATCAGCACGATGGGGGTCGTATCATCGCCTTCACGAAAGCGGCGCACCATGTCCAGCGTCAGGGCCAGCGTCTGCCCGCCCTCCAGCGCGCGCTGGCCTGCCAGTTGGATCGTCGGACCATCGGCCATCGGATCGGTGAAGGGCACGCCCAGCTCGATAATATCCACGCCTGCGCCCGGCAGGCCCTTCATCACCGCAAGCGAGGTTTCAAGATCCGGATCGCCCCCCATGATATAGGATACGAATGCCTTGCGCCCCTCGGATTTCAGCTTGGCGAATGTCTGGTCGATTCTGGTCATGTGTACCCGGTCCCTGTCTTGCGTTTCGGGTTTGGGCCAAATCGCGCGGGGAATCAACTGCTGTTGCCTTGTCTTGCCCCTCGGCTGCCCCTAAAAGCGCCGCGCAGCAGGTGTCGCGTGAAAGGGAACAGTCATGGGCTTCAAGATGGGAATCGTGGGTCTGCCGAATGTCGGCAAATCGACCCTGTTCAACGCGCTGACGAAAACCGCCGCCGCACAGGCCGCGAATTTCCCCTTCTGCACCATTGAACCGAATGTGGGCGATGTGGCCGTGCCGGATGCCCGCCTGATGAAACTGGCGGAAATCGGCAAATCGCGCGAGGTGATCCCGACCCGCATGACCTTTGTCGATATCGCCGGTCTGGTGCGCGGCGCGTCCAAGGGCGAGGGGCTCGGCAACCAGTTTCTGGCCAATATCCGCGAAGTGGATGCGATTGCCCATGTGCTGCGCTGCTTTGAAGATGATGATGTGACCCATGTCGAGGGCAAGATCGATCCGGTGGCCGATGCCGAAACGATTGAGACCGAATTGATGATTGCCGATATGGATTCGATTGAGCGGCGTCTGGCGAACCTGTCGCGCAAGCTGCGCGGGGGCGACAAGGAAGCAGTGGAACAGGACGCGCTCTTGCGCCGTGCGCTGGCCGCGCTCGAAGCTGGCCGCCCCGCGCGCACGGTCGAAGTGTCCGAGGAAGAGCGCAAAAGCTGGCGGATGCTGCAGCTTCTGACCTCGAAACCGGTGCTGTTCGTGTGCAATGTCGAGGAAGCCTCTGCCGGGACAGGCAATGCGCTGTCGGAGAAAGTCGCCGCGATGGCCGCCGCCCAAGGGGCCGCCCATGTGGTGATTTCCGCGCAGATCGAGGAAGAAATCAGCCAGCTCGACGCCGAGGAAGCCGAGATGTTCCTGTCCGAGATGGGGTTGGAAGAACCGGGGCTGGATCGTCTGATCCGTGCGGGCTATCAGCTTCTGGGTCTGCAGACCTATTTCACCGTCGGCCCGAAAGAGGCCCGCGCCTGGACAATCGCCAAAGGCACGCTTGCGCCGCAAGCTGCAGGCGTCATTCATGGCGATTTCGAGCGCGGCTTCATCCGCGCCGAAACCGTCGCCTATGATGATTATGTCACCCATAACGGCGAAGCCGGTGCCAAGGAAGCGGGCAAATTCCGGGTCGAGGGCAAGGGCTACGAGGTCAAGGACGGCGATGTGCTGCATTTCCTGTTCAACGCCTGAGCCGCGCATTTGACAGTTTGCGCCCCGTCCGTGCTAAATGCCCCCCAAGGGAACTACAGCGGACAGGGCGCGATGCGACAACCGGGCAAGGGGCTGATCTGGGCAGGCGCGGCTTTCGCGCTGTCAATGCTTGCGCTGCTCACATGGCTTGCCCATCAACAGGCACTGACCCGCAGCTTTCAGGACCTGCATGATCGCGGCCAGAACACGCTGAATCTGGCCGAATCAACCATTCGCGGCCAGTTGGAACGCTTCGAGCGCCTGCCCGAATTGCTGGCCGATCAACGCGCCATCCGCTCGCTTCTGTTGGCCCCGCGCGACCCTGACCTGATCATGGCCGCCAATACCTATCTGCGCGACACGGCGGAACTGCTGGGTGCGTCTGATCTTTATGTCATGTATCGCGACGGGGTAACGCTGGCCGCGTCGAATTTCGACCAGCCCCTCAGTTTCGTCGGTGGCAATTTCGCCTTTCGCCCGTATTTCTTCGATGCGATGGCAGGCGGGCAGGGGCGGTTCTATGCACTGGGCACGACCTCGAACAAACGCGGCTATTATTTCGGCGCGGCCATTGACGTGGCAGGCCAGCGGTTGGGCGTGATGGTGC
>JAFIEL010000086.1 GCA_020832585.1 Natronohydrobacter sp. | reverse complement strand
GTCGTGCCGATCAGGGTGAAATCCTGTTCATAGGGAATGGCAAAGATGATCCGCCCATCAGTGCCCTGAAAGAAGTAGCATTTGTCATGGTCGTATAGACGGGGGGTCACGATATGGCTGCCGCGCACCAGTCGCACATTCTCGCGGCTGTTGAGGCGCAGTTTGCCATGGATCACATCGCCGACCCAGGGCCCGGCGGCATTGACCAGCATCTTCGCCCGATGCGTTTTCGTTTCATTTTCGGTTTTGACCGTGACCTGCCAGATGCCGTCGACGGCAGCGGCGGACACGACCTCTGTCCGGGTCTCGATCCGCGCGCCGCGCGCCTGGGCATCACGGGCATTCAGGATGACCAGGCGCGAATCCTCGACCCAGCAATCGGAATATTCATAGGCTTTGGCAAAGCGTTCCTGCAAGGGCGCACCTTCGGATGCGCCGGTCAGCGCAAGGGTCGATGTGCCCGGCAGGATCTTGCGCCCGCCAAGATTGTCATACAGGAACAGGCCAAGCCGGATCAGCCAGGCCGGACGCCGCCCCTTCATCCAAGGCATGAACAGCCCCAGGAGTTTCGAGGTGGGCGTATCGCTCTCGAAACGCATGTCCTTGTGATAGGGCAGCACGAAACGCATGGGCCAGGAAATATGCGGCATGGCGCGCAGCAGGGTTTCGCGTTCGATCAGTGCCTCGCGCACCAGACGGAATTCGAAATATTCCAGATAGCGCAACCCGCCGTGAAACAGCTTGGTCGAGGCCGAAGATGTCGCGCCTGCAAGATCGCCCCTTTCGCACAGCACAACCGACAAGCCGCGCCCGGCAGCGTCGCGGGCAATCCCGCAGCCGTTGATCCCGCCGCCGATGATCAGCAGGTCATGGACCGGTTCTGCCGGTGTTGAAGATGCGTTGATTGGCGACATACGCCCTCCCAAAGCGTAGCAGCAGATGTGGCAGCACGCTATGCCGGAACGTTCGATTTGCACAAGATTTTTTTCGATTACGCCCCATTCATGTTCGATTTATTTTTTTCGAACATATCAAAGCGATTTGTTTTTGTTTTGTTCCTATAGTTTTTTTCGCAAGATATGCCATTCTGCCGAAAACGAACATTTGGGCGGAGCGTGTCAGGCAGCATGTCCTGCGTTTGCCGGACACCTGTCGAATCATCGCGCCCAGCACAGGGGAGAGAGCCATGTCGCAATCCGAACGCCTGCGCGATATCCAGATCATCGCGCGCCGGGACGGGCGTGTGTCCGTCGAGGAACTGGCGGCGCAATTTGACGTGACCCACCAGACCATCCGCCGTGATCTGGCCGAACTGTCGGATCAAGGCAAGTTGCAGCGCATTCATGGCGGCGCGATCCTGCCCTCGACCGTTGCCAATATCGGCTATCAGGACCGGCGCGATCTGAACGAGGCGGGCAAGGCCGCCATCGCGCAAGCGGCGATACGGGACATTCCCAATGGCTGCTCGATCTTCCTGAACATCGGCACCACCACGGAAGCCGTTGCCCGCGCCCTGCTGGGCCATCGTGATATCATGGTGCTGACGAACAATCTGAATGTCGCGAATATTCTGGTGGACAATCCCAGTTGCGAGATCATCGTGGTTGGCGGGTTGTTGCGCCGCGCCGATGGCGGGTTGGTGGGCACGGTCGCGATGCAGGCCATTCAGCAATTCAAGTTCGATCTGGCGGTGATCAGTTGCTCTGCTGTGGATGAAGATGGCGACATGCTGGATTTCGACATTCAGGAGGTCGGCGTCAGCCAGACGATCCTGAAACAGGCGCGGCGCAGCTTTCTGGTCGCCGATCATCTGAAGTTCAGACGCCGCGCCCCGGCGCGGATCGGCTCGCTTGCGCATATGGACAGTTTCTACACGGATGCGCCCTTGCCAACAGGTCTTGCAGCGGCCTGCAAGACCTGGGGGGTATCGGTGAATGTTGCCGGGGCGGGGGGGCAGGCATGACGCATCGCGGCGCGAACCATCTGCGCCCTGCCCGCCGCCTGCGGTGATCACACGGGCTGCAGAATCATCACGAGGACCGTGTAGATCAACGTTCCGGCGAAGAAAGCGACCACGAGCCATAGACGCAGAGTATCCATCTGCGACCTCCTGAATGAAGATGGGTCTTTGAACCTGAAATCAGGCGATTGCGCGTTGCTCAGGTCAGGCGCGGCGGTGCGCGCGCCGGGTGGCCTGTCAGGACACGCGTCGGTTCCGGCTGCGAGAAGGCACTTGTGCCATGGCACGGATGCGGTGTTTGACTGGCCAGCGCGCTGAAGCAATCGTGACATAGCAGGTCATCTGCGCTGCTTGAGGGCTCTGGTTCCGAGCGTGGATCACCACGTCCGGGGCTTTCTGCCCCGACAGGCAGCACCCCTACCGGTTGAAGGTCGGACACCACAGCGCCGCCGGACTGGCGATGCCCCGGATGCAGGCTGGACAGGACCAGCAGGAAACCCAGAATCAGGGCAATGTGGCGCATGTCGCGGGAGCCTTGTGCACGGTTGTCGGATAGATGGGCTGTCGCGCAGAGTTTGTAAACCGGATCGAGGCCGAATTATTGCTGGTATCGCAACGCGTCGCGCAGGCGTTGCCTGTCCGGTCGCCAATGATGCGTTTGAACGCAAGCGGTTCAGCATGGCTCTGTTGCACAAATCGGGTGACGGACAGGGCTCCCCCTTCCCCGGACAGACTTATCCCACGGCTTCTGTGACTGGGATGCCGAGTGCGGTGAAGCCGTTCAAAACGGCGACGCGGACTGCCCCGGATAGGCCGCTATGTTATCGCCAGCACCTCGGCCGGGACCAAGGAGGAGAAGCCCCGGGCGGACGTGAATCGCCTCTGGCGGGCGGTTTGCCGGGACGAGGTCCTTCAGGGCAAGTCGCCACCGATCCCGGATCTCAGGATAGCGCGGAACTGTGTGCAGTGGCCATGTCGGAATGCCCGACTAGGGGTTTGCGTCCGGTTACATGAGACAGAATGCGCATCTGAAGCATCTCAACCGCCTGAGCATGCACAGGGGCCGTTCAAGTTCGCCAACCTGCAACCTGCGATGCGCGCTGAAACCCTATGCTCTGACACCCTCGCGCGCTGCCCGCAGCGTGCTCTGCTCTGTCAGGGCACCACAGCAATATCCGAGCGTCGATAATCGGCAACCAGCTTTCGCAGTTCCAGAGGTGCAATCACCTCGACCTGATCGCCCCATTGATAGAGATGCCAAGCCATCTCGATCCATCCACTAGCGGAAAATTCGACCCGCAGCCCGCCATCCTGCTCTTCGGTCACGACCTGATCTGGATGGAACTGGAAATCGCGCGCAACATCTGCGACCTGCGGGGTAAACCGCCAGATGACCGGACCATATTCGGCATCTGCATGGAAGGAACCAAAGGCACGCGCAGAGAATCTGTCGAGATCGAATTCTGCATCACGGGCGAAGGATTGCCCGGTGATCTGCGCTTGCCTGATTCTATCGACGCGAAAGCGGCGAAATGATCCGGAGTTGTTCACTTCCTTCGCGATCAGATAGCGACGCGGGCCCAGAATCAGGCCGTAGGGTTCGACCAGCCGCGTCCGCTCATGTGCATCCCGCGCGCCCTGATATGTGATTTCGAGCGAGAACGGGGCTTTCAAGGCTTCGTGGATCGCACCTAACACTACAGGATCAAGGCGTACGCGGGGGCCGGGTCTGCTGGCGAAACCGTTCGCTTCAAGATAGGCTTCGGCATCGGACTCGGCACGGCGCGCATGGGGTCTGGGGATGCTTGCCAGCAGACGGTCCCGCAACTGGACAAGGGCGCGCGTCTCGGAGTCGGCCTGCTCGCGTTGCGCGCGGCGAATCGCCATTTCCAGCGCGACCAGTTCGACATCGCGCAAGCGCGGCATGCCCAGCTTGTTGCGATCACGCAAGGTCCACCAGCGGCGCATGTCGCTGTCAACTCTGTAGGAAACATTGTCGAAAGTCGTTTCCAGCGCGCGAATCATGCGCTGGGCGGTGCGTTGATTGCAGCCGAATTCTTCGGTGATGTCGCGCAATGAGACACCGCCATGTCGTGCCGCCGCCATGTCTGCGAGCCGAAGCAGATCAAGCGATTTTTCAAATGACACCAGAAAAACCCTCTGATCTGCCTTAGTCTAGGCTAGAGTTAGCGCAAAATGGCGCGTTGGGCCAGATCATCGCCACCGAACATCGCACAACGCGGTCCCGGAAGCGATCATCCGCTGATGTGCGCATTCGTGACGCAGATCCTTTTGCCCAAGATTAAAGCGCGGTTTCTGGGCAGAAATCATTAGGACATGACAGTTTTTGTCGCTACCATGTGCTAGATTGTTGTTGCTGACTATTTTTTAGAAAGCGGTCACAGGCCTGTGCGCCAAGTCAAAGCGTGGGTTCTTTGTATATGCTTAGGTGTTTGCTCGTAAAGTTGCTTTGCACAGACCTGTGACCAGAGAACAGATCGCGTTTGGCAGCGCCCAGGCTTTGGCCGTGCGATCATTTTGGGGGGCACTAACGAGGGGTTCTTGAATGGACAGCTATATCGGAGCTAAATTTGAAAGTCGGATGGACTGCATCCAGAAACTCATTGAAGTCGAGTTGGAGTTCTATCGTTCAACCGGGCAAGTCAAGGAGTTGAGTATTTTCAGGCGGAATTCGGCAACCTGGGAAATGCTGATGATCCTTGCCCACGCCTATGGCAAGCGAGAGATCGGTTTGTTCGAACTTGTCGAGGAAGTGCAGTCCAATTCGCTTGGCATGTCGGCGAAGCTGAACTTCCTGCGGGACCGTCGTGAGGATGGCTTGCTGCTGTTCAAGCCGCAGGAAAACAAGCGCAACAAGTGGAACATCGAACTTGCCCCGAAAACCCGGGAAGAGCTTTTTGCGGCGATCCACCGGCGCAACCGCGCTTACGAGAACATTGTCCGGACGTGCGCTGCGTCATTTTCCGAGGTGAGCATACCGCGCGCGAGCGCCCAAGGGGCGCGGCGTTGACCAGCACGCGGGATCAGCGGATCGTGCCGCGTTGATCGCGTATCGGCTGATCAGTCGGTGCGTGACTTGTATTCATAGCGGTAGCCATATCCATACCCATAGCCATAACCATAGCCTGACCCGGCCTTGCGCGGGTCATAGCCGTTCAGAACTGCCCCGGAAAGGCGCAGATTGGCTGTCTCGAAGCTTCTGACCACACTGAGCACTTCTGCCATAGGGGTGACGTCATGGCGCACGATCAGGATCGTCGCGCCGCTTGCCTTGCCCAGAATGATCGGATCGGTCACGGCCAACGCGGGCGGGCTGTCGATGATCGTCAGATCGAAATTGCGATCCAGACGGCTGACAAGTTCGGGCAATTCCCGGCGCATCAGCAATTCCGACGGGTTCGGCGGATAGCGACCCGTTGGCAGAAAGGACACATTCGGCAGGATGTTGTGGATCAATGCTTGATCAGGATCGACCACGCCCGACAGGACCTCTGCAAGCCCGGCTTGATTGCGTGGAAGGTTGAAATATCGGCGAAGCTGTCCGCGGCGCATATCTGCGTCGACCAGACAGACTGACTGACCGGCCTGTGCTGCGATCACGGCAAGATTGACGGCGGTGAAACTCTTGCCTGCGCCGGGATGTGAGCTGGTAATGGTGATGGAGCGTGTCTTGGCATCGAGCATGCCGAAATGGAGGCTGGTGCGCAGTGAGCGGAACGCCTCGACCGCAAGATCTGTCGGATCGCTCAGGGCCAGAATCGGCAGATGTCCCTTGCGCGCCTCTTTCAAGTCGGCCTGGGGGGAGTAATTGATTGTCGCGAAGACAGGCAATCCCGCCCGCTCCAGTTCTGCCGCGTCCTGAAGCCCCCTGCGCAACCATTCCCTTGTGAGAACCACCGCGATCCCCGCCATCGCGCCGAGCACGATTGCCAGCGCCAGGATAAGATTCCTTCGCGGTGCGACTGCGGATGAGCCTGACGCGGCCGCATCGACGATCCGGACGTTGCCGACTGTACTTGCGCGCAGCACTTCGACTTCCTGGGCGCGGGTCAGAAGCCGGGTGTAGATCCCTTGTGCGATCTCGACATTGCGCGTCAGGTTCAGGATTTCGCGCTGGGTTTCCGGCAACCCGCCGACATCGTCGCGCAGTTCTGCAAGGCGAAGCTCCAGCCTTGCGCGGTCATCCAGCAACTGGCGATAGACCGGGTGACTGGTTGTATAGCGCTGGCGGATTTCATCTTCCTGTCGTTGCAGGTCGCGCAATTCCCCTTCGATCCGGCCGATCTGGGTCAGCAGGTTCTGTGTCTCGAAGCTCAGATCGACAGAAACCTGCTGCTGCCGGTAGCGGTTCAGCGCATCCTCGGCCTCGCGGAGTTCACGTTCGGCTTCGGGCAGCTGGCCGCGGATGAATTCGAGGCTGTTGGCGGCCTCTGCCGCGCTGCGTTCAATGTTCTGGCGCAGGTATGACTGGATCACTTCGTTGAGAATACGCGCATTTGCAGCACGATTTGGCCCGGTAAGGCGCACCTCGAGGATCCCGGAACTCCGCCCGCGTTCCGAAACCTGCAAGTTTGAACGCAGACGATTGATGGCGGAAAGCTCGTCGCGTTGCGTGATCATGAACTGTCGGCCCGGCGGGGCTGTCAGTTGCGAAACGCTGAGAGCGAAGCCGAGATCCTCGCGGCGCAGCGTGTCGCCGACGATGCCTTCCAGAACGTCCCCGTCTGGCGTTACCAGCCGATAGCCCTGTGGCGTGACTTCGAGTTCCAGCGCCCGATTGATCCAGCGCGGAGGGACCGCCAGCAGATCCAGCTCAAGCGTCTCTCCCGGTCTGGCAAAGGCACGCAGGCCGGGCATGTCGGGAAGCGGAATGGGGTATCGCGCCAGCATCGTTCCGACCATTGGCGCTGTCACAGGGGACACTTGCCAGTCAAGGTTCAGCGCTGCCACCACCTGACCAAGGACAAGACGCGATCGCAACACCTCTATTTCCGTGACGCTGCGCGGCTCGGTGCCAAGCAGGTCGCGCATGCCGTCAGGCAGTGCAAGCTGCCCGCTGCGTTCTTCCAGTTGCAACAGAGCATCCGCCTGAAAGGTCGGACGTGTATTCGCCAGATGGAAAGCGCCGAAGAGAATTGCGACGATGATGCTGGCCAGAACAATGAACTTGCCGCGCCAGATCACATTGACCAGTTTGCCAAGGTCGATCTCGTCATCAGCCTGTTCGGGCTGCACCTGTATTTCTCGCGTCATGGCGCAACTTTCCTGCTCAGCGTGTACGGCGCCAACTGGTGGAACCTGTCAGGCCCCGACTTGAAATGCGTGTCGCCCCGGAACCTGTCCGAATGAAACCGCCTGTCGCGCTGGGTGCCATTCATTCCGGTCTGTCCTTATGTCGTTGTACGCCGGGCGATTTGTCAGCGAGGTATTGCGCCCAGGCTTCCGCGGCGGAATGAAGATCGTCGAAGACATGTTCATGAAACTCGCGCGATTTCCTGTAGGGGTCGGGGATGCCGTTGCCCTTTGTCCAGAGATCAAACGCCATGACACGTCCGGACAGTTCCGGCGCATTGCGCCGGATCGCATCTTTGTGGCCCGGTTCCATCACAAGGATCAGGTCATGGCTGCGGGCCAGTTCGGACGAAAACGCCCGAGCCACATGACCGTCCAATGACACGCCATTGGCTGCCGCGACATCACTGGCCATGTCATCGGCGGGATGCCCCACCAGCGCCCCAATGCCCGCCGAGGATACCTTGATCGAAAGGCCACGCTGCTGAAGGGCCTTCGCAAGCAGGCGTTCTCCGGCTGCGGATCGGCAGATATTCCCGACACAGACGACAAGGATGGAGTCAAACATACGAAATGCCTAGTTCGCCAGCGAATCGACCGCGGAGACGGCCTGCACGGTCGGGAGCAGTTGGGTGATCGTGTCATTCCAGCGTTGCAGCGGTGTTCTGACGGAATAGACCACATCGCCGGGCTCCAGAAGGAACTGGGTTCCAAGCAACAGCCCTGTCGGAGAACGCAGATCCAACTGGAAGACGCGGGTCAATGCGCCGTCGATCCGGAACACGAAAATCCCGCGAGCATCGGCGCGCGGTGCCTGCAGCCCGCCAAGGCGGGTGATCGCCTGGGTCAATGTGACCGGTTCGCGCGACAGATCCATGACATTTGGCCGCGCGATTTCTCCCAAGAGATAGGCTTCGAGGGCGCGCCGCCTTGGAACATTGACGACATCGCCATTGCGCAGGATCGGGTTGTTCTGCGTAAGGCCGCCCGAAAGGAAGCCCTCGACATCGACCGGATAGAGAGTGCCCTGCCGCTGCACAGTGACGCCGCGCAGGTCGGCATTATCCGTAAAACCACCAGCGGCGTTGATTGCCTCGACCAGTGACAAGGGCACGGTCGTCAGGCGCTGGCGATTGGGAGACTTGATCTCGCCCGCAACAACGACGCTTTGAGAGTTGAAAGTCGCGACACGCACTTCCAGTTGGGGGCTTGGAATGAACTCGGCCAGCCGAACAGTAAGGTCTTCGCGAATCTGTTCTGGCCTGCGACCGCTCGCACGAACCTGGCCGACAAATGGATAGTAGAAGGTGCCGTCACTTTGAACATTGAACCCCGATTCTTCGGCGGATCGTTCGGGGCCTGCGGGCAGGGTCAGTTCCGGATGGTCGAACACGATCACACTCAGAACATCGGTCGGCCCGACAAGATAGGTCCAGTCCCGACCGGCAGGCAAACGCGTTGCCTGATATCCGCGCACCGGCTTGGTAAAGCTGCTTATATTTGAGGCATCAAGCCGGATCACCTCAACCCCTTCCGGCAGGTTGCGCTGCGCCTCTTCGGAAACCGGGAAGCGCACATGGGTTTCCGTGCAAGCCGCGATGAGCGCGAGGGTCAGGCAGATACCTGACCAGCGCCCCGTCTTGCGACTCAGGGATCGCGCGACGCTTCGCGTGCCCGGCATGGCACCTGCGGTCGCGCGCCGTGGTCCCGAGATGATGAATGGACCGTCGCCAGAGCGCTGCAGGTTTGTATTCAGCATGGAAAGCCTGTCGCGGACTGAAAGCATTAAAGGCAAGATCATGACGTGGTGTCATCCTCTGAGATGTCGTCTTCGGGATGGTTGAGTGCCTGAGACAGGCGCTTTGCATGCGCTGAAAACAGCGCCAGGATTTCAGCATGCACCTCTTCGCTCAGCGACATGCGGCGGCTGCTGCGCTTTTCGTGAACATCGAAGGTCAGGCTTCCTTCGGTGCGGCAATCGCGCAGGAATTTCGTCAGGGCCGGCTTGCCGAGATAGGAAGTCTGAACCTGTTCAAGCGTCTGATATATCCCGTCTTCTGCTGTGCCTTGCGATGCCGCAAGAAGCAAAAGCAACTCCCAGGTCGTTCCATTCCGCCGAAACCGGGGAAGTACCGTTGAGGCTGCAACATCGCGTTCGAAGGCGAGTTCGGCTGCGATGATCTGCTTCATGCGCGGGTCTGCCCAGTCCTTCATGAGCCGACCTCGTCTGCCGCCAGATCCGCGCGACAGGTCGAGAAAACTACAAAATAGGCCACCCTGGTCGCAGCGTCACAGGCCTGACTGACGGGTTGGGTGGCGTAGCCGCTGATGCAAATCTCATCGCACACAAAATACCACGTTGATCGCCCTGACATCGACATGGGTCCTTCTGCCTGAGTGTTCGCTACGTGCTTTCGCGCCGACCACATCGCGACCGACAGCGCCATCCATGATGAAAAAACAGTCCGTTCGAACTTCTTACCCAGAAGATACTGACCGATAAATAAACAAAATCTATGTTTAAAATTTAAACATAATTAATATTGGTTAATAATGCCTACAATATCTGCACGTTGAATTTTAACTATCATTACTCGCGCTTCTGAATAATTCTTTCTGCAGTTGCGAAGTTGCCCGAATACAATCTTAACGAGAGAATCTGGCGACCCGTTTTTTCGTAGGTTGTGTCAGCGTTTTTGAGTGACCTTTCCGAGTATTTAACTTCGCAAAACTCAGCGCGGTGGGGAGCGTATTCTCATCGCACTCATTTTTCGTGTCGAAATAATATGGGTGCATATTTGTTTGAGATCATGAATATTTCTTTTTTCTCGCTAATTGCGATCACGTTGATTTCAGGCTCGATATGCGCATTGACGGTCTGGAAGTTTCAGCTTCTGCAAGGCACTTTGTACAAGCGGTCAGGCGACAGCGAGGCTGTTCAGGCGTCGCATGTCGCACCCGCCCCAAGGCTTGCCGGAGTGGCTTTTCTGGCCGCGCTTCTGGCTGCACATGCGCTGATCTTCGACGCCTATCAGCATTTGTTCGTCTCATTGTCCCTCGCCGTTTTTCCTGTGTTTCTGGCCGGTTTGCTGGAAGATTTCGGATATCCGCTGCGCCCGCGTAGCCGGCTGTTGGCGACGATTGTCTCAAGCGCCCTGATGATCTGGATAACAGGCTATTGGGTGTCTTCGATCGGGGTTGCGGCGTTTGACACTGTTTTGCGCTTTGCGATCGTGGGCATGTTCATCACCGTGCTGGTGGCAAGCTCTGTGACACAGGCGTTCAACCTGATCGACGGTCTGAACGGCTTCGCAGGCAGCGTCGCGTTTTGCACCGCTTTGGGCCTGTTTTTCATCGCGTCTGCTGCCAATGAGCCCGTGCTCGCTGCGATCAGCCTGACGACCTGCGCGGCATTGCTTGGCTTCCTGATCCTGAATTATCCCAGCGGACGTATCTTTCTGGGGGATGCGGGGGCCTATACTGTCGGGTTCATCCTTGCATGGATCGCGATATTGCTGGTTGCACGCACCGACCAGGCAATTGCCTTTGCACTTTTCCTGGTTTTCTTCTGGCCTTTGGCGGATCTGCATCTGGCTGTCTATCGCCGCTGGCGTCGCAACAGGCCGATTTCTCATCCCGACAGGCTCCATTTTCACCAGTTGGTGATGCGCGCACTTGAATTGGCGCTGTTCAGCCGTGCCCGCCGCCGTTTGTCGAACCCGATTGCGACGGCAGTGATGATGCCTTTCGTGATTGTCCCGATCATTACCGGTGTCCTGCTGTGGGATAAACCCGCTTTGTCCGCATTGGCGCTCTTCGGATTCAGCGTGCTTTTCGTGGGCACATATATGCTCGGGATTTCGCTCGCCTCGCGTCGGTTCTTCTCCAACGCAGCGATTGTGAATGCACTGCGACTTCGTCTGTTCCCGACCGAGACCCAGGACGACGCAAAGCTCACGCCGGGGCGAGTTTCGTGATGATTTTCAATCGATTCAGATTCTGAAGGCCAGAAATGACCAGGATATTCAAATCGACAGACTATGCGACGGATTCGTGGGTTTTGGCGCAGCTCAAGCCAAACTGTCAGAATATAGCGTCCAGAAACATACATCAGCAGGGCTTCACGCATTTCATTCCGCTATGCGTTGAAACACGCCGCACCCGCACGGGTTTCTCAACCGTAAAACGTCCGCTTTTTCCGGGTTATGCCTTTGTTAATCTTGCCGGAGTGCCGAGCGGTTGGCGCGCGATTTCCGCGACGCGGGGCGTCAGTCGGATCGTGAGCTTTGGTGGCTCACCCACTTATGTCAATCCGACGCTGATCGACGCGCTCCGAAGCCGTTGCGACGAAAGCGATGTCTTCTGCCCGCCAGAAGAGCTTGCGACGGGAGATGAAGTGCGTGTCACCTCCGGTCCATTTGCGTCTTTCGTCGCCAGGATCGCGAAGATCGACAGCGACAAGCGCGTCTGGGTTCTGTTGGATCTGATGGGGCGCGAAACACGCGTTGCCATCCCGCGCGAGGGTCTGGCGCTGGCTTGACGATCGTCAGCGGTCGCATCCGCACCGGACATGCAAATATCGCGCCATCTGGGCAAGGCGCGGCAGGTCAATATCCGCTTCTTGGCCATGGCGAACCACTACGTCT
>JAFIEL010000006.1 GCA_020832585.1 Natronohydrobacter sp. | reverse complement strand
GCGCTCCGGGCGATCCCGTCGCAGGCGCGAATGCCCTCGCCAGCCGGTCCATCGGGAACTGCCTGTCCTGTCACGTGAATTCGGCCCAGCCCGAACATGATTTCCAGGGTAATATTGCCCCGCCGCTCGACGGCGCAGGCGCCCGCTGGAGCGAGGCCGAACTGCGCGGGATTGTGGCGAATGCCAAGCGCGTGTTCCCCGAATCGATGATGCCGGTTTTCTACAACGACAATCCGGCGGATTATATCCGTCCGGGCAACGCCTATACGGGCAATGCCCCTGACCCCGATACCTTCTCCACATTGCTGTCAGCACAGGAGATTGAAGATATCGTAGCCTATTTGATGACGCTGACCGATTGGTAAGCCGAAAGGCCACGACTGGGACAGAGACCTGAAACGCAAGTATATGAGAGGATGACAACATGCTGACAAGACGCGATACCATGGCACTTGGCCTTGGCGTGGCCGCTGTCGCAATGGTTCCGGGCGTGGCGAGCGCCTCGGCTGTTGACGATGCGATTTCTGCATTCACAGGTGGTGCTGCCGTGGCTGATGGCGGCGTCACGATCAACGCCCCCGAGATTGCCGAGAACGGCAACACTGTGCCGATCGAGGTCGAGGCCGCTGGCGCTGTATCGATCCTGATGCTGGCCGCTGGCAACCCGACACCGGGCGTTGCCACGTTCAATTTCGGCGAAGGGGCCGGCACCTCGCGCGCGGCAACCCGTATCCGCCTTGGCGGCACGCAGGATGTCATCGCGATCGCCAAACTGGCCGATGGCAGCTACGCGCGCGGCGCAGTCGAAGTGAAAGTGACAATCGGTGGCTGCGGCGGCTGATCCGGCCTGCCCTGACCTTCCAACATCCAATCTAGGAGACATCCCATGTCTGACGTCAGACCCCGCATCCGCCTGCCACGTTCCGCCAAAGCCGGCGACGTCGTGGAAGTGAAGACGCTGATCAGCCACAACATGGAAACCGGCACGCGCCGTGACGGTTCCGGCAACACGATTCCGCGCCAGATCATCAACCGTTTCACCTGTGAATATGGTGGCAAGATGGTTGTTGATATGGAAATGCATCCGGCCATCTCGGCCAACCCCTACGTTGAATTCGATGTGAAGGTCGAGGAGTCGGCTGATTTCGTCTTCACATGGTACGACGATGATGGCTCGGTCTATTCGGAGACCCAGGCTTTCGAAGTCGGTTGAGTATCCAAGGTCGCAGCCAGTCTGGGAGGAGACAACGCATGAAGACCATCACCAAGCTTTGGGCCACTGCGGCCATTTGCGGGGCCATGCTGACAGGCATGGCTCAGGCAGACCCGCATCCCGATGCTGAACTGATCATCGAAGGTGAATTGCACCTTGCGACACGCGCCGCACCACCAGAGCATCTGGGCGGCGTGTTTCCCGAAATCTACTCGGGCTGGCTGTTCCGCACGGATGAAACCCGTGCACTGCAAATGGATGATTTCGACAACCCAGGTATCCTGTTCACCGAGCGCGGTCGCGACCGTTGGGACGTTGCGGATGGCGGCGCGGGACAATCCTGCGCGGATTGCCACGGTGACGTGGAATCCATGGCCGGTGTCCGGGCTGTCATGCCGAAGATCAACGAGAACGGCGAGCTTTGGGCGCTGGAGCACTATGTCAATAACTGCCGCACCGAGCGTATGGAAGCCGATGCCTGGGGCTGGAACAGCGAGCCCATGAAGGACATGACGTCGCTGATCTCGTTGCAATCACGCGGCATGCCCGTCGCTGTTCAGATGGATGGCGCCTATGAGCCGTTCTGGGAACAAGGCCGCGAGATGTATTACACGCGCTTCGGCCAGTTGGAAATGTCTTGCGCGAATTGCCACGAGGACAACTGGGGCCGGATGATCCGCGCGGACCACTTGTCGCAAGGCATGTCGAACGGCTTTCCCACCTACCGCCTGAAGAATGCGACCATCGTTCCGCTGCATCAGCGTTTCCGTGGCTGTATCCGCGATACCCGCGGCGAGACGTTCCGCGAAGGCTCGCCCGAGTTCACCGCGCTGGAACTCTATGTGTCCTCGCGTGGTCTGGGCCTGCCCATCGAGGGCGTGTCGGTGCGTCAGTAACTGTCTGACGGGGCGCTGCCTGTGCGGCGCCCCACAGCAGTCTGGCGTTCTTTTTTGCCCAAGAACATTCAAACTTTCGCAGATTGGCATGCGACTTCTTCCTCCGAAGTCACGCCATCTCAGTCAAGGAGCACACCCCATGATATCCCGGCGCGAATTCCTGCAGGCTTCGATCGCGGCCTCTGCGCTTTACGGTATTTCCGGTTTCGGCAACTGGTCGAAACTGGCCGCACAACAGGCGCTGACGCAAGATGATCTGCTAAGCTTCGACACGTTCGGGAATGTCTCGCTGATCCATATCACTGATATTCACGCCCAGCTCAAACCGATCTGGTTCCGTGAACCCGAATGGAATATCGGCGTGGGCGGCGTGAAAGGTAAACCGCCGCATGTCGTGGGACATGATTTCATCAAGATGTTCAACCTGACGCCGGGTTCCGCCGACGCCTATGCCCTGACCTACCCGGATTTCGAGGCACTGGGGCGCACATATGGGCGCATGGGTGGCATGGACCGCGTGGCGACCGTGGTAAAAGCCATCCGCGCCGATCGGCCTGATGCGCTTCTGCTGGATGGCGGTGACACATGGCACGGCTCGATGACCAGTTTCCTGACCGATGGGCAGGATGTGGTCAATGTGATGAACAAACTCGGGGTCGAGGCGATGACCTCGCATTGGGAATGGACCTTCGGGCAAGACCGCGTGCGTGATATCGTGGCCGACCTGCCCTTCCCCTTCCTCGGGCAGAACATCTTCGACAATGAATGGAATGAGCCATCGGAAGAGTTTGAACCCTACACATGGTTCGACCGCGGCGGCGTGAAGATCGCGGTGATCGGTCAGGCCTTCCCCTATATGCCGATTGCCAATCCGGGCTGGAAATTCCCCGATTTCAGCTTCGGCATCCGTGAAAGCCGGATGCAGGAAATGGTCGACGAAGTGCGCGCGCAGGGGGCCGAACTGGTGGTCGTTCTGTCGCATAACGGCTTTGATGTGGACCGCCAGATGGCCAGCCGCGTCACCGGCATTGACGTGGTTCTGACCGGCCACACCCATGACGCCCTGCCCGAACCCGTGATCGTGGGCGAAACGCTGCTGATCGCCTCTGGCAGCCACGGCAAGTTCGTCACCCGTCTGGATCTGGATGTGCGCGACGGGCGGATGATGGGCTTCCGCCACAAGCTGATCCCGATCTTCGCCGATGTGATCACCCCCGATGCCGACATGGCGGCCCTGATCGACGCCGAGCGCGCGCCCTTCAAGGACCAGCTTGAGGAAGTGATCGGTCATACCGACTCGCTTCTGTATCGCCGGGGCAATTTCAACGGCACCTGGGATGATCTGATCTGCGAAGCGATGATTGAAGAACGCGACGCGGAAATCGCCATGTCACCGGGCGTGCGCTGGGGCGCGAGCCTGCTGCCGGGCGATGCGATCACCCGCGAGGACATCCATAACGTCACATCGATGACCTATGGCCAGTGCTACCGGACAGAAATGACCGGCGAGTTCCTGAAGGTGGTTCTGGAAGACGTGGCCGACAACATCTTCAACCCCGATCCCTATTTCCAGCAGGGCGGCGACATGGTCCGCATCGGCGGGCTTGGCTATCATGTCGATGTATCCGCCCCGGTCAACGAGCGTATCTCGAACATGACGCTTCTCAGCACCGGCGAGGCGATTGATCCCGCGCGCAACTATGTCGTCGCAGGCTGGGCTTCGGTCAACCCGGAAACGGAAGGCCCCCAGATCTGGGACGTTGTCGAAAACCATATCCGCAAGATTGGCCGCGTGAACCTTGAGCCGAACACCTCGGTTCAGGTCAGCGGTCTGTAACCCAAGAAAACAACCAGAGGAACCGTCGTCATGTCAGACACCACAAATGACGCCCCCGAAACGCCGCGCGGCCCCTCCCGCCGCGATTTCCTGCGCACCGCAGGGCTGGCAGCCGGGGGCGCCGTGGTCGGGGCCGGGGCGAAAGCCTCGACCCCCGACCCGCTGATTACGGAAGTCCAGCCCTTCGCCTCGTTTCTGGGCGAAGGGGTGGATGCCACGCCTTACGGGATGCCGATTCATTTCGAGGATCACGTCGTGCGGCGCAATGTGGAATGGCTGACCGCTGATCCCATCAGTTCGATCAACTTCACGCCGATTCATGCGCTTGACGGCACGATCACGCCGCAGGGCTGCGCCTTCGAGCGGCACCATTCCGGTGCCATCGAGATCAGCAAGGATGAATACCGCCTGATGATCAACGGGCTGGTCGAACGCCCGCTGGTCTTTACCTTCGGCGATCTGATGCGCCTGCCGCGCGAAACGCGCGTGCATTTCTGCGAATGTGCGGCCAATAGCGGCATGGAATGGGGCGGCGCGCAACTTAATGGCGCACAATTCACCCATGGCATGATCCACAACATGGAATACACCGGCGTCACGCTGCGCACGCTTCTGAACGAGGCCGGCGTCAAACCCGAAGGGTCGTGGATCTATGTCGAAGGCCATGATGCCTCCTCGAACGGCCGCTCGATCCCGATGGAAAAGGCGCTTGATGACTGCATGATCGCGTTTTTCGCCAATGGCGAGGCGCTGCGCATGGAGCATGGCTATCCTGTCCGGCTGGTTGTGCCGGGCTGGGAGGGCAATCTCTGGGTCAAATGGCTGCGCCGCATCGGCGTCATGGATGGCCCGGTCCAGAGCCGCGAAGAGACATCGAAATACACCGACCTGATGCCTGACGGGCGCGCACGCAAATGGACATGGGCCATGCATGCGAAATCCGTCGTCACCTCGCCCTCGCCGCAAATGCCCATCGGGCATGGTCCGGGGCCGATGGTCATCACGGGGCTGGCATGGTCGGGTCTGGGCAAGATCGCGCGTGTCGATGTGTCGATTGATGGGGGCGTGAACTGGCAGACCGCGCGTCTGGGGACCGAGCCCGGCGACAAGGCAGTGACGCGCTTCTATCTCGATCACGTCTGGGACGGAAAGCCGATGTTCGTGCAATCGCGCGCGATTGACGAGACCGGTTATGTCCAGCCTACGAAAGAGCAACTCCGCGCCATTCGCGGGCTGAACTCGATCTATCACAACAACGCCATCCAGACCTGGTATGTCAATGAAAACGGGGACGCTGAAAATGTCGAAGTGTCGTAAACTGCTGGCAGGGACCGCCCTGCTGACACTCATCGCAAGCCCTGTGCTGGCCGAGTCTCTGGGCATTGGCAGACTGGCCCTGCCCGAGGAAATCGCGGCCTGGGATGTGGCGGTGATGCCCGATGGTCGCGGCCTGCCCGAAGGGCGCGGCAATGTGCTTGATGGCGAAGATTACTGGATCGATTATTGCGCCGTCTGCCATGGGGATTTCGCCGAAGGGGCCGGGGCTTGGCCCGCGATCGTCGGCGGGCGCGGTTCATTGACTGCAGAACGCCCGCTCAAGACAGTTGAATCCTACTGGCCCTATCTTTCGACCGTCTGGGATTACATCAACCGCTCGATGCCGTTCGGTGCAGCCCAGACACTTGAGACGGACGAGGTTTATGCGATAACGGCCTATATCCTCTATTCGGCGGGTCTGGTGGATGATGATTTCGAACTCAGCCACGAGAATTTCACCGAGATCCGGCTTCCAAACGAAGGCGGCTTCTATCTTGATGACCGCGCCGAGGTGGAATGGCCGATCTTCCAGCAAGAGCCCTGCATGAGTGATTGCAGCGCACCGGTCTCGATCTCTGCGCGGGCCACCGACATTGACGTGACGCCAGAGTTTCCAGTGATCCGCTTCACCTACTCTGACGGCAGCACATCGGCAGTTGTCGAGGAGGTTGATGAAGCCTCTGCCGCCCCCGAGGCAGATGCACCTGCGGAGGAGGTGCAGATGGCATCTCTCGATCCAGCGCTCGTCGCAGCAGGAGAAGCCGCATGGCGTCAGTGCCGCACCTGCCACCAGATCGGGGACGGCGCGCGCAATGGCACCGGGCCGCAACTGAACGGGATTGTCGGGGCCAATGCGGCGCAAGTTGACGGTTTCCGCTACTCGCCTGCCCTGACAGAAGCCGGGGAAGCGGGCCTTGTCTGGACTGACGAAGCACTTGACGCCTTCCTCGAAAACCCGGCAGGTAAGATTCCACGCAACCGCATGTCCTTCCGGGGTGTGCGCAGCGCGGATGAGCGGGCGGCGCTGATCGCCTATCTCGCCTCGCATTCAGACTGATCGGAGTGATGGTGAAACTGCGTCTTGTCCTGACCTTCTGCATCGGGGTTGCCCTGACCCCGATGCAAGCATTCTCACAGGCATCCCCGATCGGGGACGCGACCGCAGGCGCAGAAATCTATCGCCGCGAATGTGCCAGTTGCCATCAGATCGGGGACGGGGCGGTGCACCGGATCGGGCCGCACCTGAACCGCATCTTTGACCGTGGCGCAGGCAGTCACAGCGATTTCCGCTACTCCGATGCGCTGCTACGTCAAGGCCGTGATGGTCTGAAATGGGATCTGCGCCGCCTTGATGCCTATATCGAAAACCCGCGTGCGCTGGTCTCGGGCACACGCATGTCCTATCGCGGCTTGAGCGATGCCCAGCGTCGCGCGGACCTGATCGCCTATATGCGCGCCTATTCCGATCAGCCGCAGAATATCCCCGAGGCCTCGCCGACGGCGATCATCCGCGAAGTCGATCTGCCGGAGTCTGTACTCGCAATCGAAGGCGATATCGAATATGGTGAGTTCCTCAGCAGCGAATGCACCACATGCCATCAGCGCACAGGTTCTGATGCGGGTATTCCCGGCATCGTTGGCTGGCCGGAAGAGGATTTCGTCGTTGCCATGCATGCCTACAAGCAGAAACTGCGCCCGCATGCCGTGATGCAATCCGTCGCTGCGCGACTGGATGACGACGAGATTGCGGCGCTTGCCGCGTATTTCCGCGCCATTGCGCGCGAATAAGAACACTGTTGCACTGCCACCGGTCTGGACAATCCAGAAGATGGTTTCGCAACAGCTTGAAACTACCACTGTTTTGCACAATCCGCGCCGCGTGGAACAGTTTTTCGTCCGGGTTTTCCTGTCGCCAAACATGGATCTGGACAAGGTGGGAGGAATGGCGCGACACCTGTCTTTCGAGGCGCAAATGGGAGAGAAACAATGAAACTCAACAGACGCAGATTTCTGGGCACAGCAACGCTGGCCACAGCCGCGCTGTCCGCACCCGCCGTGCTTGGCCAGGCACGCCCGCGGGTGGTCGTGATCGGCGGCGGATCGGGCGGCGGCACTGTTGCGCGCTATATCGCCAAGGACAGCGATGGGGCTGTCGATGTGACCCTGATCGAACCCTCGCGGCGCTATTACACCTGCTATTTCTCGAACCTCTATCTCGGCGGGTTCTGGGAGTATGACGCGCTTGGTCATGATTATGGCAATATCGCACGCACCGGCGTCAATGTGATCCATGACTGGGCCGTGGGTGTGGACCGCGATGCACAGACTGTCGCGCTGGCTTCCGGCGAAGCCGTATCCTATGATCGGCTCGTAGTCGCGCCGGGCATCGATTTCGTCGAGGGCTCGGTGCCGGGCTGGAATGTCAGCCAGCAAAGCCTGATGCCGCATGCCTATAAATCCGGCACGCAGGTCCAGCTTCTGAAACACCAGATCGAGAACATGCGCGAAGGCGGGCTTTTCGTCATGGTCGCGCCGCCGAACCCCTATCGCTGCCCGCCCGGACCGGGTGAGCGGATCTCGATGGTGGCACATATGCTGTCGCAATCGAATCCGACCGCGAAAATCCTGATTGTGGACCCGAAGGAAAATTACTCGAAACAGGCTCTGTTCGAGGAAGGTTGGGAGCGCCACTATCCTGGCATGGTCACGCGCATCGGCCCCGATATGGGCGGCGACGATTTCGAAGTGCGCCCGGAGACGATGGAAGTCGTGATCGATGGCGAGGTCGAACAGGCCGATGTCTGCAACGTGATCCCCGCCCAGAAGGCTGGCAAGATCGCGGAACTGGCCGGGCTGACCAACGAGTCCGGCTGGGCCCCTGTCCTTCCGACTGACATGCGTTCGCGTATGGATGAGAAGGTTTTTGTGCTGGGTGATGCCAGTGCGCAGGGCGATATGCCGAAATCGGGCTTCTCGGCCAATTCGCAGGCAAAGGTCGTCGCCAACGTGATCCGTCACGAACTGACCGGCAGCCGCCTCTTCCCGGCGCGCTACTCGAACACCTGCTGGTCGCTGATCGCGACTGATGATGGTGTGAAGGTCGGCGCGAATTACGAACCAACGGATGAGAAGATCGCCAGCGTGTCGAGCTTCATCAGCCAGACCGGCGAAGATGCCGACCTGCGCCGCCAGACCTATGAAGAGAGCATCGGCTGGTATAACGGGATTGTCGCTGACATCTTCGGCTGAAATCCCTTTAAAGCCAAAAATAATCGGGCGGCGCAGCAGCGCCGCCCGTTTTTCCTATCCTGCCTTCATTCTTGCAAAAATATCCTCGGGGGTGAATTGGGCCAAAGGCCCAAGAGGGGGCGCGAGCGCCCCCTTTTTATCCGCCTGTGCCCAGCAGCCGGTCAATCGGTGCGTAGTCATCCGTCAGCACAATCGCCCGGCGCGCGTCGATGATCGCCTGCAACGAAGCAGAAGACACGCGAACCGCCTGCCGGGGCTCCGGTCCGTCATGGCTGATCTGGCTGACCGGCGAGCGCGTGCTACCCGCCACCATCAGAAAGACCCGGCGCGACTGGCTGCGATCGTGGCTGGGATCGGCCCAGATTTCGACCACATCAAAAACCTCGCGCGCCGTGACCGTCAACGAGGCCAACACGTCCAGCCGGTCGATATGGTCGATGATCGTCATCAGGAAAGACCCGTCCGGGTTCAGCCGTGACGCGGCCAGCTCGAAAAACTCGCGCGTGATCAGATGCGGCGGGGCGGCGATATCGGTAAACGCATCGCCAAGGATCAGGTCATAGCTCGTGTCCTCGCGCGCCAACACGATCCGCGCATCCGTATGGATCACCCGCACACTGTCAGGGTCGAACCAGAAACTTTCAGCCGCAACCTCGGTCACGACCGGATCGACCTCGGCCACAGTCACCGCGACCGGTTCCCCCATCTCGACCCAGGCGCGCGGCACTGTATAGGTGCCGCCCCCGATGATGAACCCGTCCCAATGATCGCGCCCCGCCATGCGCATCCGCGACAGCCCGTCCTGCATCATGCCATGCGGGGTCAGCATGGCTGTGGGGTCCAGCCCGTCGGAAATGCCATGCACCAGATGATCCAGCACCATCAGCCGCACAGGTTCCGCCGGGCTGGGCGAGATATCGACCACACGGATACAGAAATAATCGCTTTCGCGGGTGCAGGGGTCGGGGCGATAGAGCGCCGCGCCCGCCAGCATCAGCGGGATCAGGGACACCAATGCACCCTCGATCACCCAGCGACGTGTCGCGCGCGCGGCCGCAAAGCTGTAGAGCGCGACCGCGACATAGACCACGGTCACAACTGTCAGCGTGCCCACCGAGCCAAGCCACGAGATGAATACGAACCCTGCCGCCAAGGTGCCAATGATCGCGCCCCATGCTCCGGCGGCGAACATTGCCCCCAGCGCGCGGCCCGAATGTTCCGGGTGACGTGTCACGGCGATCTGGGACAGGATCGGGGCGGGGATACCGGCGAAGAACGACGGCAGGAAGAACACCAGCATCGTCAGCGCCACGATAGCCGCTACCGGATCGTGCAGGGCCGTGATCACGGGTCCGGCCACGCCACGCAGCAAGAACACCGCCCCTGCTGTCGTCAGGGCCGCGAGCACCATGGCCCAGCCATTCGCCCGAAGTGCGCGATCCGCAGGCCATTCCGCCAGACGCCCCCCAACCCAGTGCCCGGCGGAAAACCCAGCCAGAACCACGGCAATTACCGAAGTCCAGGTATAGAGCGACATGCCCACATAGGGGGCGAGCATCCGGCCAGCCACGATCTCGACCACCAGCGACGCAGCGGCAACTGTGGCCTGTATCGCAACCAGAACCCAAAGCCTGTGCATATCCCCTCCCCTGATTTTGACGTCACTCTAAGGCGGGGAAATGGCAGGCGCAATCGCTCAGCCCGCTTTCACACGCGCACGCCAAAGCGTGAACAGCCCGGCCCCCACCACGACACAGGCACCGATCACGACATTGCTGCGCAGCGTCTCGTTGAACACGAGCACCCCCAGCGCAGCTGCGAACGGCAGTTGCAGATAGGCGAAGGGCTGCACCGCGCTTGCCTCGGCCACTTCATAGGCGCGGATCAGTAGAAAATGGCTGAAGGCCGCAGTGATGCACAGCAGTCCCATCCAGAGCCAGTCGCCCTGTGCCATCGGTTCCCAGAACCAGATGCCGATCAGTGTCATCGTGACGGCGCCGGTTGTGCCGGTCCAGAAAAAGCTGACGGCGGCGCTGTCCTTGCGCGCGGCATAACGGGTCAGCAGACTGTAGAGCGCGAACATCGACGACGCGAGAAAGGCCAGCAAGGCCGCAGGCTGGAAAACACCAAAGCCCGGTTCCAGAATGATGATCACACCGACAAAGCCGATCCCGATGGCCGCCCAGCGCCGCCAGCCGACTTTCTCGCCCAGAATTGGGCCAGACAAGGCAGCGACCAGCAGCGGATAGACGGCAAAGACGGCATGGCTTTCGACAAGCCCCAGCAGAACAAAGGCCGTGACCATGACGCAAACTTCAAGCGCCAGAAGCACGCCCCGGAAAATCTGCAGAACCGGCTGTTTTGTCGCCACGGCCTGGCGCAACCCGCCCGCCTTGCGCGCGGCGACCACGATCACGAAACTGGCGAAAAACCAGTAGCGGATCATGATGATCATGAAGACATTGTATTCGCCCGCCAGATGACGCGACAGCCCGTCCTGCATGGCAAAAACAAGCGCAGTGGCGATCATCAGCCAGATGCCCAGCGTGTTGTTTTGCGGCGTCATGCCATGACCCCCTGGCTCATATGTCGCTTGCGCCCAAAGCCGGGGGCGCGCGTGACAGCAAAGCCCGCATCTGACAAGGCCCGCCGCACATGGCCTGCTGCCGTATAGGTCGCGAACGTGCCGCCGGGGGCGGTATGGGCCGCCACCTGCGCCATCAACATGTCCGACCAGAGTTCCGGGTTCTTGGCCGGGGAAAACCCGTCGAGATACCACGCATCCGCCCTGCCCTGCCAATCCGGCAATGTGTCGCGCGCATCCCCCACGATGATTTCGACCACAAGCGCCCCCAGCGTGAACTGCCGCGCACCCTGCATCCATGCCGCGATCAGCGCTGCAGCGTCCAGTTCGGGAAACGCCGACAAAGCGCGCGCCATGTCATCGGGTGCCATCGGAAACGCCTCGAAACTGGTATAGCGCACAGGGCCTTGGGTCACGGCGGACGCAGTGGCCAGCAGGTTCAGCCCGGTGCCAAAACCCAGTTCGGCAATATGGAAGCCCGGACGCGCGCGCTCTGGCAGACCGTTGCCGCGCAAGAAGACATGGCGCGTTTCCTGCAGACCACTTTGCAACGAAAAATAAGGGTCGTCGAACCGGGTCGAAACCGGGATGTGGTCGTCCCGCCACGCCAATTCTGCCAGCTGGTTCTGCATCGCGCTCTGCTTTATGTCACATGTTCAGCAGTTGTGTCGCGGCGCAGGGGAAATGACAATGGCCGATCTGACGATCATGGGCGCAGGCATCTTCGGTCTGGCACTGGCCTATAGCTGCGCACAGCGCGGGGCCCGCGTGCGGGTGATCGAGAAACGCACCCCCGGCGCAGGGTCCAGCGGGGGGCTGGTGGGTGCGCTGGCACCGCATGTGCCGGAAAACTGGAACACCAAGAAAGCGTTTCAGTTCGAAGCGCTGCGCCTTGCTGGTGCGTTCTGGGACGGCGTCGCCACCTGTTCCGGTCTTGATCCGGGGTATGCACGGCTGGGGCGCGTGCAAACCCTGGCCGCCGACAAGCTTGATCTGGCCCATGCTCGCGCCGCACAGGCGCGCGAGTTGTGGCAGGGCTTCGCGCAATGGCAGGTCTTGCGCGCCGACGATGCCCCTGGCCTGCCGCTTGTTTCACCTTCGGGCTGGGTGGTGCATGACACGCTCAGCGCGCGGCTGCATCCGCGCAAGGCGGGTGCTGCACTGGTGGGCGCGCTAGCAAAGCTGGGCGTGGTGATCGAGACAGGCGACACCCCCCCAATGGGCACAACCGTCTGGGCCACAGGCTATGAAGGGCTGCAGGACTTGTCGCGTGATCTTGGCACGGATATGGGCGCTGGCGTCAAGGGCCAGTCCGTGGCGCTTGCCCTGTCCTGCCCGAATGCGCCACAGATTTTCGCCGATGGGCTGCATATCGTGCCCCATGCTGACGGGACGGTGGCCATCGGATCGACGACCGAGCGCGCGTTTGATGATCCCGGCAGCACGGATGAAAGCTGCGACATGCTGGTGGCACAGGCAAGGATGATCTGCCCTGCCCTGCGGGATGCGCCAGAGATCAGCCGCTGGGCCGGGGTGCGTCCACGCGCCAAGAGCCGCGCGCCCCTGATGGGCGCATGGCCGGGGCGCGCGGGGCATTTCGTGTTCAATGGCGGCTTCAAGATCGGCTTTGCCATGGCGCCTGCACTGGCTGCAATCATGGCCGATCTGGTGCTTGACGGGCAAGATACCATCCCTGAGGAGTTCCGCCTCAGGACACCCTGATTTCGGCAGATTGCACGGGCATCGCCACGGACAAGGGATATGCCTGACGGCGCGGCACCCGCCTGACCATGACCGGCGGGATGCCTGTCCGAAGCGCAACGAAATCCGGGGCCTCTGGCAGACCACAAATCCGGCGCAGATGCGCACAGGCCGCCAGCGGCACCGATACGCCCGGCCGGTAGAGGACGTCACGCCCCTCGGCTTGCAAAGCCAGATAGTTGCGATATTCCTCTGCATTGTTGAAATGCTGCCCCCGCGCGGCTTCGCGCCGGGCCTTCGCATGAAATTCGGCATGATATTTGAAATGGGCGAAAGCCAGATCACGCGCCGCGACCTTGGCCCCGGCAATGTAATGCAGGCCTGTCGACAGTTGCATGAACGGGTGATAGCGCAGCAGGGCGAATTTCTGGGCCACGAACAGATTGGCACGGGCTGGCATGCCCGCTTCCGTCATCAGACGGTGACGCAACGCGCTGGTCAGGGTCTTGCTGTTCGACCACGGCCCGCGTCCTTGCCATTCTTTCAGGAATGGCTCACGATCAACATGACTTGCCTCCAGAAAAGGCGACTGCCGGAAGTGCGCAGCCGATAGCGGACCCTTCGGATAAAGGTCGAACATCAGCAGCCGCACGGCCTCGCACGCCTGAAAATCGGCGCTGCGCAGCAATTGCGACAGATCGGCCTGCACAAGGCCTGCGGCATCCGGCAAGGTCCAGAAAGCCAGTTCATCCGCATCGGCCAGAAGTGACCAGCGTCCCAACCGGAAATGTGCCATCAACGCTTCCTGCCACATCACACCATAGGCCGACTGACGATAAGGCGTATCGGTCGTGAAAACCGACACATCGGGCTGCGCGACCAGATGTTCCAGCGTCCCGTCATCAGAGCCGTTATCGACAATCAGGAACGCCCCCACACCCAGACGGCGATAATGCGCGAGGAAATGATCCAGAACGAATCGCTCGTTGCGCATGACAGAAATCACCGCCACACCGGCGACTTTCGCCTGTTCCAGCCTTTCGGGCGGGCTGACCAGCGACAGACCATGCTGCGCCCATCCCAGCACGGCGGGGCGGTGGCAGGGCCAGACCTTCATAGGCATCGGCCAGGGCGAGCCCGCCGCATCCCGTGCCGCGCTCTGCGCCCCTGCGGAATCCAGATGCGCCAGCTTTATCTGCCCACCGGCAAAGGGCAGGAAACCGCTATGATACTGAGGCAATGGCGGCAGACCGGGTGCGGATTGACGAAAGATCGCGATATCGTACCCTGGCCCGGCAACCTCGATCCCCGACTGGGCCAACAGGTCGCCCACAAGCTTGTCCTCCATAAAGGACATCTGCTCCAGCGCGCGCCCATGCGGCGTCCGTCGCGTCGCGCACAACCTGGCAAGTGCCTGTCGGTTCAGCACATATCCTGACCCACCATCCGCATAGCGCGAAGGCTCTGGCGATTTGTCCAGTTCATGACGCCCGCGGGGGTTTTGTGCACGCCCCATATGCCAGGCGCGATCCATCTCGCCCTCGGCACGGTGCAATGGCCGCCCGTAATAGGGCGATGTCAGAAATGCCGGGTCGGAAAAGAAGCTTTCCACGTCGAGAAAACAGTCATCATCTATCTTGTAGACGCGCGAAAAACCGGTCTGTTCCAGCACCCACTCGGCCAGAGCAAGGGATTTTTGCGGCAGACCTTCGTAATCGTCGGGCGCGTCAAGCTGCAGATGCTTTCCATCGAAACGTGGTCCTGCGCCCGGCACCTGCCCGGCGCTGCGACCTGTCACCACAATCAGCGGAATCCCCCATTCCGCCAGCCGATCGCCCCATGCCGCCTGTATCTCGGGCAGGCGGCTGGCCAGATTGGCGTGACAGGAAATCAATGCAACGATTGTATCTGCGAAAGGATTGGCCGTTGCGCGCAGTGCTGCAGCCCGTGGGTCCTGTGCAGGGCCGGGTTGCAGTCGCGGGTCATGGGGCAGGCACGCATCCAGCACCGTGCGCAAGGCCGGATCAGGGCAGAGCGCGTCGAAACGGGCAAGGGCAAGCGGAACCGCCGAAACAGCCTGCATACGTTCCGGGCCCTGACGTGCCGCAGCTTCCGTTACCAGGGTGATACAGGTCCGTGCGGCCTTGGGATAGCCAGTGCGTGCCAGAGCCTCGGCCAGCGCCAGTAATGCGGCAACTCCCAGAAACCCTGCCTCAGGCCGAAGCAAGCCGCGCGCGGCGGTCACACTCTCGAGCAACTGGGCGCGCGACACAGGCGCACCGCTGCGCAGCACCCCAAGCATCGTTTGCACAAGGCGACCCATATGGCGTTGCGCGCGCGACATTGGTGGCCGTCCGACTTCTGGCGTGGCCATGTCCATCGCAGTCACAGCCGCGCGGTGAACGGGTGTCGCCGTGTCCAGCGGCAGCGCTGCCTTGGTTGCGTCGCCGCGCGGATAGGCCAGCCAGCGCAGCGCCGCTTCCTCGGCTTGTCGGGGGGCGGCGAAACCAGTCAATGCATGCATATCTGGCAGGCCCGTTTCATCGCAAACCATCGCCGGCGTCGAGAGCGCGAGACGGCGCAGGGTCTCGGAGCCAGCAATAGGCCTGCTCAGAAACGGACGGGCCCTGCGGCCCAGCGCCTGCCAGTCGCCTGTCATTGCCGCTGCGTGCAAACCGGCGAAAGCGGCGCGCCACGGCAGCAGGGATGCAGGCAGCCGCGCTGGGTTGCGTCGCCAGAAATCCATATTCAGCCCATAGGCTTGCAAGGCCAGATCGACAAATCGCGGCTGGCACCAATCCGGCATTGCATGGCTTGCGGCGAGCAATTCCTGCACGCCGGAAATCAGGCGAAGGCACCCCGTTTGCGACATATAGGCGGGGGCCAGATCAGCGATCAATTCAAGCAGTGCAAGTGACATGGCTACCCGCTGCGCCATATCGGGTCGGTTGCCTGCAAGGTCGGGCATATCTCGGGCCAAAGCCGCGCCAAGCCATCCAAGCGCCGGGGTCACAAGCCAGTCAGGCCGCGATTTCCGCGCGGATTTCAGGGTTTTCAGACAGGCGTGCCAGTCACCAGAAGCCCAGAGCAATGGCAGGGCCGCAATCTCTCCCCAGGCATCCCGAATACCAGTCCAATCCTGCACGCCCAGATCCTGCAAGGCTTGCGCCAGCGCATATGGATCACTGTGCAGGCAAAACCATTCAGACAGCAGCAATCCAAGCAGGCGTGTCTGGTCGGGATCAAGCTTTTCACTGCGAACCAGACTGCGCAATTGGGTGACAGGATCAGGCTGGCGGGGCATGGAACGGCTGCGATGAAACGCGTCACAGGCCGTAGCGGCTGGTGTCCGCATTGGGCGGGCGACACAAGGCAAGTCCACCTCTGGCGGGGGCATAAACCCGGCCTTTGGGTGGCGTTGCGCCTCTTGCGCCAGCAATTTCCTTGCCTCTGGCGGCACGCTCGGCCAGAGGTGGGCGAAATGCACATGCTCCAGCATCTGCAACCGCGCCACCGTGTCATGGCGTAGCTGCCAAAGCACCTCTGGCTGGTCCAGCAGGTCCAGAATATGCGCCTTGGTCAGCTTGCGGCGCGCAATCACATGGCCGGTGCGGTCGCGCGCCAAAAGCATCACATCCGTTCCATCGCGCCCGCTCCAGACCCAGCCCGGCACTAGGGCGGCACTGCAGCCGCCCGCACCAGATTGCAGGGGAATGAAAGGGCGCGCGGGCATGTCGTCACCACAATCAAGCACGGTCTCTGTGCGCGCATCGCGCAGAATCAGTTCCATCCGTGCGTTCAGGTGCAAATCACCCACCCCAGACCCCGGCAACATGCGCAAACAGCGCAAGCCCTCGGGCCATGTGACCGCCCCGATGTCACCAAGACCGGGAAAACCGCGCCGCAGACCCAGACGGCCTTGAGGGTCAGGGCGCGGCAGCGCATCGAGTGTGCCCAGCGGGCGACCGTCAAGCGAAAGCTCGACGCACCAGCCCCGACCCAGCCCCCGGCGCAACGCCAGTTGCATCACATGCGTTGCCCGCTGTAGCGGCGCTGCAAAACTGACCTCTCGGCGCCAGCCTTTGGCGCACCAGCGATTCGCGACGATCCGACCCGTATCGCGGCGCAAGGACAAATGCAGCGGGATCATGTCCTGCGCATGATTGCGGAAATCCAGATTGACGATGGCCTGCGCACGCAGATCGAATTCCAGCCACAATGTGACGGGTCCGGACAAAGCCAGCGCTCCGGCCTGCGCGCGCAATTCATCTGGACATTCGGGGCCTTTGGTCATCTGCATCCTTGCGGCGCCTTTCGGGGTAAGAACTGTGTCATGTGGCATGGGTAAGCCTTGTCTGCATCACGCGGCACAAAGCCTCTGGTGCAGGTGATGCACCCAGCAAGGCAAAGAGCGGCTCCAGCGCGGCATGATCGGCCACATAGTCGTCATGATGCAGCAAGACTGCACGCGCGGGATGGGTTGCCACATGCGCCCGAAAGACCGATTCGGCGGCATGGATCATCGCCTTGACCTGTTGCGGATCATGCTTGCGCCACCAGGAAGACCGGCACACGGCATCAGGATCACGCGTGTTGAACACCAGTCGGGCGTTGGGGAATCCATCTTGCAGGAAGCCAAGATAGGCCGCGAAAAGCTCTGGATCGGCGATGGTGCGGATTTCCTTGAACCCGCTGACTCGCATAGCGGGATCGGGGCGCAGGATCAGACGCGAAAACGCCGCGCACAGCGCTGCGCGATAGGCGTCCGCATCTATGTCTTCAGCCCCGAACCACGGATGCGTGGCGTCCGATCTGGTCCCTTCGCGGCGCATCCGGGCAATATCGGGGCTGATTGCGATGGACCGCCAGCTCTTGAACAGACCGAAGAGCGCGTTGTTGTTCTCGCCGCGAATCTGGTATCCGGGGATCGCGTTCAGCAGGTTCTGCAGAAGCGTCGAGCCCGAACGCCCATAGGTCACGATGAACACATAACCGCCTTCCGGGTGTTTGAATTCGTCCATCCTCACGCGCCCCGCTTCTGCCGCCAGGCTTCTCTTGTCGCGCAGTTTGATTAACGCATGGTTTATACCGACCAGCCGCAGGAATTAGCGATTTGGCAACCTGTCAGGGCTAGGGTGAGGTCAGCAATCGAAGGGGCAGATGGATGCCGGATCAGGCCAGACCCTTGCCAGACCGTGATCTGACATGGCACTGCGCGCAGGCCGCCATGCTGGATCAACCCGGACTGGACAAGGCGCTAAAGGGGCGTTTGAAGCGCGGCGATTTTCGCGCGGCAGTGGTCTATCTTGACCGCATGATGGCGCGTGGCCCCAAGCCCGAAATCGCGTTGATGCGGGCCCAGATGCAGATGCGCTGTCGCGCCTATCCCGAAGCGCTGCGCCAGTTGCAGGCCGCGCTGGACCTCTGGCCGGGTGATCTGGCGTTACGACGCATGCAAGCCGAAATCGCGATGCTGGCCAGGGAATATCATCTGGCAGGACAGGCTTGGCAGAGCCTGCTTGACCAGCACCGGGTTGCAGGATCCTACGCTATCCTGCGCAGATTGGCCTGTCTGCGCCAGAGCGGGCAGCAGGACGGCGCACAAGCGTTTCTTGGCATGCAGGCTGACAGATTGCGCAAGCATATGGCGCGCGCGGGTGTCCAGATGCTGCGCAAGCCTCCGGCCCGGCTGCCCGCGGGGCTCTACCTTGTCTCTGGCAATAACGGCACCGGGAAATCGACCCTTGGGCATTTTTTGCAAGCCATAGGCTATCCGATTATCGATGCCGATACCGAAATCGCCAGTTTCTGCCTTGGGCGGCGGTTCAGCGATGTCCGGTATGACCTGCTGCGCGCCTTCCCAGAGGGTGAAAGCGAAATCCGCTGGCTTTGGCCACAGGCGCGCGCGCATGCCTGTTTCACTGCAGCGCGCCGGCAAAAAGCGGCGGTCTTTGTCATTGGCGGTTTCGGGGCGGCTGTGGCGCCCTATCGCAATGACTTTCGGCAGGTTATCCATCTGACCGCCCCGGACCGCGTGATCGCGGATCGACTGGCGGCGCGCAATTCGATCGGGCACAAACGCGGCTCTGTCGGCTTTGACGCGGCCCTGCGGCGCAATCAGCGCGAACAGCGCCCGGATTACGATGCGATCATCCTGTCCTCTGACCGACCGACATGGGCGATTTGTGCCGAGGTTATCGCAGCAATCGAAGGCAGGAAGCCCACTACAGAAGCGCTGTTGCAAACCACCTGACCAGTTTGCAAGGGCACATGCCATGCGCGCCCTTCGGCATTGGCTCTGATGCGCGATGTTCAAGAGCGCTGCAAACCCGAAATCTGGCGTCGTCCAAGCAGAAACCTGCAGGACAGGACATGCATGAAGTTGCCGCGGGCGCCGCGCGATGCCCGGCAGCCCCCTGAAAATCAGATCGAAATCAGGATGGCTTGCACGGCGCTTGGCGACAGACCGCGCTCAGGCCGCAAGCCCCTTGGACCCCATACCAAGGAATTTCTGCCGCCGGGACTTGCGCAACGCATCAGGGCTTTTGCCGTCCAGTTCTGCCAGCATCGCACCCAGCGCCGCACCCACAGCCTTGATCATCACGGCAGGGTCGCGCTGCGCCCCGCCCAGGGGTTCGGGAATGATCCGGTCGATCACTTCCAGCTTTTTCAGATCCTGCGCGGTCAGGCGCAGCGCCTCGGCGGCTTCGCGCATCTTCTCGGAGTCTTTCCACAGGATCGAGGCGCAGCCCTCGGGCGAGATGACCGAATAGACCGAATGTTCCAGCATCGCGATCCGGTTCGCCGTGGCAAAGGCCACTGCACCGCCAGAGCCCCCCTCGCCGATGATGACCGAGACCAGCGGCACCCCCAGCGACAGGCATTTCTGCGTGCAGCGCGCAATCGCTTCGGCCTGCCCGCGCTCTTCGGCACCCTTGCCCGGATACGCACCGGGCGTGTCAACAAGCGTGATCACCGGCAGGCGGAAGCGGTCGGCCATGTCCATCAGCCGGATCGCCTTGCGATAGCCTTCGGGGCGGGCCATACCGAAATTACGCCGCAGGCGCGATTGCGTATCATGGCCCTTTTCCTGCCCGATCACCAGAACCGCACGGCCCTTCAGCCGCCCCAGCCCACCGATCACGGCCTCATCCTCGGCAAAGCCGCGATCACCCGCCAAGGGCGTGAATTCGTCAAACAGCGCCGAGATATAGTCGCGGCAATGGGGCCGGTCCGGGTGGCGCGCGACCTGGCATTTCCGCCAGGGCGTCAGATTGCGATACAGATCGACCAGCATCTTCTGCGCTTTCGCATCCAGCGCAGTCGCTTCCTTTTCGACATCCATTTCCGGGTTGGCCGCGCCCATCGCGCGCAACTCGGCCGCCTTGCCTTCGATCTCGGCCAATGGCTTTTCGAATTCGAGATAGTTCATCGGGGCGCTCCCTCGGTGCTTGGCAGCGCTTATGCGCGAGGATGGGCGAATTTGCAATCGGGTCAGGCGCAGGACTCGACACATGACTCGACACATGACTCGACTCTGGCCTGCCACAGACCTAAATTAGAACATTATGTGAACAAATGAACTCATGCCCCGCCGCATCCTCTCGCTCTGGCTCCCTGGATTCGCTTCTGACCTGTCGCTGCGCCGCCGTCCCGCGCCGGGGCCATTCGCGTTGGTCGCCAAGGAACGCGGCGCGGACCGGTTGACCTGCCTGAACACAGAGGCACAGGCGCGTGGCCTGTCGCGCGGTATGGGGCTGGCGGATGCGCGCGCGCTCTGCCCGGACCTGCTGACACGGCCCGCTGATCCGCTGAGTGATGCGATGGCGCTGGCAAGGCTGCGCCGCTGGGCGTTGCGCTACTGTCCCTGGGCGGCGGTGGATGGCACAGACGGGCTGGTGCTGGATGTCACCGGGGCCGCGCATCTGATGGGGGACGAGGCAGCACTGCTGGACGATCTGAGAGCGCGGCTCGCGCGCATGGGGTTTGATGCGCGCATGGCCATTTCTGATACGCGCGGCGCGGCCTGGGCGGTGGCGCATTTCGGGCGCGGTGGCGTGGTGCCCACAGGCGAGGGCGCGCGCGTGCTCATGCCGCTGCCGCTCGCCGCATTGCGGCTGGACCCTGAAACGGTCGAGGGCCTGAGCCGTCTGGGCCTGCGCATCATCCGCGACCTGACGCAAGTGCCGCGCGCCAGCCTGGTGCGCCGTTTCGGAACAGCCCCCATGCTGCGGCTGGATCAGGCGTTGGGTTCTGTTCCCGAACCTGTCACCCCGGCCCCGGAACCGCCCGTTTTCGCTGTGCGCCTGTCCTTGCCGGACCCGATCGGGCTGATGGGCGATATCACGGCGGGGCTGGACCGGCTGCTGGACCGGCTTTGCGAGCATCTGAGGGGCGCTGAGATGGGCGCGCGGCGGTTGGCGCTGGAAATGTCGCGCACCGATGGCAGCCTTGTGCGGCTGGAGATCGGACTTGCGCGCGCCATGCGCGATCCTGCCCCCATGGCGCAGCTTTTCGCCCGCGCGCTGGACGGCATGGATGCAGGTTTCGGCATCGACCGGATGCGCCTGACCGCCCCGCAGGTCGAGGCGCTGCCGGTCCAGCAGATCACCACCACAGGCGCGAAAGTGCAGGATGATCTGGCCGACCTGTTGACGCGGCTGTGCAACCGCGTGGGGTTCGAGCATGTCACGCGCACTCTGCCCGCGGACAGCCATATCCCCGAAAAGACCTTCAGCATCGCGGCGGCCGCCTATTCGGACCCGTCAGGTGACTGGCCGCGCGGCCATCCCCCGCGACCACTGGTGATCTTTCCGCCCGAACCCATCGCAGGCACGGGCCGCAAGGTTCCGCACAGGTTCAAATGGCGCGGGCTGTGGTGGGGGGTGGTCGCGGCCACTGGCCCGGAACGGCTCAGCCCGGAATGGTGGCTGGACGATCCCGCCTGGCGCACAGGTCTGCGCGATTACTGGCGGGTGCAGACCGACCGGGGTGCGCGGCTGTGGCTGTTTCACACGCCGCAGCGCGACGGGTGGTGCGTTCAGGGTGAATTTGCTTGAGGGCCATCCTTGAATTGCAGCGCATGGAGCCGCGCATAAACCCCGCCCTGGGCCAGAAGTTCAGAATGGGTGCCTTGCTCGACCACGCAGCCGCGATCCATCACGATGATCTGATCGGCATTGCGCACTGTGGACAGCCGATGCGCGATGACCAGCGTCGTGCGGCCCTGCGCCAGCTTTTCCAGCGCATCCTGAACCACCGCTTCGGATTTCGCGTCCAATGCGCTGGTCGCCTCATCCAGAAGCAGGATCGGCGCATCGCGCAACAGCGCGCGGGCAATCGCCACCCGCTGGCGCTGCCCGCCCGAAAGCGACGATCCGCGCGGCCCGGCCAAGGTATCCAGCCCCTCGGCCATCAAGGGCAGGAAATCATCGACATGGGCCGAGGACAGAACCTCTGCCAGCAAGGTCTCTGACACCCCCTCGGCCCCCATCAGGATATTGTCACGGATCGATTCGTCAAACAGCGCCGTATCCTGACTGACCACGGCGAACAACCCGCGCAGCCCTGCCAGATCCATCCCGCGCACATCCTGCCCACCGACCAGAACCGCCCCTGCATCAACATCCGCAAGCCGCGTCAGCAGCCCGAACACGGTCGTCTTGCCCGCCCCCGATGGCCCCACAATCGCCGTGGTCTTGCCCGCTGGCGCGATGAAGCTCAGATTGCGCAGCACAGGTTCGGCCCCATAGGCAAAATCCACATTGCGCAGCTCGACACTGGCCTGATCGCGCGCAGGCAGCGGCGCATGGGGTGGCGCCGGGTTGATCACCCTGGGCTGCACCTGCAACAGCCCATGCGTGCGCTCGAGCGAGGCCAGCACCGCCTGCCAATCCGCCGTCAGGGCCGTGAATCGCCGCATCGGGTCAAACAGCAACCCCAGCGCCGTGAAGAAGGACATGAACTGACCAACTGTGCGCGTGCCCTCGATGATCTGGAACCCGCCATAGATCAGCACCAGCGCAAAACCGATCGCCGCGCCGAAATCCATGACGGTCGGCACTGCTGCATGCCCGATGGCCGCGCGCGTAGCCTTCTGGACGTAGCGGCGCGTGATCTCGCGGAAGCGGCCCACCTCGCGCGCCTCTGTCCCGGTCAGTTGCAGCGTGGCGATGCCGTGAAACGCCTCATCCAGCCGGTTGGAGCTTTGCGCTGCCGCAACCCGCGCATCCCGGCTGCGCCGCCGGATCAGGCGCTGGATGGCCAGAAGTGGCACAGCAAGCGTCGGGATGGCCACCAGCGCGATCAGCGTCCATTGCCAGTCTGTCCAGAGCGCAACCCCGAACAGCACGATCACCGCCGCCCCGTCGCGCCCCAGCCCAGTGAGCAGCCCGGTAAAGACACGCCGCAACGCATCGGAATCGCCGCGCACACGTTCAATAAGGACACCCGGCGCATTGAGCTTGAAGAACCCCTGATCCAGCCGCGTCAGATGCGCCAGCAACATGGTCTGCAGATCCGCCGTGGCAGATTCCGCCTGCCACACCATGATAGCCTTATGCCCCAGCCGCGCCAGACCACGCCCGAAGAACACAGCCGCCATCGCCAGTGCGACCAGATAGACCCGCGCGCGCTCGCCTTCGATAAAGACCTGATCGAACATTGGCTGCACAAGATAGCTGAATGCGCCCAGCATCAGCGCCTCGATCACCATCAACATCACGGCCACGCCGATGAACTTCAGCCGGTGGCGCACGAAGCTGTCCCAAAGCCAACGCGCAACGATCCTGTCGTTGCGCGTTCGGGTGGTGCCTTGGGTCTGTGTAGTCTCTGACAAAACCTGGTCCATCTGGCCCTGCATCCTGGGACCGTGACTTACCGGGTTTGACTGGCCAGTGAAAGCCTGCAAATCAGGGCGCGAACTGGATCAGGATCCCCGCCTGCCCGCCGGTCTGGTGCACATCGGCATGCGCGCCATTGCCATATTGCAAGATCACCTGCCCGTTATTCCTGCCCTGCTGGGACAGATTGGCGCTATGCCCCTGCCCGCGCTGGCGAATGATCCCCTGATTGCCGCCACCCGATTGATGGACGCGGGCAGCATGGTTGTGCCCCACTTGCCGCACATCCGCCCCGGCGCGAATGTCGCGATGGATGGAATAAAGCGTGATCGCGGTATTCAGGGCGCGCGCCTCATCGGCGTTGCGGGCATTGATCGCGAGCGAAAGTGATTTCGCATCAAGCGCGGAGGCGGGCAGCGAGAGCGCCATCGCGAAGGCAGCAAGAACCGAGAAACGCGCGGGTTTGGCAGCGACAGTACGAGAAAAGCGGAACATGGCAGTATTCCTTCCTGAAAGCTTGGGGTGAACGTGAAGACGGCCCTGCTAAAGGGCCGCCGAGCGGCAGGTCTTGGTCTGGCCATTGGCCTTGACCGTCAGTTCGGCATTGAAATCGCGCGCCCGGCCAGAGAAGCTGGCCTGACCAAGCGTAGTGCGTTCCCCGGCCTTGAGGTCAAACTCTCCCCCCTGACGAATGGTGGAACGCCCCCCCGCGCTGCGCTGGTCGATATTCAGTTGATAGGTGCCGTGCAGGGCCTGACGCGCCTCGGCTTCCGCGGCGATCGTCACCTGACGGTTGGACTCGGTCAGGCGCAACTCGCAGACAAGTGCCTCGCTGGCGGGTGCACCTTGCGAGGTGGCTAGGCTGGCGGTGCAGGCAGCACCTGAAATGACAAGTGCGGCAATCGTGTAGGGCATCGCAGACATGAGAAGATTCCTTTCTCGGGCATCTATCCGGGGTTTCGCCGGGAGCGGTTGCTCCCGGCAAGGGCGCAAGGTCAGTCCTGGATGATCAGGACCACATTGCCATTGCCGTGCTGTGTCGCGTTGGCGGTGTTGCCATTGCCGGTCTGGATGACACCGACCGCATTGCGATGGCCGCTCTGGGTCACGGTCGCATCATTGCGGCAACCAATCTGCGACACGCCCACAATATTGCGCCGCCCGCCTTGCGCAGTATCGGCCACATTGTTGCAACCGACCTGGCCAACGACAACGCGGTTGCGCGCACCGTCCTGCGTGTTCAGCGACAGATTGCCGCGACCGCTCTGCGTGATCGAGACACGCTGGCGATGGCCGGTCTGGGCGACAGCGGCCCCGTTATCGCGGCCCCATTGATCCACGAAGACACGGTTCGATCCGGCATCTGCCGGCAAGGACACAAGGGCGAGCACAAGTGCCAGAGCGGAACCGGTCAGGGTGTTGGTGAAGGAAAAGGTCATGTCAGGAACTCCTGTTGATCTGAGTTGGTGTGTGATGTCGGGGCTGTCCCGGTGGTGATGGTGTGTGGCGGGTGATCCGCTAAGCCAAACCTGCCGCTGCTGTGTCCCGCCACGCAATATCAGGGGCGCGCTATGCGATTGCAGGCGGTGTGTTATCGGATAACAAGGCCCAAGGCGGACATGATCAGAACGATAATAATTTCTATTTATCAATATTTTGCACGATTCACCGACACGATTGAAAAGGACGCGTGCCGTTGGCGCGCGCCCTTCAATCGAACAGGAAAAAGTCAGAGGGGCCTGACCGCTAGCGCGCGGCGTTCAATCCCTGCCGGGTCTCGGCGGTGGCAAGTTGTGAATGAAGACGCTCGAATTCAGCCCGCGCCGTCGGGCGCTGGCCGGTGTTGAGATAGGCATAGGCCCGCAAGATCGCCAGATCCCGACGCAAGGAACCACTGACCCGCTCAAGCGTGTCGAAATATCCGATGGCCTGACGGAAATCACCCGCGCGATAGGCCCGCACCCCGCGTTGATCCAGCACAATGGTCTCGATTTCCCGGTGCTGCGTGTCGGTCAGGCGCACCTGCGCGGCAGTCGCCGCGCCTTGCTCGGTCATGTTCATCGACAGATAGGCCAGTGCCATTCCGAAATGCGCATCGCGGCGCACATTCGCACCCAGCGAATCGCCTGCCTGCGCGGCTGCCTGAAACCCGACCAGCGCTTCTGTCGGGCGCTGGTTGCCATAGGCACACCAAGACCGCTCATAGAGCACATCCAGCGAGCGCGGCGATTGCGACGCCGCCAGACAACGGGCGTATTGTTCCTGTTCCTTCAGGCGCCGCACTTCTGAAATGCGACCGTCGCCGCGCAAGGGCAATGCGCCCTGCGCTGACCCGGCAGAAACCGGTGCAACCGGAACTGCCGCCGCAGCGGGTGCAGGTGTCGGGGCTGAACGTGCAGGCGCTGCCGCGGCCGTGTTAGCGACCGGCGCGCGCGCACCACCCAGGAGGCGCGCTTCAAGCTGATCAAGCTGCCCCTTTGCGCCTGCATTGGTGCGACGTGCCAGCACGAAAAGATCGCGCAATTCCGACTGCGACGCGATGGCCGAAGATTTCTCCAGTGTGGTCTGCATCTGGTCATAGGTCGGGCAGGACTGCACCGTGTTGCGATAGGTGGTGAGGGCCAGCCCGTTCTGACCCGACAGGATATACATATCTGCCAGCAACCAGGCATTGTTGATCCGGTCGCAACTCATCAGTTGCGGCGCTCCGCGCGCAATCGAAATCGCCCGTGTCGCGTCGCGGGCGGAAACAGCAGCACTGAAATTGTCCTGCGCCTCGTTGGTTTCGAGAACCCGCAGAAGATCGGAAGGCGGTGTCCAGCCAGCAACGCGGCCGCGACCCTGTTCAATCAACTGCCGCGCGCCTGCATAATCGCGCCGTTCGATCAGACGCCAGATCGCGCCTTCATCAACGCTTGCCGTCGCCTCGACCGACAGCAGGTCATTGAGATTGGCAGGTGGACGCCAATCCGGAAAGGCCACGCGCAAACGCCGCAACTCTGCCTGTGCTGCCGCCTGATCATTCTGCTGCAGATAATAGCGCAGTGCACGCAGATCGTCATGTGCAGCCGTCTGCGCCAACGCCCCGACGGTGCCCAAGGTCAGGGCGAGGAAAAAGACACTCAGCGCTTTGGGCAAAGAACCAGTCATCGTCATAGGGGCACACATTCGGGCAGGGTTTCGTGAACGGCAACCATCGCGAAAAGCTGCAGGGTTGCGGGGTAATAGGGCTGGTTGGAAGAAAAAGGTGGAATCGTGGCCCCAAGTGCGCGCTGGCTGGAACAGACCGTCAGCCCAGCAAGTGCCTGATAGCCAGGATCGGCGCTGCTTTCGAGCACAACCCCGGACAAGGGTTCGATCACGGTCGGAACCGCCACGCCCGGCTGGACAGTGCGCTCATAGACCGCTGCCATGCGCCGCACAGCCATATGATCGGGCACGCGCGACCAGATCAGGAACAAGGGCACGCGCAGCGCCTCATACCCGGCATTGGCCGAAAGGGTCTCGGACGCGCGCACCCCGGATGGCGCGACATCGATCCAGTCTGGCACCAGCCCATCGCGCGCGATCTCATGCATCAGCGTCTCGCCGGATTGCGCGCAGGCGGCCAGCGCAGGCGTGCCGGTCGCCGCCGCAACCTCACGCATTGCAAGGGGCATGTAGTAAGACGGGTTCACCGACAGATGCGAGTCATGCTGGAAGCCGAAGGTTGCAGGCAGGAAAACAAGCTGATCACTGCGTCCCGGCATCGGCAAGATACATGTGGCTGCCAGCGCCGCCGCGATCTCTTGCGCGCGCTCGAGATAGCTGCGATCCCGAAACCGCGCGGCCGCGCGCACCAGCGCCCAGGCATAAAACAGATCACCGTCCGAGGCATTGTTGCGGTCAGGCACCGGATTGGCCTGTCCCGGCAGCCAACGCCAGGCCAGCAGGGCATCGGAGCGCACGGCGAGATGGCGCTCGGTCCATTGGAACATCTGGCGGAAACTGGCGGCATCGTCAAAGACGGTGGCCAGGAACATGCCATAGCCCTGCCCTTCGGAATGGCTGGACTGTTGTTGCAATCCATCAATCACACGCCCGTCAGAGGACAGGAACGCCGATTTCCAGCTTTCCCAGACCGCACGCCCGGTTTGTGCCAGATCGCCCTGCAAGGCGGCCTGCGCAGGCATGGACAGCATCATTGCGCTGAACGTGGGAGCCGTGATCAGAAAATCTCGTCGCTTCATGTCTTGTGCTCCCGTGTCGAGATAACCAGTCGCAGCGCGACCAGCGCCGATAGCAGGGCAATCCCCAGCATCAGGATGGTGTAGAAGATCGGGCGGGCGGAAACGAAGTTACCCATCGCCGCGCGGAAGTTCTGCCGCGACCAGGGTTCCAGCAAAATCGGCTGGCGATCAGGCGCGAACCAGTTGTTCCAGTGGCCCTCTTGGGTCAGGACCGAAACCTGCCCCTTTGGCCCCCCTCCGAATGCGCGCGCGCTCGCGATGGCAAGGGCGATCGTGTGGATATCGCTCTCGGGACTGCGCAGCATCCAGATTTCGCTCGGGCGGTCAGGGTCAAGCTGGAACAGGACCGCATGTCCTTGCTGTTCGGCCAGCCAGGCGTTGAGTTGATCGCCGCTATGGGGGAATACCCTATCGCGCAGCCATTGTGCCTTGCCGACAACCTCGGTCCAGCCCGCGTTCAGCATCGCAGCGACAGGTTGCGATGATGGGCGCCGCGCCATGAACGGGTCCTGCGGCGTGGTTGCAGCATTCTGTGCAAGCAACAGAGCTTCCTCTGGTCGGCTCAGCACCGTATTCTCCAGCAAGCGACGGTCCGCGCGGTGATGGCCCGTCGGGATCGAGGCCAGATCATCAATCGCGATCAGATGCAGGATCGACGGATATTCGGCCTCGCGCGACCGGCTCAGCGCGGCCGAAAGCGTCAGGATATCCATTTCTGAATAGGCCCGCGCGCTCAACTCGTTCTTGCGCAGACTGTCCGCGCCAAGCGTGGCAAAGGCCAGATCCATATCCGGAATGACCATTGACGGACTGTAGGGCACATGCAGGGTCGAGGTTTCGGAAATCTGAAGCACCGGGCTCTCCCCTGACGGGCAGGGCAGATCGGCGGGATTGCCCGGCACGAACATCTGGAAGGTCAACACATTTGTCCCCGGATGCATCAGACGCGCTTCGAAATCGATCGGAAAGGCTTCGATCTGCGCCCCGCCCCCGCGCCAGAGTGGCAACAGACGGATCGAGGTTCCATTTACACTCAGGAGCAACATGGCCCCTTCGGGCAAGTTGGCGGCAAAGGCATAGTCAAGCTGGATCCGCGCCTTGGCGGCCGTCAGCACAAGCCAGTCATTCGGCAGCCTGAAAAAATGATTCCGCGTGGCATAATGCTGCGAGAACTCTTCTGTTTGCGCACCGAGATCCGCGAAAGTGGTGGCGTGCTCCGGCATTACCAGTGGCGCACGAATATTCTGGTAGCGTCTGTCGAATTGCGGAATCGCAGCCAGCAAGTCCTCGGGGCGGGTGCCCTGCGCGACATCCAGAACCATGACGATCGCGCCGTCACCACCGATGACAAATCGCATACGGCTTTGCGCGGCGGGCATGATCGTGATGCGCGCATGCGCAGGGCCAGCACTCTCGGCGGTCCAGTAATCTTCGAAACGGAACACCACTGGTGCCCCTGAAAGCACCTGATTAAGTCGGCCAACAAGGAACTGCCGCCAGGTGTCCGCCTCGCTTCCCAGATTTTCCAGCCCGCGAATCTCGACCGGACGCACCCCGGTCGCCTGCGCGGCCAGACCCATCAGGAATGTCTCGACCCCGACGGACTCGAAATCCCGGTGGATCACCAGACCACTTTTCGCAAGGTCGATATCTGTCCACAAATCAAACGACGCTTCGGGTCCGCAATAGATCCGGTGATGCTGGCGCAACTCGATCTGCACCTGATTGCGCCCCGGCAACAGCAGATCTGGCGGCAGCACAAAGTCAATCGCGCCGAAGGATTCGACATGCACCAGATTGCGCCGCCCGAGATCCGTGCCATTCAACGACACGCGAAGGTAGGACCGTTCCGGCAGGTTGTTGATGCCCGAAACCGTCGACAGGCGCAGGATCTGCTGGTCGGCTGCAGCACTTGCATAGACATCGAAATCAACCCATTCGCGTTCGCCCGATATGCGTGTGACGCTGTTGCGCATCGGATATCCGAGATCCAGCAAGCGCAGCGGCGAAATCCACAGCTGTCGATCAGGATCGTTGGCCTCTATGTCAGCGACGATACGGCGGGCGGGATCAAAACGTTCTGACAGATCAACCGGCGAAACGCTGTCGGGCAGATCGAGCGCGGTCACTTCCGGCAGCGGGATCAGACTGTCAGAGACCGTTTGCGCCATCGTCGGTATCGTCTGCATGACAAAGGCAAGCACACACCCCATCAGCGCAGCACCCGCGCGGCGCGCATGCGCGCGTGGCATTGCAGGACCGGTCTGCTGTTTCAGGTTTGTCCGGCTCATGACTTCACCTCCAGTCCGCGCGCAAGGATTTGCGCCTGACGATTGGCGGTCAGAAACCCTTTCATCCCCGGAACACCGGACCCGTATTGTTCGAAAGAGAAATCGGGATTGGTGATTTCCGGGTCAAAGACTTCGCCGAAAGCCAGCATATGCGCAGGCTCAAGCTCCCTGATCTCGCTCATGCGGGCGCGTTCCTCTGCGGCCCGTCTGCGCGCAGGCTCTGCGGCCAGCGCGCGCATCGTATGATACACAGAGGTAAAGGCCAGAGTGACGATATACGCCATGCCCCTGAGCATCGGCATGGGCTTGTTCTTGCCCGCGCGGACAAGTTCCCAGTTCGCACTGTCACCAAAGATCAGATGCGCGATTGTCTCACGCGACTGCATGGGTTGATCAGGGTCATAGCGCACGCCAACGATGACCCCGGAATTGGTGCGCTCGACATTCTTGACCTGCACGCGCACGGCGTTTTCCAGATGTGGAGATCTGGGGAATTCCGGCGTGAAATAGAGCACATAGCCCGGCGCGATGGCGGCCAGTTCGGCCGCGTCCGTCTCGGGGCCGCCGACCAGCTTCAATCTTGCACCGCTGGTTGACGAGTTCAGTATGGTCGCCGCCGTGAAGCTGAATTTGTTCTGGCTCCCGATGGCTGCAACTGCCGGCACTTTCATTGCGACCCGCGGCACACCACGCCGCTGCTGGCGTTCGGCAATAGCCCGCAAAGAGGCCGAGAGGATGATGAAATTGAACACGGCCCAGCCACCGACGACCATCAGGATCGTATGATCCCCTGGAAACAGCGCCCAGCGAATACCTGCAGCCACAACGCCCAGAGCGCAGATCACCCATAGCGCCAGAAGCGGCTTGAAAAGCGGCGAAATGTAATCTTCCTCCAGAACCTCGTCCTTGGCGGTCACGTTGAACTTCGCGCCGCGTGGCTTGAACAGGGTCTTTATCACCACCCCCGACAGATAAGGCGCCTGTGCTGTCTCATAGATCTCCGACATCAGCGGCCAACGTACCCGTGCATAGAGCGCGTTCTGCACCATGAAACTGACCGCCATATAGGCGCCCATATAGACCATCACTTCTTCAATGGTCGCCACGAAGATCTGCATCCCGAAGAACAGATAGGCCAGTGGTGCCAGCAAGAAGACCATACGCACCAGCGGAAACAGCCAGAAGGTCATCGAATTGAGATAACACAGGCGCTGTGTCAGGCTCATGCCCTTGCGGCGCAACGGATTTTTCAGGCGCAAAAGCTGCATCATGCCCGCTGCCCAACGACCACGCTGCTCGATAAAGGACACGAAGGTTTCAGGCTGCAAGCCCGCGATCATCGCGTGATCGACATAGAGGCTTTTCCAGCCCCGGCTGTGAATCTCCAGCGCCGTCTCGGCATCCTCGGTGATGGTCTCGCCCGCGAAACCACCCACATCGTCCAGCGCCGCGCGCCGCAGCAAGGCCGCAGAGCCACAGAAAAAGGCCCCACCCCAGCGGTCAAGCCCGCGATGGCCCAGATGATAGAACATTTCATTTTCAGGCGGGCAATCCGAACGAAAGCCGACATTGCGTTCGACCGGATCAGGATTGAGAAAGAAATGCGGCGTCTGCACAAGAAACAGCTTGGGGTCTTCCACGAAATATCCGACGGTCCGCGCCAGAAAGTCGCGACTGGGCACATGGTCTGCATCGAAAACCACCACCAGATCGCCATTCAACCGCTCCAGCGCGGCGGACATGTTCCCGGCCTTGGCATGTTCATTCTTCGGACGTGTCGAATAGACGATCCCCAGTTCCGCGCACAGATTCTGCAACTCTGCACGGCGCTTGCGCGCTTTCTCGGAAATCGCGGGGTCTTCGTGATTGCAGCGCTGGTCCGTCCCGCCGTCATCGCACAGGACCACCGTGCGCTTGTGGGCAGGATAATGCATGTTCTTGGCCGCCGACAACGTGACGGCAAGCATTTCGGTCGGTTCGTTATAACTGGGCACCAGAATATCGACCGTCGGCAGGTCAGCGGCGGCCACCTTGGGAGGCAAGGTCCGGCTGATCGGGTCGGCGGTGATGAAGGAACTGATGAAAAAGACAAAGATCGCGTAGGTTTCGACAACGAAAAGGGCCAGCGCGATCGCGAAGGAAAGCGGATTGTCAAGCGGTGGCAAGGTTTCCGTCGCCCGCCAGAACCAGTAGCGCATAACGATGGCACTCGCGACCGCCAGAAGCGCGAAACGCACCATGATGTTCTTCATCGTGAAGGGCTTGAGCACCGCCACGGTCAGAACGGCAAACAGACCCAGCGCCCCCTGCACTGCGGTCGAGGTCGGAATACTGGCCAGAATGGCAAGCGGTATAACCAGAGCTGCCCAGAGCAGGAACAAACCGATTTCACCAACCCGCAGTTTTCGTGTCGCAATCAGAATACTCATAGCCACAAACCTTTTTCTGAAATCAACCTGATCGCGCCACACCCAGCGAGAAGGCTTGCGGCCCCAATGGGGCAAGCGCATCCTGAACCGATCCTGTCACGCAGTTGCGCATCATCATATCAAGCGCCGACGACCCGCGCGGCAGGGCGCGCGCGCCGATGCGCGACCGGCGAAAGGCCAGCACACAGGTCACATCTCCCCCAGGGCGGGCGACGGTATATGTCATGTCACCATATTGGTCGGTGACGGAACTCAGCGAAGACTCGTCCAGCGCCCTGAAAGGCGCAGGGACGCCGCCAAATTGCGCGAGAACTTCGGTCAGTTGCAGTCGTGTCACGCTGGAGGAGCGGCTGGTCTGCGCGCGCAACTGAATGATGTTCTCGCCTGCCAGCGCGGTTGTGTTTGGCAAGGTGATACGCTGCTCGATCGCGACACCCAGATCCCGCTCCATGACCAGAAGCGCGTTCGGAACCGTGACGAAAGCGCGCCCGGCAGGCACGATCCGGTATTCCGACAAGGCCTCTGCCAGTTCGGTGCGGCTGCCCTGCGCCCCCTGCGAGGCCATCTGGCAGGCACCAAGCCCGACAGCAAGCGCAACGCCTGCCGCGAACCGGATGCCCGCCCGTGTGCATGTCTGCAAAGATGCAGTGTCGTTACGAAAAAACGGCTTACAAATACCCATGACCTGCCCTTGGGGCATGAATCACATGAAGATCGTGCGCCAAGCCAATGACTTCGCGCAACATATCACTCAAGCGATGGTCGAAGGACCAGCCCATCTTGCCTATGCCTCTGCTCAGTGCCCTCTCTTTTTCCGGAGGGTCACTAGTGTCCTGTTTTCAGGATCAACACCGAAACTTTACTGAATTTTAAGCGGTTTGACAATCATTCCTGCACTGTGGCGCTCCGTGACATGGCTCTACGCGCAATATAAGCACTCGAAAGTGGCGCATGGCTCAACCAGAGCGCGAATCGGGAAATATGCGCCGAAACAAACCACAATATGTGGTTGCGCGTCCCAAATCGGGCACAAGTTGATAGCCACTCACCGGATAGCCCCCAATGTGGCCGATCAGCCACATTGCAGGCGATCCGCCTTGTCTCAGCGACGTGCACGCGCCTTGCCAAGTTCGCGGTCAAGCAGGTTGCGCATCTTGTCGACAGCGCCGGTCACAGCCGATTGCAGGCTGTCGGCCATATGTGTGGTGCTGACAGGCTGGCGGCCTTCAAGCCGCACCTCGATCAGGCAGCGCTTGTCATCGGGACCCTTTTTCTCTGCATTCTGGTCCTGCAAATGCACCTCGATGCGCGTGATCGGACCGGACACCGCCCCCAGCTTCGATGCAATCACCCCCTCGACAAAGGACACGACATCTTCGCGCCCTGAAATGGTGTTGTCGGTATTCACCTGAATCTGCATCTCGATCTCCATCTATGGTTTCACAAGATGTAGATCGTGGCGCAACACACTGCAATGGCGCTTCGCTCAGACCCGCAGATACTCGGACAGAACGCAGCGCGGGCTTTCAGACCGCAACGGCATGCTGGCAACCAGCCGCCACTGATCCGAAGGGATCGCCGGAAAGAACGTATCGGCATCGGGCACGTCAAGATCGACTTCGGTGATCAGAAGGCGATCAGCTTGTGGCAGGAAAGCATGATAGATCCCGGCGCCGCCAATCGCATATGTACGCAGATGACCGGCGGCCTGCGCAGCATCAAGGGCGTTTTCCAGCGAAACGAACAGCGTCATGTCCTCTGCGGCGCGCGGGGCAGAGGTCACAACGATATTCAATCGGCGCGGCAAGGGTCGCTTGGGCAGGCTATCCCAGGTCTTGCGCCCCATGATGACCGCCCCGCCCAGCGTTTCGCGCTGGAAAAAGGCAAGATCTTCAGGAGCATGCCACGGTATCGCACCATCCCGGCCGATCGCGCCATTCCGCGCGCGCGCAACGATCAGACTTAGCATTCAGACCGCCACCGGTGCCTTGATCGCGGGGTGCGGATCATAGTCATGAATGCGAAAATCCTCGTAAGCAAAGTCGAAAATCGTATCAGGATTGCGCAGGATCTCCATACGCGGAAGCGGGCGCGGGTCGCGGGCAAGCTGGGTCTGCACCTGCTCCATATGGTTCGAGTAGATATGCGCGTCGCCCAGTGTATGCACGAAAGTTCCCGGCTCCAGCCCCGTGACCTTGGCGAGCATCATCTGCAACAGGGCATAGGACGCGATGTTGAACGGCACACCAAGAAACATATCCGCCGAGCGCTGATAAAGCTGCAGATGCAGTTTGCCCCCCAGAACGCGCGCCTGCCACAGCGTGTGGCACGGCGGCAGCGCCATTCGCGGCACATCGACGGGATTCCAGGCCGAAACAATCAGGCGTCGGCTGTCCGGGGTCTGGCTGATCTGTGAAACCAGACTGGCGATTTGGTCCACACCCCCGAAATCGCGCCATTGGCGGCCATAGACAGGCCCCAGATCGCCCGTGTCATCGGCCCACTCATCCCAGATGCTGACCCCGTTCGCTTGCAGATATTCAACATTGGTATCGCCGGAAAGGAACCAGAGCAGCTCATGAATGACAGATTTCAGATGTACACGCTTTGTCGTGACCAACGGGAAACCTTCGGACAGGTCGTAGCGCATCTGCATCCCGAAAACCGAAAGCGTGCCGGTGCCCGTCCGGTCATCGGACGGCGTGCCGTTTTCAAGGATGAAGCGCAAACCATCCAGATACTGTTTCATTTTCCGCCCATACTACAACATGCTGTGCCATGCAGCATAGAACGGATAAGGTTGATTCTGAAACCCCCCATTGCAGCGGGCGTAGAAGTGCCTATCTTCTGCCCAGACGAACAAGGAGAAAACAGCATGCGCTATCTGCATACAATGGTCCGGGTGAAGGATCTCGACGCGTCGATCGCATTCTACAAGCTTTTGGGGCTGGAAGAGACCCGTCGCCACGAAAGCGAGGGCGGGCGCTTCACGCTGGTCTTCATGGCACCTCCCGGACAGCCGGAATGTCCGGTGGAACTGACCTATAACTGGGACGGAGATGACGGCCTGCCCTCTGACAGCCGCCATTTCGGCCATCTTGCGTATGAGGTCGAAGATATTTACGCCAAATGCACCGAGTTGCAGGCAGCCGGGATCACGATCAACCGCCCGCCCCGCGATGGGCGCATGGCATTTGTGCGCTCGCCTGACAATGTTTCCATCGAGTTGCTGCAAAAAGGGGGTGCCCTGCCCCCGGCTGAACCTTGGACCAGCATGGAAAGCGTCGGCCACTGGTAAGCGCTATCAGATCTTTCGCGGAAACGGTGCGAAGAAGATGCCATCATCAATCACGGCCTGAACTGTGCTGCGTTTGACCATCTTCTCTTGCTGGGCGAAGGCATAGGTCAGGGACATGTCGCAAAGCTGGTTGATCAGGCGCGGGATACCGCCTGTCGCGTCATAGACCAGTTCTGCGGCCTGTTTGCTGAATACCCCCGGCGCGCCGCCCGCGATTTTCAATCGATGGGCGATGTATTTCAGCACCGTGTGCGGCTCCATATAAGGCAGATGATAGTTTGCCGCGACACGCTGGGCGAATTGCACGAGTTCGGGACGACGCACATTATCGCGCAACTCTGGCTGGCCAATCAGGAACAGTTGCAAGACCTCTTCCTTGCCCAGGTTGATATTGGTCAGCATCCGCAACTCTTCGAGCGCCTCGAGCGAGAGGTTCTGCGCTTCGTCGATCACCAGGAGCACGCGCCGCCCTTCATTGTATTCCTGCACAAGAAACTCTTGCACACGCAGAAACTTTGCCTCTTCGCTGATGTCGGATTTGGTCAGTTCGGGCAGCAACCATTGCAGGATTTCGCGCGTATTGGGACGGGTGTTTGTCACGAGCGCAATCGACAGGCTGTCGTCATCTTCGATCTCTTCGATGAAATGCTGCAGCAACACGGTCTTGCCAGCACCGATTTCACCTGTGATCAGCGTAATGGGTGCCCGCGTGGACAGCCCGTATTGCAGCATGGTGTAGGCCCCGCGCGTCGCATCGGACCAGAACAGGAATTCCGGGTCCGGCGTCAGCGAAAATGGTCGCTGCGTGAAGCCGAAATACTCCAGATAAGAGTTGAATGCTTGAGCCATGACCATATTCCAAACTGCAGGAGGGTACCGGATCCTGCAGCATTGTGGTTACTGCCGCGACATGGCAGGATTCAAGCCAAATTAAGCCAAATTCGTGACACCTGACCCGCGATGCCATCTGGTGATTCGCCAATCAGGCTGCAGAAAAGCCACATTCAGAGTCACGAATGATTGCGGATCTTAGCAATCAGAAACAAACCACACCCATACCGCAATTTGTTCACATTTCGCAGACAGATATCATTGCAGATTGCGAAACACAAATCGCTGAAGCTGTTTTTTGCTGCGGCGAAGATTGGTTAAAGGTATGACAACCAAAGCACGGCAAAGAGTTGGTAAGCCGGGCGTCCCATCAGTGTTGCCAGGGACTTCGTGTTACCGATTGCTGAACCAACTCGCACGTCCGGGGGATAGTACAATGCCATCACACGCGTTCTTTCAAGCTGAAAGCACCATTTCAAAGTCGACTGATCTGAATGATCCGTCAAGTCAGAAAGTCGCCCGCAAGGGTTTTTACCGTGTGTTCGGAAAACGACTGTTCGACCTGTTCCTGATCGTCCTGATCGCGCCGATCGTGCTGCCGATTATCGTTGTCGTGACACTTGTCCTACTGCTGCAGGGTGCTGCACCGTTCTATTCCCAGTCCCGCATCGGCAAAGGCGGTCGGCTGTTTCGCATCTGGAAGTTCCGCACCATGCATCCCGATGCGGACAAACTTCTGCAAAACATTCTCGATACTGATCCGTCCATGCGTACAGAGTGGAACGAGACCCAGAAACTCAAGCACGATCCGCGTGTAACGGCATTCGGGCTGTTCCTGCGCAAGACGTCTATCGACGAGTTGCCGCAACTGTGGAATGTGCTTGTGGGCCAGATGAGTTTGCTTGGCCCGCGCCCGATGATGCCCGAACAGCAGCATCTCTATGGCCCTGCGCTGCCCGTCTACACGTCGCTGCGCCCCGGTATTTCAGGTGTATGGCAAGTTTCCGAGCGCAACGACTCGCATTTTCAGCGTCGTGCCGAACTGGATATCGAATACGCGCGCAATCTGTCTTTTGCGACCGACCTGCGTCTGGTTGGTAGAACCCTGCGCACTGTCCTGTACAGCACGGGGTACTGAGTGGCACGAAAGACGCGGCCATCCGCCCGCTCGGGTGGATTTCGCGCTCAAGACTTGCATAGGGTTGATGACAGTGTCAGTTCCGCGCGCATGGGTCCGCAGCATATAACACTTCCCACACGCGCCAATACACCTGCCGTGATCTGGCTTGTCGGTCTGACATGCCTTCCGGAAATTTTACTGACATTGCTGGAATCAAATCTGTTTGGCGCCAGCGACCTGCGGCGTCAGATGGTGTTGCATGGTGCCTTCTGGAACGGGCTCTTGTCGGGCTGGGAACCGATCTATGCCGTCCAGCGCGAAACGATGTTCCTGTCCTACGCGTTCCTGCATGGCGGCCTGTTGCATCTGATCGGCAACATGATCGCGGTGCTGGCACTTGGTGGCATCGCGGTCGCGCGCATCGGTCAAAAGGGTTTCCTGCTGCTCTATGTCATCTCGGCTATCGCAGGGGGGGCAGGCTTTGCGCTTCTGTCAGGCTCAGAGGCTCCGATGGTTGGGGCATCCGGGGCGGTATTTGGCCTGATCGGCGCATGGAAATTCTGGGAATGGCAGGTCCGCCAGCACATGCGCAGTTCAATGCGGCCCTTGTGGCGGTCGCTTCTGGGGCTCGTGCTTCTGAACCTGATCCTCTGGCTGGCGCTGTCGGGCCTTGTCGCCTGGGAGGCGCATCTGGGCGGCTTCGTGGCAGGTGTGCTATTCGCTGCGATTGTCACACCAACGCTGCGATACCGCGCCTAAGCAGCATCCAGCGCGGCGATAATCGCGCCGAAATCCGCTGCCTTGAGCGATGCGCCACCGACCAATGCACCATCCACATTCTCAATCGCGAAAATCTCGGCAGCATTTCCCGGTTTGACCGAACCACCATAGAGCAATGATACCGCGCTGTCGGGCAGATTGGCGCGCAAGGCATCATGCACTTCGCTGATCTGTTCCAGCGTCGGCGTGCGCCCTGTGCCGATGGCCCAGACGGGTTCATACGCGATCACGGTATTCGCCGCAGAAGCCCCCTCTGGCACCGACGCGGCCAGTTGCTTCAGCACCACGTCCAGCGTCTGACCTGCGTCGCGTTCGGCCTCGGTTTCGCCCAGACAGATGATCGCGACCAGACCCGCCGCATGGGCCGCGCGCGCTTTCGCCGCCACGTCGGCCGAGCGCTCACCGTGATCCGCACGCCGTTCGGAATGGCCCAGGATCACATATTTCGCGCCACTATCTGCCAGCATCTGCGCCGAAATATCGCCCGTATGCGCGCCCAACTCCTTGGAGTGGCAATCCTGCCCGCCCACCATGACAGCACTGCCGCTCAATGCCTCGGCCATTGCGCCAACAAGGGTCGCGGGCGGACAAATCAACATGCCGCAAGCCGGAGCCTTGAAAGCCTCTGCCAGGGCCTTCGCCTCTGCCAGATCGGCGCGCAGCCCGTTCATCTTCCAGTTTCCGGCAGCAAGTTTGCAGGCTTGTGTCATGACGTTCTCCCTTTCAGGGGCAAGGGATACGCGGCGTGAGCGTCAGATGCAATCAGCCCGTTGAATTGGCGCTGTTCATTCGCGCGGTCAGGGTCTCGACATCATCAAACTTGATGGATTCGCCACAACCACAGGCTTCGGTCACATTCGGATTGCGGAACCGGAACGCGCTTTCGATCAGTCCAGTCTCGTAGTCGATTTCAGTGCCGAACAGGAACATCTGCGCCATCGGCGCAATGATGACGCGGGCGCCATCCTGTTCGATCACCTCTTCATGGTCGCGGATATCCTGCGCCGTTTCCATCGTGTATTCCATACCCGCACAGCCGCCCTTCTTGACGCCGACGCGCAGGCCGGAAGCCCCCTCGCGTTCCATCAACCGCCGAATCTGGCGCACGGCAGCCGGGGTCATGGTGACCGGAGATTTCCCAGGGATCGCAAACATTTCAATCTACCTTGCGTCTTTGCAACGGCTTATCCTGCAAGCGTGCAACACTCACATGAAGCCCAGTTCGAGCCGTGCCTCATCGGACATCATGTCCATGCCCCATTGCGGATCGAAGGTCATTTCCACGTCAACCGATTGCACACCCGGAACGGCACTGGCGGCATCTGACACCCAACCAGGCATTTCACCGGCCACCGGACACCCCGGAGCTGTCAGCGTCATGATGATCCCGACCTCGCCCGCGTCCGAAATCGTGATGGTGTAGATCAGCCCCAGATCAAAGATATTGACCGGGATTTCCGGGTCAAACACCGTCTTGCAGGCTTCGACCACAGGATCGTAAAGCGGATGATCCGTGGTGGACGGCTTGATCAGCAGATCCCCTTCAGTCTGTCCCGTGCTCATGTCCTGCGCCCTCCGAGCCACCTATTCCTGATAAGTTATATAGGAAAAGAAACCCGCCCGTCCAGTGGCAGGCTTACAAGACATAGCGGCTCAGATCAGCCGAACGCGCCAGATCGCCCAGATTGGTCTCGACGAAAGCGGCATCGACCGTGACCGCCTGCCCTGCCCGGTCCGGTGCATGAAAGGACAGCTCCTCGAAAACACGCTCCATGACCGTATAAAGCCTGCGCGCGCCGATATTCTCGACCGACTGGTTCACATCGGCCGCGATCTTCGCCAGCGCCGCGATCCCGTCCTCGGTAAAGCTGACCGTTACTTCTTCGGTCGCCATCAGCGCGGTGTATTGGCGCGTCAGCGCATTGTCCGTCTCTGTCAGGATGCGCACGAAATCCCCCTCGGTCAGCGCGCGCAACTCCACCCGGATCGGCAGTCGCCCCTGCAATTCCGGCAACAGGTCAGAGGGCTTGGCAATATGAAACGCGCCCGAGGCAATAAACAGGATATGGTCCGTCTTGACCGGCCCGTGCTTGGTGCTGACGGTCGTGCCCTCGATCAGCGGCAGCAGGTCGCGCTGCACCCCTTCGCGGCTCACATCGCCCCCGCGCATGTCAGAGCGCGCACAGACCTTGTCGATCTCGTCCAGAAATACGATGCCGTTCTGCTCGACCGCTTCCAGCGCCGCCGCCTTGACGGTCTCATCATCCAGCAGCTTGTCGGCTTCCTCGGCGACCAGCAATTCATGGCTTTCCGCGACTGTCACCTTCTTGCGGGTCATGCGCCCGCCCAGCGCCTTGCCGAAGAGTTCGCCCAGATTCATCATCTGCCCGCCGGGCTGGCCCGGAATATCGAACATGCCGCCCATCGGGTTCGAGGTATCCGCCACCTCTATCTCGATCATCGTATCATCCAACTCGCCCGACAAGAGCTTGCGACGGAACATTTCGCGCGTGCCTTCGCGTGCGCCTTCACCCGCCAGCGCCGCAATCACCCGCTCCTCTGCTGCAGCCTGCGCGCGTGCCTTAACCTCTTCGCGCATATGCTCGCGCGTCATCAGGATCGCGCTGTCCACCAGATCACGAATGATCTGCTCGACATCGCGCCCGACATAACCGACTTCGGTGAATTTCGTGGCCTCGACCTTCAGGAACGGCGCGCGGGCCAGCTTGGCCAGCCTGCGGCTGATCTCGGTCTTGCCCACCCCGGTGGGGCCTATCATCAGTATATTCTTGGGATAGACCTCTTCCTGCAGATCGGCGGGCAGTTGCTTGCGCCGCCAGCGATTGCGCAGGGCCACGGCCACTGCGCGCTTGGCGTCCTTCTGGCCAATGATGAACCGGTCCAGTTCACTGACTATCTCGCGGGGGGTCAGGTCGGTCATGCGCTGATCTTCTCCACTGTCAGATTGCCATTCGTGTAAACGCAGATATCCGCCGCTATCGCCATTGCGCGCCGCGCCACCTCCTCGGCGGACAGATCCGTCGCCATCAACCCGCGTGCGGCCGCAAGCGCAAAATTCCCGCCCGACCCGATGGCCGCCGCGTCATGCTCGGGCTCGAGCACATCGCCCGCGCCCGTGATCACGAACAGATCGCGCCCATCCGTGACGATCAGCATCGCTTCCAGCTTCTGCAGATACTTGTCCGTGCGCCAATCCTTCGCCAGCTCGACAGATGCGCGCGCCAGCTGTCCCGGCGTCGCTTCGAGCTTGGCCTCCAGTCGCTCGAGCAGCGTGAACGCATCAGCGGTTGACCCGGCAAAACCTGCCACGACATCATAACCGCCCGGTGACAATCTGCGCACCTTGCGCGCGCTGCCCTTGATCACGGTCTGCCCAAGCGAGACCTGACCATCCCCCGCCACGACCACCTCACCGCCACGACGCACGGCCAGAATAGTCGTGCCATGCCAGCCCGGAAAATCACCCATCGCAGCCTCTTCATCTTGCCGAAAATACTCCCGCCGGAGGCGCATCTCTCGGCCAGGTGTGACTTAAGGAAAAAGGGCGCGATCCGCTCGCGCCCCTGAAAGATCAGACCGACTCGCTGATCCAGCTTTGCAGCGCCGATTTGGGCGCAGCGCCGACCTTGTTCGACACGACCTGCCCATCCTTGAACAGGAACAGCGCCGGGATCCCGCGGATGCCCATCGAGGCCGCGGTGTTCGGGTTCTCGTCCACATTGACCTTGGCGATCTTCACGCGGCCCTCGAATTCGGACGACAGCTCTTCCAGAGCCGGGCCGATCTGCTTGCACGGGCCGCACCATTCGGCCCAGAAATCGACCACGACGGGAATGTCGGACTGGCGCACTTCGGCGTCAAATGTGGCATCGGTAACAGCAACTGTGGGCATCGGCCCCTCCAATCTGGGTTATGTTGCGAACTACCTAAGCCTGTGCCGCGCCGGATTCAAGCGCCGCGCGCGCAACTGCGGCATCGACCAGTGTTGCGGGCAGATGCATCACCTCTGCCGATGCGGTCCATAACAGCGCAACATCTATCTGGCAGTCCGGGAAGACCTGCGCCAGTGCCGCGCGGTAAGCCCCCATCTGGCGCAGCAACCCTTCCGGAACGTCGCCCGCGCGCGCGGGCACAATGCGGTTTGACTTGTAGTCCACGGCCAGCACATGCCCCGGAGTGACGATCAGCCGGTCAATCGTGCCACTCAGGGGGCGGTCGAACAGTTCTGCCGTGATCTCCACTTCCGCCAGACTGTCCGGTCCGAACAGTCCCGCAAGATCGGGCGCGGTCAGCACCCGCGCAGCCTCTGCCAGAAGCGTCTCAAAGTCCGCAGGCACACCGGTCTCTTGGCTCGCCAGAAGATCGCGCGCGCGCGCCTGCCAATCCGTCTGGGGCCAGAGCGGCAGATGCTCCAGCAACAGATGCAACTGCGTGCCGCGCGCAAGCGCAGCATCCGTGCTGTCGCCTGCCTCGCCCGGCAGCGCCTTGGCACCCCCCAGACCCGAAGGCGAGAGCAAGGCCGGAACCGCATCGGGTGCATGCGCGGGCTGCCACAGGATCGGTGGAAGCGTGCCCTGTCGTGGTGCTGCCCGGTCGTCTTGCGCGCAAACCGCCTCTGCAGGCCAGTCCAGATGCTGATAGCGCAGCCCGCGCCCGGTGGGCATGTCGCAGGGCACAGCACCGATCTGCTCCAGCCCGTCAGCCATGCGATTGTACCAACATTCCGGCTGGCCCACCTTGCCCGCACCTGCAACGATCAGCCAATGTTCTGCCCGCGTCATCGCGACATAAAGCAGCCGCGCATCTTCCTCTGCGCCGAGGGTCGCTTGCGTCTCAAGGCTTTCGCGCAGATTTGCGGGGCTGCCATCCTTGCTTGCGCGCCAGACCGGCAGACCGTCAATCGTGACCAGTTGCCCACTGCTGCGCGCAGACCGGTCAGCCGTGTCGGGCAGGATCACAACCGGCGCTTCCAGCCCCTTTGCGCCATGCACGGTCATCACCCGCAGACGCCCGTCTGCGCTGCCAAGCTCGCGCTTGATCTGCACATCCCCCTGTTCCAGCCAGGCCAGAAATCCGGTCAGGCTGGGGGTTTCCAGTGGCTCATACGCCAGCGCCTGCGCAAGAAAGGCATCGATACCGTCCTCTGCCTCGGCCCCAAGCCGCGCGATCAGCCGACGGCGGCCGTCATGGCGGATGAGCATCCGTTCGATCAGATCAAAGGGGCGCAGGAAATCCGTCTGGCGGCGCAGATCGTTGATCACCTCGAGTGTCGCCGCCTCGCCACTCTCGCGCAGCCGCTTCCAGAGGAACGCCCCCTCGCGCCCCTGCGCGAGTCGGAACAGCCGGTCTTCGGACCAGCCAAAAAGCGGCGAGCGCAGGCAGGCAGCCAGCGACAGGTCATCTTCGGGCGTTGCAAGAAAGGCCAACAGCGCCGTCAGGTCGCGCACGGCCATTTCGCCCCCCAGACGCAGCCGATCCGCTCCCGCCATCTGCAACCCTTCGGCCTTGCAAGCGGCGATGATCTCATGAAACAGCGCGTTGCGGCGGCGCACAAGGATCAGCACATCTCCCTCATGCATGGGCTTTGCGCCAGTCCGATGCGGCAGCAGCACCCGCGCATCGATCATCCGGCGCAACTCGGCGGCAATCGCGCGGGCAAGCTGGCGGTAATGGTGTTCTTCGGGCAGCACATCGACCGGATCATACCATTCAGGCGGTTTTAGCGTCTCGCCACTCTCGATCACGGGCCACAGATCCACGCGTCCCGGCAATTCGGCATTGAACGCGATATGCTGCGGCACGCCCCCCAGCCCCGTATCGCGCGGAGGGCGGAATGTGGCATCGACCATGCGCAGGATCGCATCCGACGAGCGGAAGGAATGCGCCAGAAGCGCGTCATTCAGGCGCAGATCGACATGGGCGAGTTTCTCGCGGAATTGCGCCTGCATCGCATCAAACACGCGCAGATCGGCCCCTTGGAACGAATAAATCGACTGTTTCTTGTCACCCACGACAAACAGCGTGCGGCTGGCATCCCGCGCACCGATCCCGGCCGTGAATTCCTGCGCCAGATGCTCGATCACGCGCCATTGGCCGGGGGAAGTGTCCTGCGCCTCATCGACCAGAATGTGATCGACCCCGCCATCGAGCTTGAAGAGCACCCATTGCGCGACCGATGGATCAGTCAGCAACTGGCCTGCACGGGCGATCAGATCGTCGAAATCCAGCCAGCCGCGCGCCGCCTTGGCCCGCGCATAGGCGGGCAGAAAGGCGCGGGCGAAGTCATGCAGGGCCTTGCTGCGGGTGAAACAATCAAGCGCCAGCCTGCGCGAGCGAGCGCTTTCCACCCGCGCCATCAGATGGTTGAGCGGGTCGAGCAGCGGGCCGAGCGATGTGCGTGTGTCCTTGTTTGGAAAATCATCAATCTTGGCCTGAAATGCTCTTGCGCCCGACTTGAACAAAAGCAAGCCTTCAAGTTCTTCCAGTGCCGCTAAGTCGGGGTTTCCTTGTGCGATCTCGGTGAGTTTCCTTGCTGCATCAACGTCTTTTTTCCCACCCGCGGCCAGCACCGGCACCAGATCGTCGAACAGCGCAAACTCGCTACCCAAGAACACATCCGCGAGCAGCCTCTGTTCGTCAAAGCCTTCGGGCAAATCCAGCGCGCTGCGCAACTCCGCCTCTGGCAAATCCCCCTCAAACGCCTGTGCCTGCCCGCAAATCTCGCGCAGCAGGTCATCCAGATCGGCCCCGGTAAAAACGCGCGCCAAAGCGTCCAGCGCCGCGCGCCCGTCCCCTTCGGCCAGACGGTCCAGCACATCGGCGCGCAGGATACGCGCCGATCGGTCATCCATTTCGCTAAAGGCCGGGGACAATCCGGCTTCCAACGGAAACCGTCGCAAGAGCGCTGCGCAAAAGGAATGGATCGTCTGGATCTTCAGCCCGCCCGGTGCCTCGATCGCGCGGGCGAAAAGACGCCGCGCTTCTGCCAGCCCGCCAACAGGTTTCGCGTCGATCTGTGCCAACCGCTGCCGCAAGTCGGCCTCTGGCAACATCGCCCATTCCCCCAGCAGCCGGAACAGCCGGTTCTGCATCTCGCTCGCGGCCGCCTTGGTATAGGTCAGGCACAAGATACGCTGCGGCTCGACCCCGCGCAGCAACAGCCGCGCCACGCGGTCGGTCAGAACCTTGGTCTTGCCCGACCCCGCATTGGCCGAGAGCCATGTCGAATCGAGTGGGCTGGAGGCGCGGTTCTGCGCAAGGGTCGCTTCATCAAACTGCATCAGCATCCCCCACAGGCAGGGTGACGGGCGCGTCCTGCATCACCCATTCGCCAAAGCGCGACAGGTGGTCGTAATCCGAAACATCCTGTTCTTTCAGCAGATAGCGCCGCGCGGGAAAGCCCCGATCCGGCGACAGATAGGCACGGATCAGGCGCTCGAACTGGTCCCGCGTTTCCGCCAGCAGGGCGGGCGTGATCTCGGTCGCCTCGATCTTCGGCTTCGCGCCAAGCCCCAGATAGGTGATCCGCGCGACCTCGCGCAGGCCCAGCGCCTCGAAAGCAGCCTCTTCTGCCATCATCGCCTGCAACAGAAGCTGCTTGTCGAAATGCTTTTGTTGCAACTGTGTCGGCGGATTACCGGTCTTGTAGTCGATGATATGCACCCGCCCATCAGGCCATTCATCCACGCGGTCGGGCTTGGCGATCAGGGTAAATGCCGGGTCGCCCAGAACAAGTGCACCGCGTTCTTCCAGCATCAGAACCCTGCCCGGCTGGTCCAGATGGAATTGCAAAAACGCCTGTGCAGACCGCGCCAGACGGGCCTGAAACAGCGCGCGCGCCGCAGGCCAGGGCACTTCGTCTTGCAACACCTCTGCCCCGATCCGCATCAGTTGCGCCAGCGGGTCCGGCTCTGGCGCGGCCTTGGTGAACACTTCCAGCACCTTGTGCAGCACAGTGCCGCGCAACAGTGCATCGGGCGAGGGATGCAACGAATTCAGCTTTCGCAGCCCCAGCACATATTTCGCGTAAATCTCATAGGGGTCACGGATCAGCCGGTTGATCGCGGTCACGGGCAATTCGCGTGGGCGCACGGCAATCGGCGGCGCAGGGGCCGGACGCAGCGCGGACGGGTCATCGGGCAGATGGACGAAATGGGCATCGAATGCCTCGGCCATGCGCAGCCAGTGCTCGCCGCGCGCCCGCATCCCGTCCAGCGCCTGCACCCCCTGTTCGGGCAAGCCGTTCAGCAGGTTGGTCAGGCGATTCAGCCAGCGCGAGGGCACCGTCTGCGCTTCCGCATCGCGCACAGCACGGCTGAGCACCACCTCGCGCGCGGCAATCGCCTGCTGGAAGTCATGCGCGGAGAGGCCGATCTGGCGTTCAGGCAACAAAAGCCCCGCATCGGCACGCATCCGGCGGTTCAGCCACGGATCGGGGTCGGGCGATTTGGGCCAGATGCCTTCGTTCAGCCCCGCAAGTATGACCAGATCCGCGCCCTGCACACGGGCTTCCAGCGTGCCCCAGATCATGATGCCGGGATGCGCGGCCACAGGTTCGCGCACCTCAAACCCCTGCAGATAGGCAGTGACGAAAGCCTCATAATCGCGCGGCGAGAATACGCCGCCATGACCGGCTTCATGCGCGAGATCCGTCATGGCACTCAGCGCTTTAGCCCCGGCTGCGGCCTTCCACAACTCACTTTCACCGCCCGCAGACCCAGCGGCCAGTGCCTCGGTCAAAGCCAGATGGGTTGCGACCATTTCCGGAAGCGGACGCGGTGTCGGATCAGGCGCGAAGGGCAGAACCCTGCACAGCCAGTCCGCCCAGCCCGCGCAATCGGCCCGCTCCGCAAAATCGCGCAGAAATTCAGGGTCCGGATAGGCCACGCCCCTGCGCCGGATCCGCAATTCCAGATCGCGCGTGTGCAGCAGATGCGGTCCCCGGTCGCCCGCGCTATGGGTCAGCGGGTGTTTCAGAAGCGTCAGCAGCGCCTGCCCGTCCATGCGCTGCGCCATCAGCCCGGCCACATGCCGCAGGAAACGCCCCGGCGCGGACAGCGCCAGCGGTCGGCCTGCGCTGTCATCCGGGGTGATCCGCCACTGGTCAAGCGTCGCCGTAACCCGTCGCGTCAGGTCGCGGTCGGGCGTGATCAGCGCGGCGCTCTGCCCGGCCTCGGCTGCGTGGCGCAGGCGCAGCGCGATGGCCTGCGCCTCCATGCGCGGTGACGGGGCTTCGATCAGCGTCAGGTCCGCACAGGCGCGGTCCAGATCGCGAAGGTGCGGGCCATCCTGCATCCATTGATCCGTCACAGGCGCCGGGCGCAGCGCGAGCGAGACCAGGGCTGTGCGTGCAGGTTCGGGTGCCGCGCTCTCGACCCATGGCTTGACCCGTTCCGGCGCGATGTCCAGTGCCTGACACAGCCGCAGAAACCGGAATTGCGGGTGATCCTCTGGCGCGGCCCCCTGGGGCAGCGCCGCCCAGGTGGCGGCTGGCATGTCGAAATCGAACCCCGGCAGCACGACCGCGCCCAAGGGCAACCGTGCCACCGCCTGCATCAGCAGCGCCGTAGTGCCGCGCGATCCGGTCGATCCGGCAATCAGGATCGGATCTTGCGGCGGCGCATCGTGCCAGCGCGCGATCAGCGCTGCGGCTTGCGCACGCAAGCGTCCTTCGGCATCGGGGGCATCCGACCGCACAACCTGTTCGGCCAGAGTGATGAATGCCAGCGACCGCGCCCAGTGACCGGAATGACGGCTGACATCCAGATCGCGCAGGCGCTCTGGCGGGACGCCTTCAGCCTGCATTTCAGCAAAGAGCCGCGCCAGACTGTCCGACAAGTCATAAATTGCGCTGCGTGGGGCAAGATCGGGCGCGGCTTGCAACAGCCCGTCGATCAGTTGCGCAAGTTCCAGCCTGCGCCGCAAAGGCGGGATGGCCGGCGGCAGGTCTGCAGCCCCCTCGAACAGAAGCGGGTCGGTGATCAGGCGAATACGCGGCTGCAGACCTGGCCCGAATGAGGCAAAAGCAGCGCGTAGCCGGGTGCGCATGCGAGCAGAATTGGCCAGCACTGTCACGCGCGCCCGCATCTCCGGTGGTTGGCCCGCCAGACGATCCATGCAGCCCAGCGCGAAAGCCTGCGGAAAATCGACACCGGGCGGCAGCGCAAACAGGCGGGGCGGCAGAGGGTCTTGCGTGAACATCGCGCGCCTTCAGGCTATGGCACAAGGCAAAGTCAGGCGGTCTTGCCAGTCCTGCGGCCCGGTCAACATGATCTGCCGCGCCTCTGGTACAGCGCCGGGCAGGATGGTCACATGCAACGCGTCCGGCGGGGCCATATCGCCCAGGCGCCCGGCCCATTCGACAAGACAGATCGCTGTGTCAAAAGCCTCTTCCAGACCAAGTTCCACGATTTCCTGCGGATCAGACAGGCGATACAGGTCAGCATGCCAGATCTCTGCACCCCCTAAATCATAGGTCTGGACCAGAGTGAAACTGGGCGAGGGAACGTCCTCTGTCCGGCCCAGCGCAGCGAGCCGCGACTGGATCAACGCGCGGCAGAACAGGCTTTTTCCCGCACCGACAGGACCATCCAGCAACACTGTATCGCCCGGAACAAGCGAAGCCCCAAGCTGCACTGCAAGTTCTGCAGTCTGTTCCGGTGCCAGCAAATCGACCGTCAGGTGAAACATATCTGTCATGGCGCGACTTTGCCATGACTGCCTCGGCTGCGCCAGTGCGAAGCGAATACGCCCAGTGCGAAGCGAATACGCCCGGTCAGACGCGCATCCGGCTGCCCGTATGACGCGCGGTGCGCGACTTGCGGGGCATAAGCAATTGCTCGGGCGTGTCGCACTGCCCGGCTATTTCGCGTGATGTTCCTGCAAGATCGGGTCTGCGGATCAGATCTGCTTGCAGGCCGAACTCGGGGCGATGCAACAACAGGCCCTGTGCAAGTGGCTGGAATACCACCATGACCGCCCCGCCAGCCAGTCGTCGTGCGCGCAGCGTCAAAGGTATCCCCGTGCGCAAGGCCGCCGAACCGGTGATTTCCTCATGCGTGTCGGATCGGGTCACAAATTCCGCAAGCCGCGCCCAGAATGTTGTCGGCTCGCAGGCATCCGACCACAGCGCCAGAGCCTGTACCAGCCCGCCGTCAGCCAGATCGACGCAAGGATCTGTTTTCCAAAGCCGGGTATACCCCTCATTGGCCAGCAACGCTTGCCCGGCCAGACCGAAAACGACAATTCCTTCGGCCAGCGCATCGAGCACATGATGCACTGTCTCGATCTCGTTGCGGAAATTGCGCGTCAACGCTGCCTCGGTCGTCACATCCTCGATAAAGAGCGCAATCGCCCCATTGGGCTGCGGCCGCCCCGTCACATGGAAGATGCGACCACCGTCAAGACACCACTCTTCGGCATATGCCCCGGTCTCGGCGGCTTTTTCCATCTCGATGATCTCGCGCCGCCAGTTCTGGAAATCCTTGGGTTCGGGCAGCATCCGCTTCTCTCGCAAAGCATAGAGAACCTGCTCGAAACTTGGACGCGCGGCCAGAAACAGGGGCTCCAGTCGTGTCAGGTCGATCAGCGCCGGGTTGAACACCTGTAACCGGCGCTCTGCATCGAACAGGGCAAGCCCGATCGGCAGGCATGCGAAGGTGCGCGTCAGGGTTTGCAGGGTTTCCCGTCGGGCGGCTTCGGATTGCACTGTCGAATCGATCGGAACCGCAAAATGCAGGGTCTGGCCGTCACATTCGGTTGAGGAATGGGCGAACCAGCGCAAGACTTCGTCCTGACGCAAGGCAAGCCGACCCTTGCCTGCACTCTCATCCTGCCCGAACAGGGCCGGAAGAGGCCAGGTCAATTCCGTATCCTCCGATGTATTCTGCTGCAGCGTTCTGAGATATGCGGAATTGGCCCAGATAACTCGCCCATCCGCGTCGGTTTTCCAGACCAGGGCGGGCGCGTTGCGCGCGACATTGCGCAGCGTTCTCAGTTCGTTTTGCAAGGCATTGAAACTCAGTCGGTCAATGGCCACCAGCGCCCCTTCGGCCGAAGTGTCGGTCAGGCGCAGATGGGTCAGGCCCCTGTGGTATCGCAGCCCAAGAACCAATCCGTCGCCCGTGACCGATTGAAGCTCTGCCTGCCCGGTGGCCACCAACCCCTCCAGCGCGTGTTCAAGGTCTGGAAACCGCGGATCGAGATAGGCCCGCAACCGGGTCCAGAGCGCCGATTTACGGGCGGTTTCGCCAGCTTCTTGAAGCATATCCAAGAGCTTTTGCCCCTGGTCCGAACAATCGACCAACACGCTCTCGCGGAAAATGAAGACAGCATCGTGATCAGCGGGGCCGAATGCAGTTTCCGGCTGTGACCTGCTGCGGGCCAAACCCGCGACGACGGCCAGACACCCAAGCACGACCAGACTGGCCGTGGTCACAATGGTCAGGCTCAACAAGATCGCGTCCGTCATGCACAAGTTCCTTGCCGCAATAGCTTATGGTGGCAGCTTTGCAGGCTTTGGTTAAACTTGAGTTAAGACACGAGAGCCAAAGTCAGTTCAGATCCTTGAGCAAGCGGCCATGCCTGCGCACTTCCGTCAGCACATCGCCAAAGGTATCAAGCCCGCGCGATTTCAGGATCGGGATCAATTTCAAAAACGCATCGGCTGTGGCAACCGTATCGCCGATGGCAGTATGCCGCGCCTCTTCGGGAATGGTGATCCCAAGCCGTCCCGTCAGCGCGTCCAGCGAATGCTGTTCCAGTTGCCCATAGACGACGGCTGACAGCAAAACCGTATCCAGAACCGGGTGATCGAAGCTGACGCCGATGTCTTTCTCGTGGCGACGCAGGAATTCCATGTCGAAAGGCGCGTTATGCGCCACCAGCACGGCACCGCGGGCAAATTCGTGAAACCGTTTGCCCGCCTCGGCGATGATGGGTGCGCCTCTGACCATGTCCTCGGTAATGCCGTGGACATCGGTCGAGCTTTGCGGAATCGGGCGTTGCGGATCGACAAGCGTGTCGAACACCTCGCGCCGGACCCGTCGGCCATTGACCACGCGCACGGCCGCAATCTGCACGATCTCGTCACTGGACGGCATCAGGCCGGTGGTTTCGGTGTCAAAGACCACATAGGTCAGATCCTCCAGACGGCTTTCCAGCACACCCGCATTGCGCTCTTTGGACAGCAACTCGAAATCATAGACGACCTCGCGCTGGATCGGCGGCGGGCGGCGGGTGGCGCGGCGTGCATTCGGGATCGGCAAGCGCACGGCGGCAGCCCCATCCGGGCGTGTTTCAGTCCAGGCCTCGGTTGCATGCGCGTTCAACACGGCCCGAGGCGTCAGGTCGGGAATATCCGCATCCATCTGTTCGCCCAGCCATGCGTCGAATGCGCCCACAGGCAGCGCCGAGCCCTGCCAGATCAGATCGAAAACCGCTCCGGGGCCATCCTCTTCGCTCAGGCACAAGCGAAAGGCGCGCGCATGGCCGTTGGCCGCGAGTTTCTCACCCAGCCAGCGGAAGAACAGCGCAAGTTCAAACCCGTCGCAGGTCAGCATCAGGTCACGGCCTTCGGTATCAAGTGTCAGTTCAGAGGCATCGAACTGCGCGCTGATCGCATCCATCAGGTCAGCCGCGCGGATCTGGCTTTGCGGGCGCCAGTCGCTGCGGCCTTCGTCATAACGCGCGCCCAGTTCAGTGACCGCGCTGGACAGAATCCGGATTTCCGCCATCATGGCGCTTGTCAGCTCGTCGTTATGTGCCATCTCGCTGTCTTCCGACAGCACACTGATCACGGTTTGCAGATTGGCCGCAGGGCGGCGCACGCGGTCAAACACTTCTGCCAGCAGGGCTTCGCGCGCGGCATGGGCGGCTAGGTCGGATGTCACATCGCGCAGCGTCAGCACGAAACCGGGGCGGCGGGTGCTGTCGGTGCGGCGCAGCACCCGCATCCGGCCTGACAGCAGTCGTCCGGTTCCCGTCGTCGCACAGATCAGGTCGGACGCGGCTTCGGGATCATTCAGCTTGCTCAGACGCTCATAAGCATGGCGCACCGGGCCTTCGCGCAGGTAATCCAGCAAGTTGCGATCAAGGCCGGGCGCGCCGCCCGCTTCCAGAACATTCACAGCTTGCCCATTATAGAACACAAGCTGATAATCAGCCGTGCACAACAGCACCGCCACGGGCACATCGGCGAGCAGTTTCTCAAGCCGTGATTTCTCTGCCGACAGGCGCGAGGTCTCGCGGGCCACCGACTCGGCCAGCGCCGATCGGGTTTCCGCCAGCGACCGCGTGATGGCCGCCGCTGCCGGGGCCAGATCGCCCAGATACCGCGCCTTTTCGCGTTCGGCCCCGATATCGTCATTCACATCGGTCACAGCGCGGGTGCGGATCGCATTGGCCAGCCCGTCGATCGCGCGGGCGACATTGGCATCGAAAAGATACCAGATACCCGTCACCAGAAACAGGATCAGAAAGCCACCCAGGATCCCGGCCTGCAGCATCGGTCCTGCCAGTTCGGGCTGTTCGGCGCGCGACAGGACCAGCCAGCCGCCCATCGCCATGGCCAGAACCGCCCCCGCGGCAAGCGCCACAAAGAACAGAAGGATTCGGATGCGCAGGCTGAGGCGGTCAAGCATCCGCAACCCCTGTCTGCGGCAGCGCGCTGGACTCTCCTGCAAGGATCTTGCGCACTTCTTCGCGCAATTCCTTCAACTCGAACGGCTTCGAGATGAACCCATCCGCCCCCATCGCCAGACCTTTGCGGCGTTCCATCGCAGAGCCGCGCGCGGTCATCATCAGAATACGCACGTTCTCGCATTCGGGGTCCGCGCGCACGGATTGACAGATCTCATACCCCGAAACGACAGGCAGCATCACATCCAGCAACACCAGATCAGGCTTGCTCTTGCGGATCAGGTCCACTGCGCCCTCCCCGGTCGCAACGCGGGTCTGATTATAGCCTTCGCGGGTCAGAAGGTAATTGAGGGCGATGGCGATATTGTCCTCGTCCTCGACCACCAGTATTTCAGCCTTCCTCGACGTGTCCTCCATGTGCTCCTCCTTCACAAGCAGTCGTCAGAAAACGGTCATCGGGGGACAGCGCATACCACTCAGCGGCGACGGGAACCCCCAGTTCATCCAGCACAGTGGCCTCGGTCAGATCGGCACGGCGGGCGTTGGCGCAATCGAACATAGACTGAAAGCCCATGGTCAGCGCCCAGCGCTCTTGCAGGATCACCCCTGTCAGAACCAGATCGGGATTGCGGGTGTTGCCCTGCCGGATGCGATTGTCGACCGCAATTATCCGGTTGGTCAGCGGAAACGCATAAGTCCATGGGCGCATCCAGGAAACATGCTGGTTCTTGCTGACAACCGTGACATCAGGCGGCAGGCCGGCCTCGTAGCGCGGCGCCCAGGAATATTCCAGATAGACGACCATGGCGAGCATGCCGCAAGCCACACCCATCGGGGTCAGCCATTCCGGCAAGCGCCGCCCGCTCAGCCGACGCAGGATCATGGCTGTGCCGCCACCGCCAAACCCCGCAACAATGACCGCCAGAAATTCCAGAATCACGCGTGTTCCTTTCAGCCCAGAGTTCCGGCCAACTGGCCGACTGCAGATTGCATGGTGCGCACGACGACAAATGCGTCGCGCAGATGGCTGCGCTCGAAATCCGACAGATCGGACGGCGCAAGAAAATTGTCCGGTTTGCGGCCCATCCGCACCAGATTGGCCTGATTTTCCAGTCGCAGGTTGGCGATCAGGTCATAGGCCTCGACCAGATCACGCGCGCCAGAGACCGAGATGATCCCCTGCTCTTCCGCCGCCAGCAGGCGCGCGCGGGTATTGGCTGCCGAGATGCGACCCCGCAGCGCATAGACGCGCGCGAGATCCGTCACCGGCACGACCCCGCCCAGTTTCATGTCCACATGGTTCTTGTGCTCGCCCGAGCGGATCGTGGCAAAACTGCGCAACAGACCCAGCGGCGGCGCGTGCTTGACCGAATTCGAGACCATATGCGCCACGAAAATCGAGTTCTTGCTCGCAGCGGCCAGCGTTTCTTCCTGCAAATCGCGGAACAGGCTGACCTGCCCGCCAATCGGGCGCAGGTCGAACATGACAGAGGCCAGCATCTGCGCTTCGGGCGAAGGCGAGTTGATCCAGCCCCTGAAATAGCGCCGCCAGACATTCACGGGCTGGCACCAACGCGGATTGGTCGCCATCATGTCGCCCGGACAGTAGAAATACCCCGCCGCGTTCAGCCCATCCGACACGAAACGCGCAAGATCCGTGAAATAAGCCATGTCGTCAGGCGTCACCTTGTCATCGATGATGATGCAATTGTCCTGATCGCTGACTCCGGTCTGTTCCTGCCGCCCCTGGCTGCCGCAGGCCGCCCAGAGATAGGGGGCAGGCGGCGGGCCCAGCTTTTCCTCGGCCAGTTTCAACAGGCGCCGCGTCACTGTGTCGGCGATGTCGGTGATCAGCCGAGTGACAACCTCATGGGCATTATGCGCGCCCACCAGTTGCACCAGAAGCTGCGGGATGCGGCTGGTGACTTGGGCAAGTGCCTCGAACGTATCGGCGATAGCCGCATCGCGCACAAGCTGTCCGGAACTGATCGCCTGAAACCGCGTAAGGTCCGTCTGGGTGATCATGCCCAACAATTTGCCATCGCGCACAACCGGCAAATGTCCGATGCGGTTTTCCAGCATCATGTGCAGAATGTCTGACCCCAGCGATTGCGGGCTGAGTGCCAGGGGATCAGGCGTCATGATCTCGGCCACAGGCGTTTCGGGCGGGCGACCTTCGGCCAGAACACGGCCCGACAGGTCGCGTGTGGTTACAATCCCCACAAGCGTCTCGCCCTCAACCACCGGCACGCAGGAAAACCGGTGCTGCCGCATCAGTTGCGCCGCTTCCTGCGCCGTGGTCGAGGTGGTCACGCTCATCGGTTTACGCGCCATCAGATCTGCGACTTTCAGCGTTGCCAGATCATTCTGGCGTGCGGCGGCCCCGCTCTTGCCACGGCTGAAAAACCGTTCAAATGACGGGAAATTCGCGATCAGATGGCGCAACTCATCGGCGGGTAGGCACAGGATCACCGCGTCCGATGTGGTCGTCGCAGTGGTTACAGCCAGCCCGTCGCGCATAAGCCCACGCTCGCCGAAGGAATTGCGCGGGCTGAGCATCGAGACCAGCGCCCCATGGGTATCCGTCACCTCGATCGTGCCGGACTTCACCAGATAGACACCCGTGATGGGATCGCCGACGGAATAGATCACCGTGCCCGCAGGCACTTCGCTGCGGCTGAAGCAACTGGCGACACGCACCAGCTCGTCCTGCGGCAGTGAATCGTAGGGATGCACGTTCTGAAGGAATTCCAGAACCTTGGGCGAAATGTCAGTCATGTCCTGATATCCTGATCTGACGGCCCGGGATTGGGCAGCCTGCCCCCGGTTAGCACGGGGACAGGCCAGTTTCCTTGCGCCAGATCAGTGATCGACCGCCGCGCCGGCACCTTTCGGCACACGGATCGACTCGACCAGTTCCTGGATTTCGGCAGGCGCTTCCTTGGTCATCGACAGCGTGATGTAGGCCGCTGCGAAGTTCAGGACCGCACCCACAGTCCCGAAGGACAGCGGCGAGATGCCGAACAGCCAGTTGTCAGGCGTGTTGGCCAGCATGTTGGTGCCGGGGATGAAGAACCAGCCCAGATAGGTGAAGATGTAAAGCACGGTCGAAAGCAGACCGACCAGCATCCCCACGATGGCACCCGTCGAGTTCATCTTCTTCGAGAAGATGCCCATCATGATCGCCGGGAAGAGCGATGCAGCCGCCAGACCGAAGGCCAGAGCCACCACCTGCGCGGCAAAGCCCGGAGGGTTGAGGCCCAACCATGTCGCAAGCGCAATGGCAAAGGCCATCGAGACGCGCGCGGCCATCAGCTCGGCCTTTTCCGAGATCTGCGGCATGATCATCTTCTTGAGCAAGTCATGCGACACAGCCGAAGAGATGGCCAGCAGCAGACCAGCCGCCGTGGACAGAGCAGCCGCAAGACCACCTGCCGCGATCAGACCGATCACCCAGCCTGGAAGCTGTGCAATCTCGGGGTTGGCCAGAACGAGGATGTCGTTGTTGAACAACACCATCTCGTTGCCTTCCCAACCCTGCTCGATCGCGCGGGAGAATGGCATTCGGCTTTCAACATTCGCTAGATCACTTTCTGCGCTAGCTAAATCGTTCTGGGCAGAGGCAAGCGCTTGTCCTGAGATGGTACCGCTCTCCACAAGTGTTCGCAAATCTGCAACCTTTTGGCGAGCATTATCAAGCGGAGCCTGGTTGTAGTACTGGATCAGGCCATCGCCGTTCTTGTCTTCAAAGCGCAACAGACCCGTGCGTTCCCAGTTCATCATCCAGTCGGGCTTCTCGTCGAATGCCAGAGGCTCGCCTTCAATGCCCTGCGGCCAGAGCGTCGTGATGATGTTCAGACGCGCCATGGCACCCACAGCCGGAGCGACCGTGTAGAGCAGCGCGATGAAGACCAGCGCCCAACCAGCCGAGGTGCGGGCATCAGCCACGCGCGGCACGGTGAAGAAGCGGATGATGACGTGGGGCAGACCGGCGGTGCCGACCATCAGCGACATGGTGAACAGAACCATGTTGAAGGTCGAGCCGTGGTTGCCGGTATAGTCATTGAAGCCCAGATCCATCAGCACTTCGTTCAGCGTCTGCAGGATCGGCTGGCCGGACGCGGTATGCGTGCTCCACAGGCCAAGCTGCGGCAGCGGGTTGCCGGTCAGCTGGAACGAGATGAACACCGCCGGGATGGTATAGGCGATGATCAGCACGACATACTGTGCAAGCTGGGTGTAGGTGATGCCCTTCATGCCGCCAAGAACGGCATAGCAGAACACGACGCCCGATGCGATGAACAGGCCCGTCTGGTTCGTCACTTCCAGGAAGCGCGAGAAGGCGACGGCGGCCCCGGTCATCTGCCCGATAACGTAGGTGATCGAGATGATCAGCAGCGAGATAACTGCCACCAGACGCGCGGTCTGGCTGTAGAAACGGTCGCCGATGAAGTCAGGCACAGTGAAACGACCGAACTTGCGCAGATAGGGCGCAAGAAGCATGGCCAGAAGCACATAGCCACCGGTCCAGCCCATCAGGAAGGTCGAGTTGCCGTAACCGACAGCCGCAATCAGACCGGCCATCGAGATGAAGGACGCAGCCGACATCCAGTCAGCCGCAGTGGCTGCACCGTTGACAACCGGGTTGACGCCACGCGAGGCCGCGTAGAAGTCCGAAGTCGAGCCGGCGCGCGCCCAGATCGCGATCCCGATATAGAGCGCGAATGAGCCACCGACGAAGATGAGGTTAAGAATATACTGATCCATGGATTGGCCCCCTCACTCTTCCACGCCAAACTCTTTATCGAGTTTGTTCATGTAAGAGCGGTAATAAAAGATCAGCACGATGAAGGTCAGCATCGACCCCTGCTGCGCGAACCAGAACCCCAGATCGGTACCCCCGATCGGAATACCCGCCAGAAGCGGGCGAAATACGATGCCGAACCCGAAGGACACGAGCGCCCAGATCACCATGCAAATGGTGATGATGCGCACATTGGCCTTCCAGTAGGCGTCTGTCGACTTGTCTGAC
>JAFIEL010000085.1 GCA_020832585.1 Natronohydrobacter sp. | reverse complement strand
CCAGCAGGACAACTTCCTGCCGCCGATCAAATGCCTTGGCCGCGAATTTCTCGACAACATCTTCGAGCACCGCACCATCGCAATTCTCAGCGAAGATTTCATGAAAACTGCGCCCAGAGTTGACGCCGGCATTCACCTCGTCACCGAAACAATGATCGTTCAGCTGTACCGTGACCTTTCGCACCCAAGGCAACGCAGAGACTTCTGCGCGGATGCCGAAAGCCATCAGAAAAGCGAAATTGGGCGAGCACCAGTAGGTCGGCAAGCGGAACTCGACCAGCACAGTGTCTGCGTCAACAATCTCGACCTGCTCTACGAAATTCATGTCGGTGATCGGCTCGTCGAGCTCGGGATCCGAGACCGCCGAAAGGCGGTCCCAGACTTCGAGTTCACGTTCTGTCGTGAGATTGGCCAGAAACATCGGATCACTCTGCGGCTATCTGGACAGGTGCGCCGGAAAGCTGCTTCTTCTTGGCCTCGACATCGATGCCATAGAGCTTGGCCGCGTTCAGACCGAGGATCTTCTCCTTGATTTCATCGGTCAGCTGAACCCCACCACGTTCGGCAGAAATATCTTCCGGGATCTGGAAGTCCCAGAATTTCTCGACCAGCCATTTCGGGGTCCAGATTGCATAATCGGATCCGAAGAGGATCTTGTCCTCGCCGACCCACCACAGCAATTCCGCCATCACTTCGCCGAAATAGCGCGGCCGCGAATGGATGAAGGGCAGCGCCACGGCAAGACCGCCATAGACATTGGTTTCCTGCGTTGCGATCCAGCAGAAATCATCCAGACGCGGCAGGCCGCAATGCTCGATGATCCAGTTCAGGTTCTGGAAATCGGTCGCTGCGTAATCGACGTCATGAACGTCAAAGGCATCCTTCGACAGCGGGATGATCGTCGGGCCCTTGTGAACGTGGATATTGCGGATGCCCAGCTTGTCGCACAGCTCGAAGCATTTATAGGCCGACGGATCATTCAGCGCCCAGCCCTTGCTGTCGCCATTCCACTCGGCGGTGTACATCTTGACACCCTTGATGTCGAATTCTTCCTTCATGTAGTGGATATATTCGAGTGCCTTCTCACCATCGCGCGGGTCGAAGGAGCCGTTGACGATGAAACGCTCGGGGTGGCGCTGCGCCATCTTGGTGCTGCGTTCGATCGACGAGAAGCCGTTCTTGTAGAAATCCTTCAGATAGGTCGACTGGATGATCGCCATGTCATCGGGACCATCGATGAACAGATCCCGATAGATATCGTCCTCGCTGTATTTCTCGAAGCGCGGCTTTTCCCACAACTCTTCTGTGGGGCTGAGATTGGTATGATAGGCATAGAAGCAGTCGATGAATTGCTTGCCATGGATGTTCGACTGGTTTTCGGGGCTTCCGTCCCAGAAATGGGTGTGGCCATCGATCACGAAGATTTCCTTGCCTTCGGGCGTCTTGAACATCTTGTCCTCCTGGTTGTGTTGGGTTTTGGCGTCCAGTTCACACCGCGCATGTCGCCATCGGCGTGCGCTTGATCATGTCAGCGACGCGCAGCGCATGATGACCGGCATGACGGTTTGCCTCTGGTCCGTGGCAGTGATGGGCGCGGCCACGCCGCGCCCATGCGCGAAAGCGATCAGATGTATTCCATCACTTCGTTCATATCCCCGAACAGGATCACCGTGTTGTCATCGACCCGGACCATCCGGCCATAATGGGTCGAGGTGTTCACCTCGAAGATCTCTGCCGTCATCTCGCGGCCCAGATATTCGGTGATCTCATCCATCTTGAAGATCAGCTTGCCTTCGCCATCAATCCGGATCGTGGCCGGATTGTAAGTGACCGTCACTGACGGATTGTTCTCTTCCATGAATTCGGCGATGGCCCGCGCCTCGACCGAGTCATTCATGGTGACACCGCATTGGTGCGACACCTCACGCGACGTCATGTCGATGTCTTGCATCGACTTGAAGATGTTTTTGTTCGAAGCGTTGCGCGCTATGGTTGACATGATTGTTTTCCTTGCTGGATGATCAGTTGAGGCCAAGCTCGCCGAGGATCTGGGACAGGCGCTCGCGCGAGACTTCCTTCACGTCTTGGAAGGAAACCGGCTTGGAATGCGGCTGTGACCAGATCGGCTGAAGCGCATTCGCGGCTTTCTCGGCAAGGGCACCATGCTTGGCGACCCAGGATTTGAACAGCTTGCGGTTGTGATCCGCATGGGTCTCGTCATTGGCCAGAAGGTAGATCAGATCGACCGTATTCGCGAGATTGCGCTCGTAATCGGCCTCTGCTGCGGAAATCACCGGCGGCGTGATGAAGTCGTTATTGGCCGCCGCCGCCTGCATGAAGAAACCTGACCGCACCAATTCGCCGACCAGAGGTTCGAAGACGATATTGATGGCGAAATACTGCTCCAGATAGTCTTCGCAGCCCATGATCGTCTCGATCGCCTCGCGGCAGGGCTGCCAGATCGGATCTTCCAGCCAGGTCTGCTTGCCCAGCTCATCGTTCCATCCTTCGATATCCATCCCGATCTCGGCCAGATACAGCGTGATGTCCTGTGTCAGGCGCATCTTGTAGGAGGAATTGGTCAGCGTGGCATTGTTGATCATCTGAGTATAGCCGTAGCGCTGCGCCTGCATCAGCGAGGTCGCCATGCCGAACTCGGCGTGCTTCCATGCACCGAGATGCTTTTGCAGGATGGTCAGCCACGCCTTGTCAAAGACTTTATGCGCACCGGCCTTGCGGGCGTTCGAGATCACGTTCTGCACCATTGTCTCGATCTTCGACTGCCGTTGAAAATGGGTGCGCTCCCATTCCTGATCCGGCGCACGGAAAGCGTGCCAATTGCTTGACAGCGCCGCAGTGCTATCCTTCCGGTAGGCCCCACCGCCCTTGCCGCCCTCGAACTCGATGATCCAGTCCTGGATCAGGTAGCGTTCGGGATCGGGTTGCACGTCAACGGTGACATCCTCGTAATGCGTCGCCCGCTTGCCGCGCGGTTCGAAATAGTTGTAGCGGCGGCTGGTTGAGCCGACGAAGGATGCGGCACCTGCGGCTCCAGAGCCGACTGAACTTGATGTTGCTACCATGGTAGCCTCCCTTGGTTTGTTTCACGTCACTAGCGTTCGGGCCGGTCTCAGTGGCCCGAAGAACCGGAAGTCGGCGTGAACTTGTCGAAGAAGATGTGATCAGTGTCGAAATCATGCATGAACAGCACAGGTGTCAGCGCGTCGATCATCGGCGGCGGGCCACAGGCATAGACATCACCTTCCCCGTCGATACCAAGCTCGCGCAACCGACGGTCGACGACTTCATGCACGAAACCGCGCTCACCTCTCCAACCGGCATCACCATCGGCATGGCTGAGCACCGGTATGAACTCCACCGACGGATTGGCCGCTGTCAGGGAGGCGATCTCGTCAAGCTTGAACAGATCCGCCTGTGTCCGGGCACCGTAGAAGAAATAGACAGGCCGATCCTCGCCGCTCGCGACATGATCATTCAGGATCGACCAGACCGGCGACATGCCCGAACCGGCACCCACCAGGATCACTGGTCCTTCCCGTCCTTCGCGTCGGAAGCACATTCCGTAGGGGCCTTCGACACTGACTTCGGCACCGGCCTTGATTCCTCCGTCGTCGAGTTCGTTCGAGAATCGCCCGTCGGGGTATTTCTTGATGATGAACCCGAGTTTTTCGGTTTCGCTCGGCGGATTTGCCATGGAGAACGAGCGTGTAATCTCCTCCCCCGCTTCTGTCCTGACCGTGATGTCGACATATTGGCCCGCCCAGAATTTGAGTGGTGTATCCAATTCGATCTGAACGCCCCGAATGTCGTGGGTCAGCTTCTCGAAATCGACGATCTTGCCAGAGAATTTCCGAACGGGGATCGATTTGGAGAGCACTTCCTCATCGTAGTTCAGAAGCTCGATCTCGACATCACTGTGAACAATGGTCCGGCACATCAGGATGTGACCGCTGTCACGGTCCATCTCATTCAGCGCAAAAGTCGAGTAGTTCAGCATCTCGGTCTCGCCGTCGAGCTGGACGCATTTGCACGCTGAACACTGCCCTTCCTTGCAGCCATGCGGCAACGCAATTCCCTGCCGGAATGCGGCATCGAGCACGGTTTCGCCTTCTTCGACCTCAAATTCGACGCCAACCGGCTCCAAACGGACGTTATAAACTTCCGTCATTCTTTCCTCCCTGGAGAACGGCACACGCCTGTTGCGTGTCCGCAGGTCCGGAAGCCGCCGATGCGGCTTCCGGTTCTTGGCTTTAGTTGCAGGGGTTGATCGTGAAGCCCTTGCGGTACTCCGCGACATGGGCATTGCGTTCGTCATCCGACATCGCGCGCAGCATGTTGAGCGGCGAGCGCAGCGTGTGACCGCGCACATGCTCCAGCTTCCACATGTCCTTGTTGTCGAAACGCAGATGCGGCTGGGGCACCAGAGTCTGACCATCTTCACGCACGAAGTTCAGATCGACGATGGCATCGGCCAGATCCCAACCGTCATAAACGGTTTCCCACTCGCGCTTGCCCGAGAACTTGCCCATCGCTGGCGTCGGCCGTCCCTGATATTCGTCCGAGAAGGCCTCGACAGCGGTCCAGCGATCCAGCTCATGAGCAAATGTGTGCCATTTGCCGTCGATCTGGTCGATCACCATATCCTCGCGGATAAGGCAGGGCACAAGGCAGGACCAGCAGCGATGCGGATAGACATAGCCCGTGTCCTGATTGAAGGTGATGACCGTTTCGCCGGGCTTCGAAAGCTTGGCATACCATTTCCAGAAGTCACCGAATTCCGCATACCAACCCGGATACTTGTGCTCGAACCACTCGAAATCCTTGTCGGTCTGAGCTTCGATCCGCCAGAAATTCACCGGCCAGCCGACCGCGAAGAACTGCGCGACCTTATGGACATAGTTGCGCTCGGTGATGCGCTTCCAGGCTTCCTGAACATCGTCGTGATGGATCTTCACGCCATATTTTTCCAGCGGAAGCATATAGGTGCGGTAGTAATCCTCGAAGATCCAGCGGTGCCACATCTCCGCATAGGATTCCTTTTCCTTGTCGCGGTTGGTGGTGCCGTATTCGATGAATGTCCCGATCGCGGCATCGACGATGGCATGGTTCTGCCAGAACGCATAACGCAGGTCGCGCTCAAGCAGCAGGTGGTTTTCCGGTTCTTTCAGTGCAGCCATCAGCAGCGAATGGCCGTTGCCGATATGGCGGCTTTCATCCGATTGCACCGACAGGAACACGGTGGGCAGCGCATAGTCGCCATTGCGGGCGGCTTCTGACGGCATGGCCACGAAAAGCGTGTTCGTGAAGGCGGTTTCGGCGACCACGGTCAGATACATGCAAGCGGCGGTCATGGTGTCGCCGGTGATGAACCCTTCGCCGAACTGGCGACCGATGGTTGTGGCATAGCATTTCCCGAAGGCTTCTTCGGTGATGTCAAAGCCTGCCGGGTCGATGTAGTTTTCCATGTACCACTTCTTCAGGTTCATCTGAATCGTGGAGTGACGGAACTCATCGACCATCTGCATGGTGAAGCCCGTGCGCAGATCCTCGCCGGGGGCCAGTCGTGCGACCATCGCCATCGAGCGCGCCGCCGAGATTTCCGGGAAAGGGATGATCGCAAGGAAGAGCTTCATCCATTCGATCCAGCGCGGTTCCACATTGCGGAACATGTCACCGCGCAGCGCCGCATCCAGCGCCCCATAGACCCGGTTGTCCTTCTCTTCTTCCATCGGAAAGTAGGACCGCAGCACCTGCTTCATTGGATCGCGCGGGGCCTTGGTGATCTTGTAGTCCGTCGGAAAAGTCGCAGCTTCCTGGACATAGGATGGGTTCCAGCCAAGATCTGCGATTTTCTTGGTCGCCTCCCCGACCGAGATTCCACGCTGTGACGTGATTTTATTGAGCGTCAAAGTCATGCCATGAGCCTCCTTAAAGCTCTGTGACCGTTTCCACGGTCGCGTTTGGCGGCTTTCGCCGTTTCATGTCATGCGATACGGCACTGCGCCGGATCACACGGGCTCTCGGCAAAGGTGGTGAAAGTCGAGAAATCCTCTCGCTGCCCGGCAGCATCTGCTGTCGGCGCGATCAGTGTCTCTCCTCCCTTCCTTCGTTCTTGTTCGGTCAACGCTGGCGCTGATCGGGTGTTATGACTAATTTCATGCACCGCGCGTTCCAACGCGGTCATTTTTGTGAAGAAAAGGTTTAGGAAATCACATAAGCATCAGATAATAATGTTTATTTTCTGATTATTTTTTTTGCTTTCGCTCAGTCGATCCAGCAGCGAATTGACCGGGGGCGGCAAGTGATACATTTCGTTACACTTCATGTTACAGTGCTGACGTTCATTACGTTACATCGGAGATACATCTTTATCGTTCCTGCGCGTTGACCGCCGTCACCGCGGCGCAGGATTGACCCTGCCTCACGGTTGTCCGCGCAATCCAGACAGTCTGTTTTGGAAGGATCAGTTCGGCCGACGGCGCTGTGCTGCGCTAGAGAATCCAAGTTCCTGGCGATACTTGGCGATCACACGGCGCGACACCGAAAGCCCGCTTGAGGTCAGCATTTCGGAAAGTCGCTGGTCGGACATGGGGCTTGCCGGGGTTTCATGTGCAAGCAGCTGGCGCAAGCTGGCCAAGACCTGAGGCTTCGACGGGCCACTTTCGCACAGTTGCGCAGCAGAATGCGGGCAGAGGGTTCGGGCCAGAATGATGCCAGTTGGTCCTTCGACCAGAAGCCCGTTCAGCACACGGCTGACAGTGCTTGGATGAAAGCCGGTCCGCTGCGCGATAGTCGACATCGAGAGCGGTCGAAGCGCCGCCGGACCATGGTGGAAGAACTCGGTCTGAACGGCAAGTATCACCTTCAGGATCTGGTCCAGAGCATTGCAACGCAGATCAATGGCGCGTTTGAGCGCCCGCGCTTCGGCGAGTGCCTGCCGCGTCTGCGTCGACATGCAATCGCGCATCGGAGCTTGCACCGAGACCATCGCCTCGACGGATGATTGCACAATGGCAACCCACTGGCCTGCGCGCCATTCCACCCGAACATCAGGCTCGCGCATCAGGGTCGGATCGGTCGCAAAACCGGTGCCGGGTTTCGGGTCAAGCCGCCTCAGTCGCGCAAGATGGCACAAGACGGCCTGTTCCCCCATGCCAGTTGCATCAGCGAGGGCTTGAGCGCCACCGTGTTCCAATATGTCCAGATGGTCGAGAATGATCTGCATGTCCTCAGTCAGCAGCCCTTGATCTTCAAGCTGCAAGCTCAGGCATTCCCTCAGGTTTCGCGCGAACAATCCCGCAGGCGATACCCGGCGCTGCACCAGTTCAAGCGCCTTTTCAACTATTTCGGACTTCATATGCAGGCGTGCCGCTATCTCAGCGATCGGAGAACCAAGCCAGCCCGTGGGTTCCAGCGCCTCTGTCAGCGCGAAGACCAGTCGCCCGATTGCGCCACCTTCTGCCAACAGGCCAGCCAATTCGCTCTGAACATGTGCATAGAGGCTCGAAGGTGCAGCCGCGATACCGGTATCGAGATAGTCATGCACGTTCCCGCCGCGCGTCGCGCTGGCCCGGCGCTGTCGGACTCGCAGAAACGGATTGTCTCTGGCTGTCTGCAACAGGTGTTGATCGAGTTGTTCACCTGTCATCAGAAGAACATCCACGACCTGCCCAAATCGGAACGCCTGCGACTGGCGTGTGTTAAGACGGGTCGCAAGGCTCATCCTGCTGGCCCCGACAATAAGACTGGCCAGATGGCAAGGCTCCGGGCTACGCTTGTGCCCTGACGACGAGGATATGCAACGCCATGACCAGAACCGTTCTTCCCGGTGCGATCGTCCCGCTGGAAACGGGTCCGCCGGAACTGTCCTATCCGGGGCTTTCGCCGCAACTTCTGGCGCGGGTCAAACAATTGTGGTCGGCGCGTGGACTTGATTTCGACCAGTGCTGGCGGGTTGGGATACGCGGCTTGCCCGGTTTTCAGGCAGTGCCACGTTTCGATGGTTCGACGAACAGCGCCGCCGTCGATCTGGTATTTCTCTTCGATCAGGCGGTGTTGTGGATACGCGCCATGCATGCGGCCACTGCCACCGGACATGCGCATGGGGTCGAGGGGCTTAACCCGGATCAATGGCACGGGATTGCCGGGATAACGGCCCGGCTGACCGAACAGATGTCCGCGCTGCGCCTGCTGGCCCTGACCGGGCTTCCGATGCCGGCCATGCAGATTGCCCGTGCCATCTCCGAAGATGTGGACATGGCGCTGGTCTTGTTGATCCGGCCGAAACTTGCGCAACGATTCGCGATCTGCCGAAATGTCGAGGACACCAACGAATTCTGGCGCCGTCATATCGCGGGCGGGCGCGCGTTCAAGGCGATTGCGGAGAAACTCTATGGCATCGGCATCGACCATTCCGCCGACACCGAATACGCCAAATGGCGCAGATCGGTGCTGACGACACTCAACACTGCTGTTCACAGCAATATCCTGAGCGCTGCCGATACCGGTCGTGGGCCGAACAAGGCCCTGCTGAACGATGACAGCATCTATTTCGCAACCTATCGTATCCATGAGCTTTGCGCCTATGCACAGCTTGTCACGCCTGACCTGACCAACTGGCTGCGCGAAACAGGCAAGTTGGCGCCCGGCAGCTTCGCGCCACTCGCGGCCCCATTGAGCGCAATTCTCGTCAGCCAGATACAGAGCCTGAGCACGCCCGCTTCGCCACATAGTCTCAGCGAGCAGGCACCGCGCCATTAATGCACGGCATCTTCCCGCTTGCCGAGCCGGCCCTGCGCAATCCATTGCGCGGCAAGGATCAGGGCTCCGGTGGCGAAATCCTTGCCATGATCCTCGATCATGGCTTCGGCGGTTTTCGCCAGTTCCTGAAAATAGCGGTCCTTGCTCTGTTCTTCGGTATCCAGTGCCTGGTTCATCTTCTTCGCTCCCTTGGTAGATTATTTGAACATTGTCTTGGGAAATGTCGCTATGGACGCAGCACCTGCGGCCGTTCCGATCGCCAGATGCCTGCCATCGGGCGACCAGGCCAGCGTTGTCACGGCATCACCCCGTCCTTCGCGCAACATCATTTCCTCCCGCCTGCCGATCTGACAAAGCGTGACCAGCCCATTGGCATACCCCACCGCACAGAGATCGCGGAACGGATGCGCGGCCACGGTCTCGACCAGCGTCAGACCCGGTTTCCCTGTCTCGACAGCCGCGCCTTCATGCGCACCGAACGGCAGATCTGGCAGTTGCCACCCGACAACACGAAACGCCCCCGACGCGATCATCGCATTCGCCTTGCTACTGAAAGCCACAGTCGCCACCGGCGCCGGAAAATCGACGATCCGGTCAGCCTGCCCCTTCGCGACATCCACCAATAGCAGGCTCTTGTCCGCGCAACCGCCTGCGATCCAGCGACCATCCGGCGACCATTCCAGACGGTTCACCTGCCGGTCAGCCGCGATCTGCGCCACCTTGGCCAGATCCCCTGCATCCAGGATCGTCATCTGACCCTCACCCCAACAGGCAATCCGTCGCGCATCGGGTGAAAGGCCGATCCGCGTCACCGCATGTTCTAACACGGTCGACTCCAGCGTGATCCCGTTTTCAGGCGACATGATGTCGATCCGCGCACCGCGTGCGACCAAAAGCCCCCGCTTGTCGGGCAGCGCTGACAGGGCGGTGACACGCCCCTCCCCGGCCCGCGCAATACGCAGTTGCTGCCCCCGCGCGGTCGCACGCCAGATTTCCGCACCGTCATGATGTACAAAGGCAAAACCCTGTTGCGCCACCGGGCACAGACCCGTGACGACAGCCGCAACAGGCTCTTGCGAGCGCACCGGCACCGGCAGCGGTTTTTCACGCGGACGGATCGTCATCCGCCCGGTTTCCAACTCGGTGCGCATCCGCGTCTCGGGATCTTCGGCATCCTGCACCTGCAGGAAGGCCAGCACACCATCCGCCAGAGTGACCGCAACCGTGGAACCGACCACATTGAACCGGACATCACGGATCTCGGTCCCCAGATCCCATGTTCTGGCCAGCAGATCGAAGAGCGACAGGGATTGCGGTGGACTATGCTTGGTCATGTGTCATCTCTTTCAATGATCGCTGCGAGGTCCTGATCCACTGCAGCCAGTTCGGTTTCCAGAGTCTCTATCCGGGTCATACAGGCCGCCAGCGCCTCGACATTCGTTGCACGCTCGGCATCACCGGCACCGAGATCCGTGCCCTCCTCGTCATCCTTCTGATCCAGGACAAGAAAGCCGCTTGCGATCTGGTTCAGCCGAAGATGCTCGCAATTTGCAGCCGCGATTGCCTGCACCAGCGAAATCCGGCGCGTCATGATCGTCTGGATCTTGTGGTTCTGATCTGTCATGGAGTCGCGCCAGTATCTGCAGCAGCGACCTGAACGGAGGTATGCGCCCGATGACCGATCCCGTCGATTTGCGTTTTTTCACCAGTTTGCAGAACGTGCTGGCGCATGCCGAGACTGAGCACACGGCCTGCCGCGAAGCGATCGACCGCGCGCTCGCAACTGGCAAGCCGGAGGATCTGCGCATCGCGCGCGAGCATGTTCACGCCCTGCCGACCGAATTTCGCAACAGTGTTCTGGCGCAGGTTCACACCGCGATGGCCAGTGATCTTTCTGCAATCTGGGACATGATGCCGACTGCATCCACAGCGAAACGACCCAATTAGGTTTGGTTCTTCCGCCGCGGATCGTTCGGGCAAAGGTCGGGCAATCATCGGCTTCTCCTCCCATGAGCTTCCGATTTGTCGCGTGCCGGACAGACTATCCAAAGACTGACTCCGTGCAATTGAAACTGCGCGATCCGGGCCCGAAGGCAGGCAAAAAAGATGCATCTGTAATATATCGTTACACCTTCACCCGCGAAATCGTAACACTATGTTCCATATAGATTTTCCATGAATCGCAAAATAGACTGAGTCTCCATGAAACCGATTCGCACGGGTGATTCGGGGGAGCACAGCGCCCGTCAGACCCGGCTGGCAAAGACATGAGGCCGCGCGCTTGAACAGCTTTCCCGAGGTGATCGCGGCAGATGGCGTTCTGCTTCGCCCCGCAGATCCCAACGACCTCAGAACAGTTGTCGCGCATCTGAATATGCCCGATATCGCGCGCTGGATGGCGACCGTCAGGCACCCGTTTACCGATACGGATGCTGAAGAGATCCTTGCCCTTGCACATGATCCTTCACAATGCCTCCGGATGCTGGAGGTGAATAGCACAATGGTCGGCTGTCTCAGGCTTTCACCGGATATCTGGTTCTGGCTCGCGCCCTCCGCACAGGGTCAGGGGCTGATGTCCCGCGCCCTTCATGCCGCAATCACCGCCTATTTCAACACCCCGGCACCGCCCCTGTTTGCAACTTGCCGCGAGGACAACCTTGCCGCGCAATCCCTGCTGTCGCGTCTGGGATTCTCCAGAATGCCGATGGGCAAACGACTGTTTTTTCATGACGAAGGTCGTGCGCTCAGGTGCATTGAACACGTCCTCTGCACCGAGCAATGGCTTCAGCTTCACCCGCCGCGCATGATCTGCGGCGCTCTCACGTTGCGGCCCGCCGTCCAGAAGGACGCCCCTGCCCTTGCGACGATGCTCCCACGCCACGGGACCGAAGGCCGCAAGTCATGGCCCCCGCCAGACAGGATAGGCGCTTTCGTTGAGCATAATCGATGCCGCAGTCACGGCAGCGGATTATTCGTTATCGAGGACAAAAACCGCTGCGTCATCGGCATGGTGCTGCTGGACAAGACGCTCGAAAAACAAATCCCGCATTTCATGACACCAGAAGCGTCGGACCGATATTCAGAGGATATCGAGACCCTGTTCCGCAACTGCATGGCAGGGTCATGACTGGCACAGTGCGCCAGCATGTCCATCGCGCGACGAGAAACACTCAGAGCCTTGACGCAATGGTCACGCGGCCTGATTGCCGCGTGACCTGATCGGATTGTGGCGAACAGGCCGATAA
>JAFIEL010000084.1 GCA_020832585.1 Natronohydrobacter sp. | reverse complement strand
GGTTGCTGATGATCGGGATTTGCGGCGCGTGCAGCGGGATCGAGCGCAGATAGGCACGGAAGCGATCAAGGATCGGCTCCAGCATCCGGCTATGGGCGGCAATATCAATCGCCACGCGCTGCGGCGTGATCTCCTCCGCGCGCAGGGCCGCTTCCAGCGCATCCAGCGCGGCTTGCGGGCCAGAAATCACCGTCAGTTCTGGCGCGTTCAGGGATGCAATATCGTGATCTTCCCCCAGATAGGGCTTCAAGGCGTCCAGCGACATCGGCACCGACAGCATCCCGCCCGCAGGCACCGTGTCGAACAATTGCCCGCGCAGCAGCACCAGCCCGATGCAATCCTCGAAACTCATCACTCCGGCCAGACAGGCGGCGGTATTCTCACCCATCGAATGACCGACCAGCACCGACGGGCTGACGCCCCAGCCCATGAACATGCGCGCCAACGCCACCTCGGTAATCAGGATCAGCGGTAATTGCACCGATGGGCGCTTCAAAACCTCATCCGCCGCCGCCTCTGCCCCCGGTTCGGGCAGCCAGAGCGCACGAATGTCGTAATCCAGCTTCGGCTCCAGACAGGCGAGCCCCCGGTCCATCCATTCCGCGAAGACCGGCTCGGTCTCGTAAAGATCGCGCGCCATGCCTGCATATTGCGCCCCCCCGCCGGGGAACATGAAGGCCATGTCTGGCTGATCCATCGCTGTATGCGTGAACACCCGGCGCGGGGCGTCCTCAAACAAAAGCGAGGCGGCCTCCTCGTGGCTTTCCGCCACGACAACCCGGCGCTGTTCGAACGCCATGCGCCCTTCTTTCAGCGTGAAGGCCACATCGGCCAGCGGCTGGTCAGGATGCGCCTCCAGATGCGCGGCCAGATTGCGCGCGGCATCATTCAGCGCCGCTTTCGACTTGGCCGACAGTGTCAATATCTGGAACGGCCAGTCGCTTTCTTCAGACGCCACCACCGCTGGCGCTTCTTCCAGCACCACATGCGCATTGGTCCCGCCCACGCCCAGCGAGTTCACACCCGCGCGCAACGGCCCATCCCCCTGCCAGGGCGTCAGCCGGTCATTGACCAGAAACGGGCTATGTTCGAAATCAATCGCCGGATTGGGCGCTTCATAGCCCAGCGAGGGCGGCAATTCTCGGTGATGCAGGGCGCTTGCAACCTTGATCAGCGACGCCACGCCCGCGGCGGTGTCCAGATGCCCGATATTCGTTTTCACCGACCCGATCCGGCAAAACCCGCGCTTCTCGCTATCAAAAGCCTGCGTCAGCGCGGCCACTTCAATCGGATCACCCAGATATGTGCCCGTGCCGTGACATTCGATATAACTGATGCTCTCGGCCTCGACGCCCGCGACCATATGCGCCTCGGCAATCGCCTGCGCTTGCCCTTCGACGGATGGGGCCAGATACCCCGCCTTCTGCGCCCCGTCATTGTTGATCGCAGAGCCCTTGATGACCGCAAAAATCTGGTCGCCATCGGCTAGGGCATCTTCCAGCCGCCGCAACACCACAGCCCCGGCACCGGAGCCAAAGACCGTTCCCTGTGCGCGATGGTCAAAGGCGTGACATTCCCCATCGGGCGACAGGATCTCGTTTTCCTTGAACAGATAGCCGCGCCCCTGTGGCAGCTCGATCGTCACACCCCCTGCCAGCGCCATGTCACATTCGCCCGTCAGAAGCGCCTGCACCGCGTAATGCACCGCGACAAGCGAGGTCGAGCACGCCGTCTGAATATTCACCGAAGGGCCATGCAGATCGAAGATATGGCTTACACGGGTCGAGAGGAAATCCTTGTCATTGCCGGTATGGCGCAACAGGAACATGCCCACATCATCGACCAGATGCGGGTTGGAACAGAGGTTGAAATAGAAATAACTGCCCATCCCGCAACCAGCGAACACGCCCACAGGACCGGGAAAACCGCGCGGCGGATGGCCTGCATTCTCGAACGCTTCCCACGCGACTTCCAGAAACTGGCGGTGCTGCGGGTCCAGGATCGCCGCTTCTTTCGGCGAAAACCCGAACGCCTCGGGGTCGAACTCGGCAAAACCGTCCAGCGGGGCTGCATAGGGCACATAATTCGCCGACCGCATCTTTGCCGGGTTTTCCCCCGCTTCCAGCAACTCGGCCTCACTCAGTTGCCGGATAGACGACCGGCCCGCGCGCAGATTGTCCCAGAAGGCCGCGACAGACCCGGCCCCCGGCAAATGCGCGGCCATCCCGATAATGGCAATATCTGTCTCACGGCTCATGATCTTGCTTCCTGAACATTCTTTCCCGGCACGTCACGCAATCGCGCCCCTGATAAAAGCCCGTCGCGCGGCAGCGCCTCAAACCTGCGATTTCGTGTAGTCCGGTTGCGCACGCGCTGCGCTTCGGCATGACCCAGCAATGCGCCCGCAAGTAGCCATGTCAGTGGCACAAGCGTGGCATTGGGCAACAGATCGACCAGATTGGCCCCCAGCATCAGCGCGCAGACCCCGACCGGCAAAGGCACCTGCGCCGAAGGCACGCGGCGATAGGCCAAGTAAAGCGCAAACAGCGGCAAACACAACAGCCCGAAAGTGCCCAGATACCCCAGCCAGCCATATTGCCCGATCACGATAACCCACATCCCGTCGGAAATGGTGACGATCTCGCCCGACATCGGATCGCGGATCAGGTTGCGCCCCCAGCCGCCCCAGCCCACCAGCGGTTTTTCCCAGGCATGGGCCAGCAGCAAATCCTCGTTGTCGAACCGGAATTCCAGCGATTGCGCGCGTTCGGGATTGGTTTGATACAAGTAATCCACCCAAAGTCCCGTCGGCACCATCCCGGCCCCGCGCAGCAGCGGATAGATCATCGTGACCGCCGCAAGCGCCCCTGCCACACGAAGATGCATCTTCGCGCTGAAGAACACCACCAGCGGCGCAAGCGCGAGCAGGATCATCCGCGGCCCCATGCTTTTGCACAGCCACACCATGACCACCAGATAAAGCGCGATCAGCACCTTTTTCGTCCGCTCCTGCGGGATCGCTTCGCGCGCGAAATACAGCGCCGAGACCGCACAGAGCACCGCAAAGAACGCCACCCACAGCCCATGTGGCATGAACACGATGGGCCGGAACCCGCCTTCGCGGATCATCTGGCCGAAATCATGCTGAAAGAAACCATAGATCCAGATGTGAAGCTGCGGGCTGAACCGCATCTCGAACAACATCGGCACCGAATAGATCAGCCCGGCGATCACCAGCGCGCGCATGACTTCGATCAGCGCCGCCTCAGAGGCCAGGAGCTTGCGCGCCATGATGAAGGGCAACACAAGAATAAGCGCGCGCACCAGCGCCGAGATTGAATCATAGATCCGCATCCCCGGAAGCGTGACTTCCTGCTCAACCACGATCCGCAGCCGACCAAGGTCGATCCCGCCGAAATGCAGCGCATCACTATTGGCAAAAACCGACGCCACAGGCGAGAGCACCAGCAAACCGGTCAGGATCTTGCCCAGAAAGCTCTCGGGCAGGAACGAGAACCGCATCTGCAGCACCATCACGCAGACCGCAAAGGCCGTCAGATTCGGAAGCGACGATTTGTCAAAGGCCGGGATCATCGGCAGGTTAAGCTCGGTCGCTTCCGGCAACAGCATGTAGCCACCAAGGATCGCCCAGATGAACGCCCGCTCCGGCGGCATCTTGCGAAACATCCACAGGATCGCAACAGGCCAGAGCAGAAGGACCAGATAGGCAATCGGGTTTGGCATGACCGACCGCGCCCCCCGCTACATCGTCTGCTGCGACAGCAGGATTGCCACAAGGGCCAGCACGAACAGACAAGCCCCGGCAATCCAGCCCAGCAGGGTCTTTCGACGCTCACCCGGCATGACAAGTTCAGGCAACACCAGAACGGGACGCATCCCCAGTTCACGCTCGACCTGACGCGCACTGCGCAGCGCAGGGCGCATCACCTCCATCGCGAAGGCAGCAATGACCCCAAGGATCACACCGGCCACCGCGCCCATCATGACAGTGCGCTTCTTTGACCGCGAGATCGGAAATTCGGGGATCGTGGCCTCCTCGACCAGCTCGAATGTGGCGCTTTGCGAATCCGCTTCCAGACGCAACGCCGCCTCTGCCGCCGCCACCTGCCCCGAGATCTCGCGCAACCGGTCCTGCAGCCGCGCTTCGCGCTCGGTCAGGATCGCCAGTTCGCGCTCGGCTTGCGCAACACGACGGAAAAACGGCTCGAACTCGGCCTGCTGCGCCAGAAGCCGATCCAGTTCAGCACTGCGCACCGCGATCAGATCGCGCAACTGTGCCTGCCGACGCTGCGAGGTGTTCTGCGCCACAAGAGTCGTCAACTCGGATTCCGCCGCCGTGATATCGCGCCGCGCCTCCTGGATATCAGCCACGATCTGGCCCAGCTCTGTCCGGCGCACATCCGCGTTGAAGGACATCACGTCATAATTCTGCGTCATGAAAACACGCGACTCTTCTTGCAACGCCAGCAATTCGGTATTCAGCCGCGTCTGCTCCGTCTGCAGGAATTGCAGGGTCTGACGCGCCCGCGCCGTGCGCCCGGCGCCAGTCTCGACCACCACCATCTCGGCCAGTTCATTGGCAATCGCGGCCGATTTCGGCCCGGTATCCGCGCGCGCCATGATGATCATCGACGCAAGCGACCCATCCGACCCGAAACCCACATTGACCGCCGCCTGCGAAATCAGCGTGATCGAGCTGCGCATCAGATCCGCGCGCTCCTGCGCAGGTCGGCCAACGAACATCTCGTAATCATCCGCCATCCGCAACATCGTCTCGCGCGAAGTCAGCCGTTGCTCGATCAACTGCATCAGCCGCGCCGGATTGCCGGATGTGCCAGTGCCCACCGCCGTATCGGCAACTGCCTCGACCCGCGTCGAAAGCACCGCGACCGCCTGAAAGACCGGGGCCGTGCGCAGCGCGACCAATATGCTCAGCAAAAGAAACGCGCCCAGCGCCAGCACGATCAGCGCCATGCGGCGGCGCAGGAAATCGCGCAATTCCTGAATCGACTGGATCGGACCCATCTTGACGTCTCTCTCACTTCCAAACGGGCAGGCTCAGACCTGCTCGCTGCCGCTGTAATTGTTCAGGATAACTCCCAGAAACTCGGTCTGGCCATTCAGCAACCGTTCACAGGCCGCCACTTCCTCTGCGCGCGTGTTGCGGCTGTCCGCGACCAGTAGAACCGCGTCCAGTTGACTGCACATGCTGAAGGCAAGATCGCCCTGCAACAGGGGCGGCAGGTCACAGATGATCATGTCCGGCGCATAGCTGTCCGTCATCTCGACCAGCATCTCACCCAGATCATCCGCAGAAAACCCGCCGCTGCCCAGCATATCTGACCCGACCTGCCCGAACCCAAGTGCCACCATCTCTGTCAGCCGGTGCAGACAGGCTTCCGGCGCGGCATCCCCTTGCAAGACATCACGGACAGACGCCCCCGGCACCACTTCGAAATATCGCTGCAGCGCCGGTGCGTGCAGGTTCAGATCCAGCCCGATGACCCGCAGATCGCCCCGCCGCGCCAGGGCCGAAATCAGCCCCGCTGCCGCGAAAGACGTGCCTGCGCCTGCGACGGGTGCCGATATCCCCAGACTGACCAGATTGCGTTGTCGAAAACTCTGGACAAGCTGCGTGCGCAGCAGATCGAAACGCGAGATCACATCCACGTTGCGCGCCAAGGCGTTCAACTGGCGTGCTTTCCTGTCATGGCCATGATCGGGCATGCAGCGCGGCAACGCCTCCCAGTTGGCGTCGATCACGCTCTGACGCTGTGCAGACCGGCCACGGGTCTGACCCGCGCGGCGCATTTCGCGATGCCCCGACAATGCAAGGGACCTGCGCACCAAGGCACCCTCACCTGCCGGGGCAGGCGGTGCAAGGCTCATCAGTTTTTCCAGGCGCCGCGTGTCAACCATCTCAAGACCTGATTCCAAATTCCGGACCAAAAACAGATAATTGTTTCCAGTCCACAATCTATTACCAGCTTTTCAAGCGGTTTGACGACGACTTTAAGGCAAAACTAAGGCACCCGTCAGTCACTTTGCCTTGTGAAACAGCCTTGCTTCCAGAGCGCCAAAAGCCGCGCAAGGGTTGGCCGCGACGGTTCGCCTCGGAACCATCCTGGCCGATACTGGTTGTTAAGGAAAGACAACCCTGCTTCACGGAGAACACAATGCCAACCCCTGTTGAAACCCTCTCTGCCCTGCACACCACGCTTGTGGATGCGGTGAAGGGCTATGAAGAAGCGGCCAAACTGGCCAAGCGCGATGCTCTTGGCGGATTGAGCGCAGAGATCAAGCGCGTTCATATGAACCATGCGCATGAACTGGCCGGGCGTCTGCTGGAACATGGAGAACGCCCAGATGCCGACGGTTCCTACATGACGCTGGTGCATAAACTGTCACTGCGCGCGCGTTTCATTGTCACGGCTGATGAAAAAAGCCTTCTGCCAGCCCTGCGCGATGGGGAAAAACGTATTCTGGAGCGCTATGACGACACGCTGCGCGAAGTCGAGATCGCCCGCGAGGCCTATGCCGAGGCCGATCTCGATCTGCTGCGCCGACAGCGCGAGACCGTGATCGAGAATATCGCGAAACTGGATACCCATGCGGAACAGGCCGCGTGAGCTACAGGGCCCACAAGCCGCATTCCTCCCTGTGACGGTTCTTGCGGGCCCTCTGCCCTAGCGCCTCCGCGCCTCTGTTTCGGCGGTGATGTTGAACAGGCGCGCCGCCAGATTGGTGCCGAAAGTCAATTCACCCAGGATCACGGTGGTTTCGGCACCCGTATCATCGCGGATCACCCATTGCCGCAATTCGGTCGGATTGGCCGAGAAAATCAGCCGGATCGAGCCATATTGCGGATTGTCGGGGTCCTGCGCGACAACTGTCGTCGTCGTCCCGTCGTCAGTATGGCCGACGATCATGCGCCGGTTCGAGAAATCAACCGTCTGTTCCAGGATCAGATTCAGCGGCGTCTGGCGCAGCGGATACTGGTTCGGCCCCTGATTGGACCGACCATCAAACACCGCGACCTGCCCGCCCCCGGCCATGACCAGTGACTGTTCAGGCGGGTTGTATTCAAACCGCACACGACCGGGCCTGCGCATATACATGCGTCCGGTCGAAATGCTGCCATCCGGGTTGATCTGGGTAAAATCGGCCTGCGCCGTGGTGAAACTGTTGAAATAGCGCGACAGCTCGTTCAGCGGGATGCGCTGGGAAAAAGCGGGCGACGCCAGCGCAAGCGCAGGCAAGGACAACAAGAGGGATCGACGTGAAATGCTCATACCCGCTACATAGCGGTTTCTCAGGGCTTCGGAAGATACGATCTGCTCACGCACCAACACAAGGCAGAGATTTGCCGAAACATCCCGCAAGCCGCGGTGCCGGTTCAGGAAAAAGTGACGGCTCTGGTGTCACCTCACCGCGCGGGCTTCAGAACTGCAAGCGCCCCGGAAGCGCACCTGCCAGTGATTGCGCGGCCTCTTCCTCGTCATCCAGCATTTCCAGAATCGTGCCGACCGCCTGATCCGGGGCAATATCGCGCGACCCGGCTTCCGGGTCTTCGGGCTCCTCGCTGTCGGGCTCCTCATCAGCGTCCATGACGCGCACACCCGACAAATCCCGATCCTGCGCAGGATCTTCATCCTCGTCCGTGTCCGTCTCGGGCCCGTCAGATATATCGATCAAGCCCGATACTGCGGCCAAACCGCCCAGCGCAAGCAGAAGATAGAGCATGTTATCCATGTTTTCACCTCATCCGGACCGCAACCATTCGTTAAGCAAACTTGGCAGCGAGTCAAAACAAACAAGGTGATCGCGCGCCGTTCTCTGTCCTTGCTGATAGGGACTGTTCTGCTTTCACAGAACAAAGCCCTTGTTTCTGTAGGATTGTTTCACATTGCAGCCCAATCAACCACAAGATCGAACCCTAGCCCTGCTCTGGCACCAGAATCTCGCGCTTGCCGACATGGTTGGCGGGCGTGACCAGCCCTTCATCTTCCATCTGCTCGACCAGACGCGCGGCCTTGTTATAGCCGATCCCCAGCTTGCGCTGAATGTAGCTTGTGGAACATTTCCGATCCTGAATGACCACCTGCACCGCCTGATCGTACAGCGCATCCTCACCCGTGGTATTGCCGCCCAGCCCCAGAACCGCGTCGATATCGGCCTCCTTGTCGGATTCCGGCCCATCGACCACACCCGACTTGTAATCCGGCGGCCCGAAGCTTTTCAGGTGATTGACCACCTCTTCCACTTCCTCGTCGCTGACAAACGGCCCGTGAATACGGCTCACACGCCCGCCGCCCGCCATATACAGCATGTCGCCCATGCCCAGAAGCTGCTCGGCCCCCTGCTCGCCCAGAATGGTGCGCGAGTCGATCTTCGACGTGACCTGAAACGAAATCCGCGTCGGAAAATTGGCCTTGATCGTGCCGGTGATCACATCAACAGACGGGCGCTGCGTCGCCATGATGATATGGATCCCCGAGGCCCGCGCCATCTGCGCCAGACGCTGGATACAGGCTTCGATCTCCTTGCCTGCCACCATCATCAAATCGGCCATCTCATCGACCACCACCACGATGAAGGGCAGAACTTCGGGCGCGAATTCTTCTGTCTCGAATACGGGATCGCCGGTTTCATCATCGAACCCGGTCTGGATCGTGCGCTTGAACATCTCGCCCTTGTCCAACGCCTCGCGCACGCGGCCATTATAGCCCTCGATATTGCGCACGCCCATCTTGGACATCTTGCGATAGCGTTCCTCCATCTCGCCCACGACCCATTTCAGCGCCACCACGGCCTTTTTGGGGTCCGTCACAACGGGCGACAGCAAATGCGGAATCCCGTCATAGACGCTCAGTTCCAGCATCTTGGGGTCAATCATGATCATCCGGCACTCTTCCGGCGGCAGACGATAGAGGAGCGACAGGATCATGGTGTTGATCGCCACCGATTTCCCCGAACCCGTGGTGCCCGCAATCAGCAGATGCGGCATCTTCGCCAGATTGGCGACAATCGGCTCACCATCAATCGCCTTGCCCAGCGCCAGCGGCAGCCGCATGTTGCTGTCGCCATAATCCCGCGCAGACAGGATCTCGCGCAGCACCACCTTCTCGCGCTGCACATTCGGCAATTCGATCCCGATGATCGACCGCCCCGGCACAGTGGACACGCGCGCCGACAGGGCCGACATGGACCGCGCAATATCATCCGCCAGCCCGATCACGCGGCTGGCCTTCAGCCCCGGTGCCGGTTCCAGCTCATATTGCGTGACCACAGGACCGGGCCGCACGCTGACGATCTCGCCGCGCACGCCGTAATCATCCAGCACGGCCTCCAGCATCCGTGCATTCTCTTCCAGCGCCTCATCGCTCAGCGTGTAGCGCTGCACATTGGACGGGCTTTCCAGCAAAGACAGCGGCGGCAACTCGAACACGGGCTCCCGGCGCGGCTCGAACTGCAAGGCAGGCTGCGCTTCGGCCTGCGCCTGACGCGAAGGCATCACCTTGCGCGGCGCGGTCGGCACGACACGGCGCTGCAACACATGCGCGCTGCGCTGCGGCTCTGGTGCCGGGTGCATGTCATTCTCGTCAGGAACGAAATAGCCGGTATCCTCTGGCACCGGGTCACGCATCACAGGGGCATGAGGGGCCACAGGCGCAGCTTCCCACGCCACCGGGGCAGGCGCTGCCTCTGACACAGGCCGGGTCGCCAGCATCCAGTCCGGCATCGGCACAGCCGCAAGCGGTGCAGAGGTCAGGCTGGCCTGAAACCCCGCCGGTGCCACAGGCGCGGGATGAGCCATGTCCGGCACCGCAGCCACAGGGCGCGCAGCGCGCAGCGGCGGCTCGGAAATCGGGAATTGCGCACGGTTCAGCTTCAGCACGGGCTTGGCGGATTTGCGATGCCGGATCGCATCGGCAATGCGCGTCTTGATCCGCATGTCTCCGGGCGGCTGTGCTTGCAGCGCGGATGCGCTCAGCGGCGGCTCGACCAGCTCATTGCGCAGATCAGGCGCCGCTGGTTCCGGCCCGCGCCCGCTCAGCGCCTTCAGCTTGGCCAGAAGCCCGTTGCCCTGCCCCGCCGATGCATCCTCACCAGCAACATGGCGCGGCGGCGCACTCAAGATCTGTCGAGCGTCAACCGGTGCGGCACGCATCGGGGCCGTATAGGGCGCTGCCTCGACCTCGTAGAGATCCTCGTCAAATGCATCCTGATCCAGGTCAAAATTCTCTTCGTGGCTAGAGGCCCGGATGACCGGCGGGCCACGACGAACCGGCTCTTGCCGGGGCGCAGGCGCAGGGCGCATTGCCGGCTCCTGGCGCGATGCGGATACAGGTGCAGGCGCAGACCGTATCACCGGCTCGGGATGCGCATACTGCGCTTCGGCCCAGGCTTGCTCCTGTTCGTAATGCTGCGCCGCTTCATAAGCCTCCATCGCGCGCCGATCACGCGCTGCGGCATGGGCCGCGCGCCCGTCCTGCACCTTGCGCGCAACCGCCCCGCCCGCAACGCGCAGGCTTTTCACACCGCCACCAACACCCCCGCGCAGCACAAGCAGCAAACCCGCGTAGCACAGCACAACCCCCGCAATGACATAGCGCGCGAATTGCAACAGCTCGAACCGGTCCACCCCAAGCACAAAGCCCCAGACCGCCAATGTCGCAAACAGCATTGCGACGCCCATGAAGGTCACACCGGCGCCCGGACTCATCGGCAAGGCATTCACGACCGCCGCCAGCACCGTATCGCCAAAGACACCGCCCATTCCGTAGATTGTGTCCCAGCCCGCCGCAGGCACCAATGTCGCGCACCAGACCGCAGAAACCGCCAGCGCAATCGGGACAAAGACCGCCCGGCTCAGCGCATGCTCATGCCCGCGCCCCAGGAGCAGCCGCAAACCCCAGCCACCGAAGAACACCACCAGCCCCCAGGAGGCCATCCCGATGATGATCATCAATGGCGAAGCCATCGCCGCCCCGATCCGCCCCAGCGAGTTCTTCACCGGCATGTCGGTCGAGGCCATCCAACTCGGATCGCTCGGCGCATATGAACCCAGCATCAGCGAGATGATCACCGCGATCACCACAAAGCCCAGGCCCAGCAATTCGCGGCCCCGCTTTTGCAGCAACTGATGCAGATTGCTGTCCAGAAGCGGATCGCGCCCATGCGTGTTCCAAGATGCCATCGAACTTGCCCCGTTACCTGTAAAGACTGTTGCGAAGCCGCCTGAGAGCGTCTTCCAGTTCATCGATTGGCGTGACCATTGCCACGCGGATAAAACCCTTGCCGGGATTGCCCTGCCCGTCGTCGCGCGCCAGATACGCGCCCGGCAGAACCCGGATCCCAGTCTCACGCCACAGCTTCAGCGCGGCCTCCTCGCCATCCTCGACCTTCAGCCACAGGAAGAAACCGGCCTCTGGGCCGCGATAGCCGGGCACACCTGCAAATATCCGATCCGCCAGCGCGTATTTCTGCTGATAGAGCGCGCGCGAGCGGTCCACATGCGCCTCATCCTCCCAGGCCGCAGCCGCGACATGCTGCAAGGTCTCTGGCAGCGGCGCGCCCGAATAGGCGCGCAATTGGCGGATACGGCGGATACATTCGACGCCCCCCGCCACGAAACCCGACCGCAAGCCCGGCAGGTTCGACCGCTTCGAGAGTGAATGAAAGGACAGCACCCGCTCGGGGTCAGCGCCCATCTCCTGCGCGATCTGCAACACACCCGGCGGCGGCGTGTCGCGATAGATCTCGGAATAGCATTCATCCGCGAAGATGCGGAAATCATGGCGCTCGGCCAGCGTGATCATCTCGCGCCAATACTCCGCATCCGCCACAGCCCCCTGCGGATTGCCGGGCGAGCAGATATAGGCAATCGCCACCCGGTCCAGCAACTCCGGGGCCAGATCAGCGTAGCGCGGCAAATATCCAGTATCTTCAGTCGCGGGCACATAGACCGGCTCGGCCCCCACGGCCAAGGCAGCCACAGCATAGACCTGATAGAACGGGTTCGGCGTCAGGATGACCGGCACGCCCCCCGCCTTGCGCTCTGGACATAGCGCAAGGGCGGCATTGAACAGCCCCTCGCGTGTGCCGTTCAGCACCATCAGCCGGTCCTGCGCAAGATCGACCCCATAGCGCCGGGCAATCCAACCCTGAATCGCCGCAAGCAAGGGCGCGATCCCCTCATTGGACGGGTAGCGCGCAAACCCATCCAGATGCGCGTTCAGCACATCCGCCAGAAAGGGCGGCAATTCATGGCGCGGCTCACCAATGGACATGGAAACAGGCACACCACCGGGCTGGTGATGATCCAGAAGCGCCCGCAAACGCGGAAACGCATATTCCGGCAGGTTCGAAAACC
>JAFIEL010000083.1 GCA_020832585.1 Natronohydrobacter sp. | reverse complement strand
ACGAGGATTTTCAATCCACTGCTCTACCCCTGAGCTACCCGGGCACGGGTGCATCTGATCGATGCGAACGCGGGCGTTGCCGCGTTGGGTAAGCGTCTCATATGGCAGGGCTTTGGCACTGTCCAGAGGGGTTTGCAAAAATCTTTGCCTAACGATCATCCTCACGCTCGGGCATGGCGTCCGGGTCATCTTCCAGTCCGGTGAGGGGTGTGGGGATTGTGTAATCCTCACGAAACCATCGCGCCAGATCGACATCGGCGCAGCGTTTCGAACAAAAGGGCCGGTAGTCCGCAACCACAGGCTTGCGGCAGATCGGGCAACTCATGCCAGAACCTGCGCCAGCGGTTTACGGTCGCGCTTACGGGTCAGCTCAAAATTACCCAATGGAGTCCAGCCCGCCAGCACAATGTCGCGCCCCTCGTGCTTGAAGGCCGCGCGCATTGCCTGTTCCAGAATATGGCGTTCCTTCTTGGCATAAGGGGCCACATCGACCAGTACCTGCCCACCGAAGCCACGCAGTCGCAACTGCCGCGGCAGGGCGCGGAATGCGGCGATATTGGCCTTCAGCCCAGCAGCAGGGCTGGTATCCGCGCCGGTGTTCACATCGACTGCTATCAGCGCACGCGTCGGCTCAATGACCATATGCCCGCCACCTGCCAGTGGCACTTCGGGCGCCAGCAACGCGTCAATCGCCTCGGTCACGCCATGGCGCGCGAAACTGCCTGCGCTATCATCAAAACTGTCGGGCGCAGGCCAGTCACGCCATGCTGCCAGATGCGGCGTGGGCGCATCGACCAGCACTTCGGGTTTGCCGTCAGTATCCTGCAACACAGCTTCGGCCAGTGCGCGCATCTGCGTGATATCGTCTGCGATCACATCGTCCGTTGCCGTCTCGCAGGCCGAGCGCAGGATCAGCCCCAGTCCGGGTTCTGCGCCCTGCATCGCGTCTTTCGCCAATGCTGCAAGCTCAGCGCGGATCGCTTCATCCTCGATGGCGCGTGAGATATTCAGCCCCGGCGCGCCGGGCGTGACAATCGCATAGCGGCTCTTGAACAGCAGGCGGGTCGAGAGCGGCAGCGCCTTGGCCGGCTCGGATGCACCTCCGACTTGCACCAGAAGGGACATGCCGGGCCGCAACCCCTTGGTCTGGCGTAGAAATCCGCTTTCGCCACCAGGCAGGTCCACGAAAGCCCCGCCCATTCCCTTCACGGGCCGACCCAGCTTGCCCCGGCAGATCGTCTCGGGCGGCAGCGCCGCTTCGGGTTCCGCGATCAGCAGGTCTTCCAACTGGCCATCCACCATCAGCGCGGCAGCTTCACGCCCCCGAAAGCTGTCCAAGGCAATCACAGATCCCTTCACAACGTCCCCCTGATCCCGGCCGCGTTCAACAGATGCGCCGTTTCCATCGCGGGCAGGCCCATGATCCCCGTATAGGACCCTTCGATCCACGGAATGAAGGCCCCGCCCCGCCCCTGAATGGCATAGCCGCCCGCCTTGCCCTGCCATTCGCCAGAAGCAAGATAATCGTTCAATTCATCATCCGACAGCCGCTTCATCTTGACACTGCTGACAGAGGTCCGCGTCCAGACCTGCGCACCCCTGCGCACTGCCACGGCGGTGATGACTGTATGCCTGCGCCCCGATAGTTTCAGCAGAAATTCTGCCGCCTGTCCGGCATCCTCGGGCTTGCCCAGAATCCGACGCCCCAGCGCGACCGTCGTATCCGCTGTCAGCACCACATCATCCGGGTCCGAGGCAATCGCATCAAGCTTCAACCGCGTCACCCGCTCGCAATAGGGCCGGGGCAATTCGCGGGGAAGCGGGGTTTCATCCACATCTGCGGCAATGATCGCATCGGGCACAATGCCCAAGCACGCCAGAATCTCTTTCCGGCGTGGGCTGCCCGACCCGAGGATCAGCCGCATCGACCTATTTGAATCGGTAATTGATCCGCCCCTTGGTCAGATCATAGGGGGTCATTTCGACCTGAACTTTATCGCCAACAAGAACCCGGATGCGGTTCTTGCGCATCTTTCCTGCCATATGCGCGTTGATTTCATGGCCGTTTTCCAGCTCGACCCGAAATGTCGCATTTGGCAGGAGTTCCTTGACGACACCGGGAAATTCGAGCAGTTCTTCCTTGGCCATGGTTACTCCATCGTTATAGCGCGCAGGTTGGTCACGCGCGCGGGTTAAATGGGCCTATTCTGCGACGTTTTCAAGCGAATTATGCAGGTGTCACCTTGCGCACAGGGCGCGACAGCCGCATTTCCTGCTCAGCCCAATGTGCATGGTTCAGAACCGCCCCCTCACGCCGCACGCGGGCAATCGTCTCAAGGCTGACATCAGCATAGGCCCAGCCGGGCGCGTTCAGCGCGGTTTGCGCCAGAATCCCGTCCTCGGGAAAGCCCAGATCCGGTGGGCCATAGATCGCCGCAGCGCCTGTGTTCATATCCACCGCCGGGCACCAGTCCGCAGCACCCACGGTTGGCGCATGGACGCTGACACACTGGTTTTCCAGCGCACGCGCCATCGCGCCCACCTTGACGCGGGTATAGCCCGCCAGCGTTTCGGTGCAGGAAGGGGCAAGCAGGATTTCCGCGCCCGCCTCGACCAATGCACGCGCCAGCAAAGGAAATTCGCTGTCATAGCAGATCACGATGCCCAAGCACCCCAAGGGCGTGTCGAACACCTGCAGCCCTTGGCCGGGGGCGATGTCCCAGTCCTCGCGCTCGAACCGGGTCATGATCTGCTTGTCTTGATGGCCAATCACACCAGACGGGCCATAGAGCACGGCGCGATTGACCGGGCGGGGGGCATATTCGGCCATCGCGGGGCCGGACGCTCCCAGAATATGCAGCCCGAACCGTGCTGCCAGGTCACAATGCAGCGCCGTGACCGCGCGCGCATGGCGCATCACCTCGTGCAATGCCGCTTCCAGATCAGCGGCGACTGTCGCGCCACCAAGGCTGGACAGTTCCATCGCGCCATATTCAGGAAAGACCAGCAGATCAGCCCCCTGTTCAGCGGCCTGTGTCACCCAAGCCGTGATCTTGGCCGCATAGGCGTCCCAGTTGGGCAGGAAATCCAGCGGATAGGCAGCGGCTGCGATTTTCATAGTTTGCGCATCCAGAATTGCAGGGTCTTTTCGCTCTCGGTCTCATCGCCCAGATCGCGCCAGTGAAAGCGCGCGGTGACACCGGGCAGGGGGGCATAGCCGCGCTTGCGCCAGAAGCCATCGAGTGGGCGGTAGGCACCGGGCCGGGCAGGATGGTCGAGCGCGCGGATCACGCTGCAAAACGCGGTCATGGCGTAGCCCAAACCCCGCGCATGATCTTCGCGCGCGTCAAAAAACCGGTGCCCCGCACCCTGACCGCGACACTCGGATAACAGCACCGATTCCGCGCAATAGAAGATTTGTGCCGGATCATGCGGGCTGCCCGCGAAAGCCGCCGCAAATTCTGCATCCGCATCCGCCAGCGGCAGACCCGTTGACGCGCCCACCAGCCGATCCCCGGCCCAGGCGGCGACCACAATCGCGCGCGGATTGCCCGCATAGCCCTGCAGATAGCGCCGCTCATAGTCCAGATCGCCATCATAGAGATACGGCCAGTCGCGAAACACCGCGATGCGCAGCGCGGCCAGCCCCTCGATCACGCGCCCGATCTCTGCCCCGGTCAATGTCTCAAAGCGCAAGCTCATCCCGAGACCTGATTGATCCAGTCCTGAAGGTTGTAATAGGTGGTGATGCGGGTGATCTTGCCCTGATCGAGGCTGAAGAACGACCCCGCAGGCAGGACGTAACGCTGCCCATGCGCTTCGGGCAGGCCGGGATCGGTCTGCAGATATTCCCCATGCACCACGAATTCCGCCGCCGCGCGCGCCCCGTCGTCACTGGCGAAAATCACCATGTCGCGCAGTTCCTCGCGGTAGCTGACGCCCATATGGCTGCAGAACTCGGCGAAGGCCGCGCGCCCCTGCCGCACCTCGCCCTGATTGACGAAATGCTGCACATCGTCGCTGACAAGCGCCAGCATCGTGTCGGTGTCGCCTGCGTTGAACGCATCGAAATAGCGTTGAATGATCGCTTTGCTCATCTCTCAGTCCTTTCCCGGCGGGCCGAAGCGCGCCAGCAGATGTTCCTTGATCTGGTCGCGGGTCTGGCGATAGGCGACAAGCTTTGCCTCGCGCGTCTCGCCCAGACCTGACGGGTCCATGATCGGCCAGTATTCTACGTCGATATGGGCGAAGCGGGTGAGCTCAAGCGCCTGTCTTTGGCTCGCGGGCGACAAGGCGATGATCAGATCGAAGCCTGTCAGGTCATCCCCCCATTCGATCATTTCCTCGAAAGAGCGCGATCTGTGGCGCTCCAGCTCCACGCCTTCCTCGGCACTCACAGCCACGGAAAACCCGTCAACTTCGCGATCATTGCGCACACCGGCGGATTGGACATAGGCGCGCTGACCGTAGAGCTTCTTCATCAATCCTTCGGCAATCGGTGAACGTACCGAATTGTGGTCGCAGCAGAACAGGACGGATGAGGGGAAGCGATCCGCCATTCAGCCCCCGAAATGCAAGACGCAGATCAGGGTAAACAGGCGCCGCGCAGTGTCGATATCCATCTCGGCCTTGCCCTCAAGCCGTTCCTGCAGGATGCGCGCGCCTTCATTGTGAATACCGCGCCGGGCCATGTCGATGGCTTCGATCTGGCTGGGGGGCAGGCGCTTGACCGCATCGAAATAGCTGCCGCAGATCTGGTAGTAATCCTTCACCACCTGCCGGAATGGCCCAAGCGACAGGATCAGCTCGTTCAGCCCTTCGCCCTTTTCATCCGCGATCGAGATACACAGCCTCCGCTCGCGGATTGCAAGGCGCATCGCGAACGGGCCGGGCGGCGCGCTCTGGCCCTCGCGCGCCATCAGCGTGAAGGAATTGTCTTCCAGCAGGTCAAAGACAGCGACCTTGCGTTCCTGTTCGATTTCCGGCGTCGGCGTCGGCAGACCGCTGTCATCGATCTCGATCTGGCAGATTCGGGTCATGGCTCTTGATACACTCGTTTCACGCCACCGTGATGCCCTGTCCGGGCCTGCAGCGCAAGCCATTGACGACAGGGCAGCAGATCACACCGACTGAAAGCCGCGCAGCAACTGGCGCAGGCCGAACATCGCGCCCGCAATGATGCTGACAAAGACCAGTGGCGCGGAATAGGCCAGTGTCGCCATGGCCGACGCGCCTTGACCGACTGAACAGCCCACTGCGACCACGCCACCCACCCCCATCAGACAGGCGCCTGTGACCTGTCGGCCCAACTCGCGCGGGTCTTCGCAGGCTTCCCAGCGGAACCGTCGCCGCCAGAAAGCGGCAAGCGCCGCGCCTATCACCACGCCCACGACAGAGCCGACCGCGAAATTCAGCCCCCCCGCGCTGGAGGTCATCAGGTAAAGGATCGTGCGCCCCAGCGGTGCGGTGAAAGTGAACCCTTCGACCGGGATGGCTGCGAGCGTGCTCAGATGCAGCACGGATGTCGCAATGAATGCCCCCGCAATCGCCAAGCCCACGACCACACCCCAGGCGACAGTGCGCGGGGCGTCGCGCAAATGTGGATGCGCCAGCCCCAGCGCGATCAGCCCCAGCCCGACCGGCACGGCCAGCACCAGCGGCGGCAGGCCGGACATCGCACTGAACGCATGGGCAAATCCTTGCGGGCCCTCGGCGTCGATCTGCGGAAACAGCGCCACGCGCAGCGGCGAGAGCGGGCCTGCCAGTGTGATGAAGCCCGTCACCGCCATGATCATCACGATCAGAAAAGACCGCAGATCACCGCCCCCAAGCCGGATCAGCGCGCCAAAGCCGCAATTCCCGGCCAGTGCCATGCCATAGCCAAAGACCAGCCCGCCGAAGATCGCGGCCAGAGGGTTGAAGGCAATCATGTGATAGGGGCTTTGCGTGATCAGCGCGAAGCCAAGCGCCTCGGCCACAAAAAGCGTGATGATCGCCACGCCCAGAACCACACCCCACAGCCGCGCGCGCCGTTGATCGCCGCCATAGGCCGCACTTTCAATCGCATTCAGGGTGCAGAAATCGCCCATACGGGCGGCATAGCCCAGCACAAGCCCGATGATCAGCCCGGTGCTGCCCGCCAGAACAGCGGCGGAAATATCCCACATTGACTGCCTCCCGCGTCAAGCTGGCCATATGCTGGCCTGACATTGGGCCGACTATAGCCGCGCCCTGTCACCGGGTCACGGAAAATCAGGCCTTCGCGTCGGCGCAGAACATGTCATAGACCAGCGCGATCAGTCGTGCGGCCTTGGGGTCTTGCAGCGCGTAATACATTGTCTTGCCTTCACGGCGGCAGGAAACGATCCCTTCCAGCCGCAATCGCGCCAGTTGCTGACTGACTGCCGCCTGTCGAGACTGCAGCAATTGCTCCAGTTCCGTCACCGATTTCTCGCCAGAGGACAGGTGACACAGGATCATCAAACGGCCTTCATGCGCCATCGCCTTCAGAAAAGCCGACGCCGCCTGCGCCTGCGCGAGCATGTCCACCGGTTCCAGGCTTTCGCAATTTCCGGTGTCGGATCTGTCAAGCTGGGCCATGTCAATCATCTGCGCGTCCGTGAAGTTCTGCTCAAGTGTCATTCGGCCAGTCCTGTGAAAATGGCCCGCCATTCGGCCAAGGGGCGTCCGGGCAAGGGGGCGTCGTGATCAATTTCAATTACATGAATATGTAGAGCTTTTCCATGCGTCCGGCAAGTTGCCGCATGAAAAAGGGCGCGAAATCCGCGCACGCACTGGAAAAGTACGACAAAATGCCGAAAAAAGTCTCAAAATGGGAAAAAAGACCCGCAAAAGAAAACGGCCCACCCTGAAAGGGCGGGCCGTCTCGCATTGCGATATGGACCAGATCACGCGTCGCGCGGGTCGGCGCTGGCGCCATCGTTGCGCGGATCGTCGTCATCCATCCCGGCTGCACCAAGATCGTCGAACAGTTCCGAGATCTCGAATTCGGCAGCGGCTTCCTCTTCGGCAGCCAGTTCCTGGATCGATTTGCCGGATGCCTGAACTTCGGCCTCCTCGGCAGAACGAGCGACGTTCAGACCGACCTCGACCTCGACCTCGGGGTGCAGATGGATCAGGGCATTGTGCAGGCCCAGCGTCTTGATCGGCGTTGCGATCACGATCTGACGCTTTTCGACCTTCACACCAGCTTCGGCCAGCAGGTCCGCCACATCACGCGGGCTGACAGAGCCATAGAGCGCGCCACCATCAGACGCCTGACGGATCACGATATAGCTTGCCCCTTCGAGCTTGTCGGCAACAGCCTGAGCTTCCTTGCGGGTCTCCAGGTTCTGCGCTTCCAGCTCGGATTTGCGATGCTCGAAGGACTTGATGTTGTCATCGGACGCGCGCAGCGCCTTGCCTTGCGGCAGCAGGTAGTTGCGGGCATAGCCGGGCTTGACGTTCACGACGTCGCCCATCTGGCCAAGCTTGGCCACGCGTTCCAGAAGGATCACTTGCATGGGTCTTGCTCCTTATTTCACAGCGTAAGGCAGCAGGGCCAGAAAGCGCGCGCGCTTGATGGCACGGGCCAGCTCACGCTGTTTCTTGGCCGAGACAGCGGTGATGCGCGACGGCACGATCTTGCCACGCTCGGAGATGTAGCGCTGCAGCAGACGCACATCCTTGTAATCGATCGCAGGTGCGTTCTCGCCGGAGAACGGGCATACCTTGCGGCGACGGAAAAACGGTTTTGTTGCCATGGTCCTGATCTCCCTTACGATGCCCGACGACGGTCACCGCGATCCCCGCGGTCGCCACGATCCCCGCGGTCGCCGCGATCACGCTCGTCACGCTTCTGCATCTGGACCGAAGGGCCCTCGACATGCGCATCGACCTTGACGGTCAGCACCCGCATCACGTCATCATGCAGGCGCATCAGGCGCTCCATTTCCTGCACGGCTTCTGCAGGCGCATCGGTGCGCAGGAAGGCATAATGCCCCTTGCGGTTCTTGTTGATCTTGTAGGCCATCGTCTTGACGCCCCAATACTCGTGTTCCACGAGTTTCCCGCCATTATCGGCAAGGACAGCACCAAAATGTTCGATCAGCGCTTCGGCCTGTGTGTTCGACAGATCCTGACGCGCGATCATGACATGCTCGTAAAGCGGCATGCGATCTCCATTCATTCTCAGGGCGCATTTCACAAGACAGGGGTTCCTCTTCCCGCCCCCTGTCCACGAGAGCTGCGCCGGGTCAAAGACTCGCGGGAAGATGGGGCGGCATAGACGCATTGGCCCTGTAACGCAAGTCACAACACGCCCGCCGCGAGCGATGACAGGTCGAAAACACTGCTCTGCTTGCGCCAACATGGTATGCGCAGGCTTGTCACTGCAAAAAGCGTGACGCATAAAGGCCGCGTAACTTTCTTCCAAATGGGGGTCCGGAATGGCTCATACTCCTCTGATGACCGCACTTGGTGCTGATGACACATTGCTGCGCAAACTGGCGATGGTGGTTTTTGGCTCAGTGCTGGTGGGCATGTCGGCACAGGTCAGCGTCCCGATGTATCCGGTGCCGATGACGCTGCAGACACTGGCGATCTCGCTGATCGGGCTGACCTATGGCGCGCGGCTGGCAGGGGCGACGCTTCTGACCTATCTGGCACAGGGCGCGCTGGGCTTTCCGGTCTTCGCCGGTGGTGCGGCAGGTGCCGTGCATCTGATGGGTCCGACCGGCGGCTTCCTGATCGGCTTTGTCGCAATGGCCTGGCTGACGGGCTATCTGGTCCAGCGCGGTCTGGACCGTGGCTTTGGCCGTCTGTTCCTTGCGGCCTTCATTCCCGCGCTGCTGCTGTTCGTGCCAGGTGTTCTGTGGCTGTGGGTCATCACGCCGCTGGACCTGCAAGGGGCGGCGATGGTCGGGGCCGTGCCGTTCCAGCTTGGTGGTCTGGTGAAATCCGCGGTTGCCGCGCTGATCGTGACCGGCGCATGGGCTGCCTGGAAGAACCGCAGCGCCTGATTCGGCTGTCCTGCATTATTGACAGGGCGGGCCATGTGCCCGCCCTTTTTCATGCCCGTTTCGATACCCTTGCGTGAAGCTCTGAGAGCGCGCGATCGCACAGACCGAGCGCGTGCCACTGACACCCGGTGCAAAGTCGTTCCAGCGTCCCCTCGGGCACGCGATCCACGATCCGCGCCCGCGCTTCACCCCATGTCAGCCGGTCCCCATCTCGCAGGCCCAGCGCCGCTGCATGGCGCAGGTCAAGGGCTGTGATCGCCGCTGATTTCTCGCATCCCGCGCCCTGCCTGTGCGGGCAGGGGGCACAGATATGGTCGGCCTGAAACGTGACCTCGATCTCCACCGCATTACCTCCCGGCGCGCGCAACTGCGCGACGATACCGGCCATGTTCGCGGTGAATGTGTCGGAATAGCCCTTGCCCTGAAACCCCAGCGCACACAGGAAATGATGCGGCCGAAACGTAACGCGCGCGCTCATTCCGCCGCGTGTTTGGGCTGGAAACCGCGTTCGATCATGTCCGAAGGGGCGACCGGATATTCCCCCGAGAAACAGGCATCGCAATATTGCGGGTAGGCGGTGTCGCGCCCGCTCGCTTCCCCTGCGGCGCGATACAGGCCGTCGAGCGTGACAAATTTCAGGCTGTCCACCCCGATGAAATCGCGCATCTCATCCTCGGTCATGGTCGCGGCCAGCAGTTTTTCGCGCTCAGGCGTGTCCACGCCATAAAAACAGGGCCATGCCGTGGGCGGCGACGCAATGCGGAAATGCACCTCTGCCGCGCCTGCCTCAAGGATCATTTCCTTGATCTTCTGGCTGGTAGTGCCACGCACCACCGAATCGTCGACCAGAATGATCCGCTTGCCCCGGATCAGCGCGCGGTTGACGTTCAGCTTCAGCCGCACACCCATAGACCGGATCGCCTGAGACGGCTCGATAAAGGTGCGCCCCATATACTGATTACGCGTGATCCCCAGCGCGAAGGGGATGCCCGATTCCTGACTGAACCCGATGGCCGCAGGCGTGCCACTGTCAGGCACCGGGCAGACCAGATCGGCATCGACAGGCGCTTCGCGCGCGAGTTCCACCCCGATCTGGCGCCGCGTCTCATAGACGGAACGCCCGGCATAGAAACTGTCCGGGCGCGAGAAATACACATGCTCGAAGATGCAGAAGCGCGATTTCTGCGGCGCGAAGGGCTGCATTGACTCGACGCCCTTTGCGTCGATCACCACCATCTCGCCGGGATTGATCTCGCGCACGAAATCCGCGCCGATAATGTCGAGCGCGCAGGTTTCTGACGCCAGCACCCAGCCGCCATGCAGGCTGCCCAGCACCAGCGGGCGCACGCCCAGCGGATCGCGCACGCCGATCAGCTTGGTGCGCGTCATGGCCACAACCGAAAACGCCCCTTCGGCACGGCGCAGCGCGTCCTTCATGCGTTCGGGAATGGTTTTCTGGAAGGACCGCGCCATCAGATGGATCAGGCACTCGCTGTCGGAACTCGACTGAAAGATCGAGCCGCGCTCGATCAATTCGCGCCGGATCGCATCGGCATTTGTGATATTGCCGTTATGCGCAATCGCAGCGCCCCCCATGGCAAATTCACCAAAGAAGGGCTGCACATCGCGGATCTGTGTCGCGCCCTTCGATCCGGCAGTGGAATAGCGCACATGGCCGATCCCGATGGCCCCGGGCAGGGCCTCTATCACGCCCGCTTTGGTGAAATTGTCACGGACCAGCCCGAAGCGGTGGGCAGAATGAAAGCCCGATTCGGGGTGATGCGTGATGATCCCGCCGGCTTCCTGCCCGCGATGCTGAAGCGCATGCAGGCCAAGGGCCACGAAATTCGCAGCATCCCCCACCCCGATACATCCGAAAACCCCACATTCTTCGCGCAACTTGTCGTCATCGAAGGGGTGGCTGAGCATGGCAGACTCACATCGCTGGGGCAGTTGCGCGCTCTCTACCCGATTGCGCACACACTGTCACGCCCCACACTTAGCGACAGGTGCTCACAAGCTCCTCATATTTGCCGACCAGCCAGTTTGGGGCGTCTTCCGGGACAGCCTGATCCAGATTGCCCGAAAAACTGCCGAAAATACTGGCAGAGCGCGAATTCTCGACCAGCTCGACCGATCCGCGTGGGACGGCGCGCTCATAGACCATCAGCGCAATGGCCACGAGCAGGAAGCCGCGCGCAACCCCGAACAGGAAACCGGCCCCCTGATCAATCCCGCCAATCGCGGAATTGCGGATCATGCTGGAAAACAGCGGGGTAAAGAGCGACGCCAGCACCAGCACGACCGCAAAGACCACGGCGAAGGACGCGATGATGGTCAATTCGCAGCTATCGCCCAGAAAGTTGCCGATATAGGGCAATTCGCGCACCAGGGGTTGCACGGCAGGTGCAAGGATGAAGGCCAGCACGGCGGCCGCGATCCATCCGGCAATTGCAAGGCTTTCGCGCATGAAACCGCGCGAATAGGCAAGGATGCCCGAGACGATGACAATCACCGCGACGCCCGCATCGACGATATTGAAGCCTTCCATCCTGCTCTCCTGCTTGCAGCCGCCTGCTCAGCCTGCACCAAAAACCTGCCCGACCACCTGAGCCAGATCGGGCATTTCCTTCAACTCAATTCCTTCAATCGCCGCCGGTTTCTGCAAACAGGGCGCGAGTGCTGCGCAGAAACCAAGTTTTTGCGCTTCTTTCAACCTGTTTTCGGTCTGGGACACGGCGCGCAGCGCGCCCGACAGGCTGATTTCGCCGAAAACCACTGTTTCGGGCGGCAGTGCCACATCTTCGCGCGCCGACAGAAGCGCGCAGGCAATCGCCAGATCGGCGGCAGGTTCATGCACGCGCATCCCGCCCGCCACATTCAGAAACACATCCATCCCCGCAAAAGGGATGCCGCAACGCGCTTCCAGCACCGCGAGGATGGTGGACAGCCGCGCCGAATCAAGCCCGACCACCGTGCGGCGCGGGGTGCCCAGCGGTGAAGGGGCGACCAGCGCCTGTATCTCGGTCAGCATGGGCCGGGTGCCCTCGATGCCCGCAAAGACCACTGATCCGGGGGCAGGGGTGCCACGTTCAGACAGAAACAGGGCCGAGGGGTTCGCCACTTCCGCAAGCCCCGCGCCTGTCATCTCGAAGACGCCGATTTCATCAGCCGGGCCAAAGCGGTTCTTGACCGCGCGCAGGATGCGGAACTGATGCCCGCGCTCGCCTTCAAAATAGAGGACCGTATCGACCATATGCTCGACCACGCGCGGGCCCGCGATCTGGCCTTCCTTGGTGACATGGCCCACGATGATGACCGACACGCCACGTTTCTTGGCGAAACTGACCAGCTCATGCGCCGAGGCGCGGACCTGACTGACCGAACCGGGGGCCGAGTCAATCGTATCCAGCCACATGGTCTGGATCGAATCGATCACCACCAGATCGGGGCGCTCGCTGTCCA
>JAFIEL010000082.1 GCA_020832585.1 Natronohydrobacter sp. | reverse complement strand
CTTTGACGGCGTTTCTGTTGCAATCGCTGAATGTCTCGCCCTTGCCGCTGAAATTTGCGGGCGGGGCGGCGCTGGTGATGCCCGCGCTGATCTTCATCTTCGCGGTGCGAAAATATCTGTTCGCGATGTGGGGCATCGCCAATCGTTGAAGCATGTCGCGCAAAAGTGGGAACCGTTTTTGCGCAAAGAGACATGCGATCATCATAAGGAGGGGGGCCATATGGCCGAGATTGTCATCAAGGGTGTGGCCAAGCGTTTCGGGGCCTTCACCGCGCTGCATTCGGTCGATCTGACGATTGCGGATCAGGAATTCATGGTGCTTCTGGGCGCGTCGGGCTGCGGCAAGACCACGCTTTTGCGCATCATCGCCGGGCTGGAGACGCCCAGCGAGGGCGAGGTCTGGATCGGGGGGCGGCGGGTCGATCATCTGCCGCCGCGCGAACGGGGCATCGCCATGGTGTTTCAGAATTACGCGGTGTTTCCGCATCTGACCGTGTTCGAGAATATCGCCTTCGGGCTGCGCATGGCGAAGCTGCCGCAAGCGGAGGTCGACCGCCGGGTGACGCGCACGGCCGAGCTGATGCATATCGAGCAGCTTCTGAAGCGCTATTCGGGGGAACTCTCGGGCGGGCAGCGCCAGCGTGTCGCCGTGGCGCGGGCGCTCGCGATGGAGCCGGATGTGATCTTGATGGATGAGCCGCTGTCGAACCTTGATGCGCTTTTGCGGCTGGAGATGCGCGCCGAATTGAAGGGCGTGCTGGCCGAGAGCAAGACCACCACGATCTATGTCACCCATGATCAGGTCGAAGCCATGTCGCTTGCGGACCGGATCAGCGTGATGAATGGCGGCTATATCGTGCAGGCCGATCGCCCCACGGAAGTTTACCGCAACCCTGCCGCGCGGTTTGTGGGCAGTTTTATCGGCAATCCGCCGATGAATTTCCTGCCCGCCAAGGCAGAGGGTGCGGGCCGCTGGCAAGTGGCGGGGCTGGGCTTTGACGGGCCGAACGCGCGCGCTGCGGAATTCGCCATCCGGCCCGAGGATCTGCACCCCGCCGAGTCTGGTCTGCGCGCCGAGGTGCGCGTGGTCGAGCCGCTGGGGCCGCATGTGCTGGTGACAGCGCAGGTCGCAGGCCAGCCCTTCCGCGCCATTGTGGAAAGTGACCGCCAGATCGCCCCCGGCGAGACCCTGACCCTTGCCCCTATCCCCGACCGCATCCGCTGGTTCGACCCTGAAACGCAAAAGGCCCTGCCATGACCGACACGTTGCACGCTGCTGCCATCGACATTCTGAAAATCAATGACCGGGGCAGCTATACTGTGCCCACCAAGGGGTTGTATCCGTTCCAGTGGAACTGGGATTCCTGCCTGACCGCCCTGGGCCAGCGCCATTTCGATGCGGACCGCGCCCTGACCGAGATCGAGACGCTGTTTGCCCATCAATGGCCCTGCGGGATGGTGCCGCATATCATCTTTCACGAGTTGGATGATGGCTATTTTCCCGGCCCCGATGTCTGGGATTGCCGCCGCCCGGTGCCCACAAGCGGGATCACCCAGCCCCCTGTCGCGGGTTTCGCACTGGCGCGTCTGCTGGAGAGTGCACCGGATCTGGACACGCGCGCGCGCCCGCTTCTGGCGCGGATCACCGCCTGGCATCGCTGGTTTCATGCCACGCGCGACCCGGCCCGCACCGGGCTGGTGGCGCTGATCCACCCCTGGGAATCGGGGCGCGACAATTCGGTGGATTGGGATATACCCTTTGAGCGCGTGCCCACGGAGGGGATTGCCCCCTATACGCGGCGCGACACCCAGCATGCCGATCCGGCGCATCGGCCCACGAAAGAGCAGTATGACCGCTATATCTGGCTGGTCGAGCGGTTCCGGGGGTTGGAGTGGCAGACGGACAAGCTGCACGACGCCTCGCCGTTTCAGGTGGTGGATCCAGGGTTCAATGCGATCCTGATCCGGTCCTGTCTGGATCTTGCGGCGCTGTGTGATCGCATGGGCGCGGTGGAACTGGCGCAGGAGAACCGCGCCATGGCCGAGGCGGGGCTGGCGGCACTGGGCGCGCTCTGGTCGGAGGCGCATGGGCAATATCTGTGTCTGGATCGCATCACCGGGGGGCTGATCGACAGCCCGTCCTCGGGCGGGGTGCTGGCGGCTTTCGCGCCGATCCCGGCGGAACATGCCACGCGAATTGCCGCCACGATCGAGGGGCATGGCACGCGGTTTCGCGTGGCGAGCCATGCGCCGGGGACCGAGGGGTTCGATGCCAAGCGCTACTGGCGCGGGCCGGTCTGGCTGGTCGTCAATTACATGATCGCTGACGGGCTGGAGCGGGCCGGATGCGCGGATGCGGCGGCGCGGATCACGCGGTCCAGCCTGGACCTGATCCGGACCAGCGGGTTTGCGGAATATTATGACCCCTTGACGGGCGAAGCTCTGGGCGGCACGCAGTTCACTTGGACCGCCGCAATGGTGCTGGAACTGCTGTCGATGGAGGGGTGATCTGCGTATTCTGGCGCTTGGCGCGCATCCCGATGATCTGGAGATCTTCGCCTATGGCACGCTGGCGGCCTGGGCGGCGATGGGCGCGCGGCTGACGCTGGCTGTGGCCACGGACGGCGCTCGCGGGGCGGCCTGCCCGGATGCGGACCTGCCGCAACGACGCGCAGCCGAGACGCGGCGCGCGCTGGCCCCGCTGGCGGAGCCGCATCTGATGGGCTTTGCCGATGGCAGTCTGCGGGCCGATGCGGAACTGGAGGGGGCCTTGCGCGCCCTGATCGCAGAGGCTCGGCCCGATCTGATCGTGACCCATGCGCCGAATGACTATCACGCCGACCACCGGGCGCTGTCGCAGGCAGTGTCGCAGGCGGCGGGCTTCGCGGCCCCGGTGCTGTTCATGGATACGATGAATGGCACCGGTTTCGTGCCGACGCATTGGGTCGAGGTGACGCCCTGGTGGGACGCCAAGATCGCAGCCATCCGCGCCCATGACAGCCAGTCGCCCGAGCGTTTCGTGGCAATGGCCACGCGGCAGGCGGCGTTTCGGGCGGGCGAATGCAATGGCCCGCTTGAGGCGCGCGCCGAGGCGTTCCAGTTCGCCCCGCGCTTTCCCTTTGCCGATATTCGCGGGCTGCTGCCCCCTGCCCCGGCGCTGCGGCCTGTGGGGCGGGACGGCACCCTGACCACTTCAAGAGAGGATTCCCAAAGATGAAACGCAGCCGGATCAACGCAATCATGGGTGAGGCGGCGGAACTGATCCGCGCGCATGGCTTTGTCCTGCCGCCCTTCGCGAACTGGACGCCCGAGGAATTTGTCGCGCGCAAGGACGTGGCGCGGGCGGTGATCGATGCGCGCTGCGGCTGGGATATCACCGATTACGGCGCGGGGGATTTCGACCGGATGGGGCTGTTCCTGTTCACGCTGCGCAACGGGCGGCTGGCCGATCTGCAGCGGGGCGGCGGCATGTGCTATGCCGAAAAGCTGCTGATCTCGCGCGAGGGGCAGCTTTCGCCGATGCATACGCATGTGATCAAGGCCGAGGATATCATCAACCGGGGCGGCGCGACGCTGGTGGTGGAGCTGTATGGGTCCGACGATCAGGGCGGTTTTGCGCCGGATCGCGGCGGGCGGGTATTCTGCGACGGGATCGCGCGGGAGTTCGCGCCCGGCGAGAAGCTGGCGCTGCGACCCGGCGAGTCGGTCACGCTGATGCCGGGGGACTGGCATGCGTTCTGGGGGGACGGGGGGGATGTGCTGATCGGCGAGGTCTCGACAGTGAATGATGACGAGACGGATAATATCTTCCGCGACCCGATCGGGCGGTTTGCGGAGGTGGAGGAGGATGAGGCGCCGACGCATCTGCTGGTGAGTGATTATGCGCGGTGGTTGGGGGGGTGGTGAGGGCAACTTACTGAAGTCACAAGCACCCAACATCAGTCAGCTCTCCTTCTAGAAGTCTCCAACATCCAGTCTCCACTTGAAGAAACCGGGGCGTGCGCATAGCATACTCAAAATGCTCCCGAAAATCCGGCCTTTCCTCAAAGCCTCACTCGAAAGGGTTATAATGATTATCACAACTTCGAACTACAGCATTATGGAAATACTTGCGATGCTTGACCGTAGAGAACTTGTTGTGAATCGCGACTATCAACGAGGCTCAGCAATTTGGCCAAACGGCCCAAGTAGCTACTTTATTGACACAATTCTCGAAGGATTTCCATTCCCCAAGATATACATGTATGATATTTTTGATAAGAAAAAGAAAACCGTTCGAAAAGAGATCGTTGATGGGCAGCAGCGCATTTCAGCGATCGTGAGATTCCACAATAATGAATTTGCACTTGGCCAAGAATCAAGACATGCGGGAAAAAGATACGATGAGCTTGAAGAAGATATTAGAGATGCATTTCTTGCCTATGTCGTATCAGTTGATGTAATAAGAAATACCGCTGCAGGCGACATTCTACAAATGTTTAGACGAATGAACGCCTATACATTACCATTGAATGAAGCAGAGAAAAGGCATTCTTCATTTCAGGGTCAATTTAAATGGTTTGTTAACGATCTTTGTGATGAGTTTAACGATTTTTTCGTCGAATATGGAGTGTTGACAAACAGGCAGATAATTCGCATGGCAGATGCCGCTCTGCTCACCGAATGCATTGATGGCTTTGAAAATGGCGTCACAAGCTCTAGCCCTGCCGCATTACGACAGCTATATACCAAGTATGATGAAAGTTTCATCCTGCACGACGATTATAAGAAAATGCTCCAAGAAACCATTCACTTCATCATTAGGAATTTTTCTGCACTTCGCGGAACCTTCATGATGAAGCCTTACGCTTTTTATTCCCTCGTAATAGCCCTACTACACGCAAAGTATGGCATCGAATCAATTACTAGAGAATGGGAAGTATCACCGATAGGAACTTTTGCTGTTGACCCAGTAAAAGCTGAAACTCAACTTTTAGAGTTAGCCAGGGCACACGAAGCCAAAGAGATTGATGGCCCGCATCGTATCTACGTTTGGGGCTGCACGAGTACAACTGATAGAAAACTTAGAAGAACTGCTAGGATTGCACCAATCATGAGAATCTTAGGCATGAAAGTTGCAAACAATGTTGATAACGAACTCACTTGAACTTCTGGCCTTAAAACTGGATGCAAGAGCTTCATTGCTTGATGCAAATTTTGACAGGTTTCTGCATAACCGGAAGGGGATGTGTAGATTTGACCGCTCCTCAATTCAAGAAGGATTAATTTCTAACCTCTGGCAAGCTTGGTGCATGTTCTGCCGATATGTCATTATATCGTCCACAAAAGGCGCATTGACGCAGAGCGGCGCCTACACAACATCTTCTTACCTGAACAACAGCGAGATGGAGATTGCCTATATAGCAAAAGTCCTAGCCCAAGGAAGTAATCTTGGCACGATAAAGTCGCTCAGCGGAACCTATCAAGAGCACACATGGGGAGATCTAAACAAATTTACTTTAGTTATTTCGGGCATAAAGCCCTCGAACGAAGTAAATTTACTTAATTCAATTAGCGTTTGCACTAGGCTAAAGCACCTGCAAGTTTGCAGAAATGCAGCAGCGCATATCACAAAGTCAACAATCTCAGATTTAAACTCGGCAAGGGTCAGCTACTCAAAAACATCTTTCCAACACCCAGTAGATATGTTGTTCTGGATTGATCCTGTCACTTCAGATTTTTTGTGGAAAAGTTGGGTGGATGAAGTTAAGACTGCGGCAAGCATTGCAGTGCAATAATATCACCCCCGCCCAAACCGCCGCGCCTCGGCCAGCAGGGCCGCCAGAACCGGGGTATGCGGCTCGCGCCACGGGGCGATCAGGCCGACCTGTTTGGCCTCGCCCTCGCCCGAGAGCGGCACGGCATTCAGGTCGGGGGTGTTGGCGAAGAGTTCTGCCGTATGGGCATTGACCACACTGACCCACGGCCCCGCCTGCACATGGGCGATCAGCGTCAGGATCGAGTTTGATTCCAGTTGCGGGGTGCCGCCGATACCCGCGCGGGTCAGTTCTGCATTGATGATCCGGCGGTTCTGCATGTCGGGCGTGAGCAGGCAGAGCGGCAGACCCGCCAGGTCGGACCATGTGAGCTGGCTGCGGGTCGCCATCGGGTGATCGGGGCGGGTCAGGAGCAGGTAGCGCTCGGTATAGAGCGGCACGGTGACGACGCGGCCAAGGGGTTCATTGTCCAGATAGCTGACCCCTGCATCGAGTTGAAGCCTGTCGATCTGCTGCAGGATCTCGATGGAGGAGCGCGACAGGATTTCAAGCCGCACATTGGGGTTTGCGCGCAGGTAAGGCGCAGTCAGGCGCGCGATCATCGGCAGGGCGGTGGGCACCACCCCCAGCCGCAGATTGCCCGAGAGGCCGTGGCGCGCGGCGCGCATTTCCTCGCGCAGGGTGCGAGCGTCGCCGACGATACGGATGGCCCAGTCGAGCACGCGCGCGCCTTCGGGCGTCAGCCCTTCAAACCTCGAGCCGCGCCAGACGAGTTGCACGCCGAGTTCGCCCTCGAGCGTCTTGATGGCGGCGGAAAGCGAGGGCTGGGTGACGCCCATGCTTTCTGCCGCGCGCCCGAAATGGCGCGTCTGGGCAAGGGCGATGAACATTTCCAGCCGGTCGAGCATGGGCATAGTTCTGCACTGTGGCGCGGGGGGTGCGCAAGGGTGCTGAAATGCGCAGGCCCTCTTGTTGCGGGGGGGTGTGCGCCTTATGTGCGGGCGCATGAAGATACCGTTTGTGAACCGCGCGCCCCAGGTGGCTGTGCTGCGTCTGCAGGGGATGATCGCGGCTGGCGGTCGTCCGGGGCAGTTGAATGATGCGGCGCTCGCGCCCGTGATCGAGGCCGCATTCAAGCGCGGCAAGCCGAAGGCGGTGGCCTTGGTGATCAACTCGCCCGGTGGCAGCCCGGTGCAATCGGCGCTGATCGCCGCGCGCATCCGGCGGCTGGCGGCGGAAACCGAGGTGCCGGTCCTTGGCTTTGTCGAGGATGTGGCGGCGTCGGGCGGCTATTGGCTGGCGACAGCGGCGGATGAGATTTTCGTTGATCCGAATTCGATTGTGGGCTCCATCGGGGTGATCTCGGCGGGGTTTGGCCTGCAGGAGATGATCGCGAAACTGGGGGTCGAGCGGCGGGTCTACACGGCCGGGCAATCGAAATCGCAGCTTGACCCGTTCCGCCCGGAAAACCCCGAGGATGTGGCGCGGATCACGGCGCTGATGGAGCAGATCCACGCCAATTTCATCGCGCAGGTGAAGATACGGCGCGGGGCGAAGCTGGCGCAGGATGACCGGCTGTTCACCGGCGAGTTCTGGCTGGGGGCGCAGGCGGTGGATCTGGGGCTTGTGGACGGGATCGGCCATCTGGTGCCGGTGATGAAGGAACGGTTTGGCGAGAAGGTGAAATTCCGCGCCTATGGGGTGCGGCGGCCGTTTCTGGCGCGGTTCGGGCTGTCGCTGATGGGGGATGCCATGACGCTGGCGGAAGAACGCGCGCTTTATGCGCGGTTCGGGTTATAGCGCCATGATCTTCAAGATTGTCACGGCTTTTCTGGTGTTCATGGTGGTGATGGGGGCGGTGCAGAAATGGCTGCACCCCAACCGCAAGACACCGCTGGACCGGTTGCGCAGCGCGAAATTGCCCCGCCCGCGCAAATGCAAGAGCTGTGGCAAGTTTCTCATCGGCGGCGAGGACTGCCGTTGCAAGGACAAGTAATCCATGTTGGTTGATATCGCCCAGATTCTGGGCGGGTTGGTGATCCTGCTTCTGGCAGGCGATCTGTTGGTGCGCGGCGCGGTCAATCTGGCGCTGCGGCTGGGTATTCCGGCGCTGATGGTGGGGATGACGGTTGTGGCTTTCGGCACGTCTGCGCCGGAACTGCTGGTTTCGGTCAAGGCGGTGCTGTCGGATGCAGGCGGGCTGGCGCTGGGCAATGTGGTGGGGTCGAACATCGCCAATATCCTGCTGGTGATGGGCCTGCCCGCGCTGATTGCGCCTGTCCTGATCGGGCGCGAGAGCCTGCGCGATTACGCGATCATGCTGGCAGTGACCTTGCTGTTCATCGGGCTGGCCTTTAGCGGAGTGATCGCCTTCTGGCAGGCGCTGGTCTTGCTGGCGGCTTTCGCGCTGTTCATGGGCGAAAGCATCTGGCGCGGACAGCGCGCGCGTGTGGAACCGGAGGATCTGGAGGGCGCGGACCCGGCGCTTCCGGGCGGCAAGCTGGCGCTGTATCTCGGGCTGGGGCTGATCGGCCTGCCGCTGGGAGCCAATCTGCTGGTGGCAGGCGCGGTGGATATTGCCGAAACGCTGGGCGTGTCGGATGTGATCATCGGGCTGACCATCGTGGCTGTGGGCACATCGCTGCCGGAACTGGCCACGACGCTGATGGCGGCGATCCGGCGCGAAGGCGGGGTCGCGCTGGGCAATATCCTTGGGTCCAACATCTTCAACCTGCTGTTTATCCTTGGCGTGGCCGGGGTGGTCGGGCCGATGACGGTGCCAGAGGCCATGTTGCGGCTGGATCTGTGGGTGATGCTGGGGGCGGCACTGGTGCTGGCCCCGTTCATCTGGACCGGACGCGCGATCGGGCGTATGGTGGGTGCGCTCTTGCTTTTGGGATATGGCGGCTACATCTGGCTTCTGTTTGTCAACGGAGGCTAGGATATGGCACGGGCATTGGTGACGGGTGGCGCAAAGCGGCTGGGCCGCGCGATGGCGCTGTCTCTGGCCGGGCGCGGGTATGATGTGGCGATCCATTACGCGACCTCTGCCACGGCCGCCGAAGAGCTGGCGCATGAGATCGAGAGCATGGGCCGCCGGGCGATCTGCCTGCGCGCCGATCTGCTGGAGGAAGCCGCGCTTGCGCCTCTGGTGCCCGATGCCGCGCGGGGGCTTGGCGGGCCACTGAGTGTGCTGGTCAATAATGCCTCGATCTTCGAGGAAGACAGCATCGCCACCGCCACGCGGGAAAGCTGGGACCGGCATATGATGTCGAACCTGCGCGCGCCTTTCGTGCTGACGCAGGCTTTCGCGGCGCAATGCCCGGACCCGCTGGCGGATGGGGCGGGCGAACCTGTGGCGCAGGGGCTGGTGGTGAACCTGATCGACCAGAAGGTGCACAAGCTGACGCCGCAGCATATGACCTATTCGATTGCCAAGATGGGGCTCTGGGCCTTTACCCGCATGGCGGCGCAGGACCTGGGGCCGCGGGTGCGGGTCAATGCGATTGGGCCGGGGCCGACCTTGCAGGCGGCGGACCAGCCGGAAGCGGTCTATCGCAACAGCCGCGCAGCGACCGTTCTGGAGCGCGGCGCGAACCCCGATGACATCACGGCCGCTCTGGGATTTTTCCTTGAGGCAAGCGCTGTTACAGGCCAGATCTTATGTGTCGATGGCGGTCAGCATCTGGTCTGGCAAACGCCCGATCTGGGCTGATCTGCGGCAGAAAACAGATATATCTGCTGCAAGTTGTGCACTGTTCACGAAGCTGTCACTGAACTGAGATGAAAACATCATGTATATCAGCGGTTTGGCATAGGTGATATAATTTATGTAGTCTTTTCAATACGTTGTATTTATGCCTATTTTTTAGGCAAACCACGAAACACCCCCTGATTCAAGAGAAATTCCGCCCAAACGCAACTTCGTCCACAGAGTTATCCACAGATTTCGTGGACAGGTTTTCCATTGCTGCCGGTGCGAAAACATTGCAGCGTCGAGCAGAATCACGCACAAGCACGCCATGTCCGAACCCACATCCCCCGAAGCTTCCGCTACGTCAGTTTTGCGCGGTCATGCCTGCATCGCGGAGCATGTGAAAGCGCTTGACGGCTCGCCCGGTGTCTACCGGATGCTGAACGAGAAATCCGAAGTGCTCTATGTCGGCAAGGCGCGCAATTTGCGTGCGCGGGTGTCGAATTATGCGCGCCCCTCTGGGCATAGCGCGCGGATCGCGCGGATGATTTCCGAAACCGCGTCAATGATGTTCCTGACGACGCGCACGGAAACCGAGGCGTTGCTGCTGGAGCAGAACCTGATCAAGCAGTTGAAGCCGCGTTACAATGTGCTGCTGCGCGACGACAAGAGCTTTCCCTATATCCTGCTGCCCAAGGATCATGCCTATCCGCAATTGCGCAAGCATCGTGGGCGGCGGGCCGTGAAGGGCAGCTATTTCGGCCCGTTCGCCAGCGCGGGTGCCGTGAACCGGACGCTGAACCAGTTGCAGCGCGTGTTCCTGCTGCGCAATTGCACGGATTCGGTGTTCAATTCCCGCACGCGGCCCTGTCTGCTGTATCAGATCAAGCGCTGTTCGGCCCCTTGCGTAGGGTACATTTCCGAACATGACTATGCCGGGCTGATCGCCGATGCCGAACGGTTCCTCTCGGGTAAAAGCACGAAGATTCAGGCGCAACTTGCGGAAGAGATGCAGAAAGCTGCCGAGGCGATGGAGTTCGAGCGTGCCGCCGCCCTGCGTGACCGCATCCGGGCGCTGACACAAGTTCAACAAAGCCAGGGCGTGAACCCGCGCGGTGTGGCCGAGGCCGATGTGATCGCATTGCATCTGGAAAAGGGGCAAGCCTGTGTGCAGGTGTTCTTTATCCGGGCCAATCAGAGCTGGGGGAACCGCGATTTCTATCCGGCGACCGGCGCTGGGGCGGAAGAGCCGGAGATTCTGGAAGCGTTTCTGGGCCAGTTCTATGACGGCAAGGAACCGCCGCGTCAGGTGATCCTGTCGCATGGGATCGAGAATGCGGACCTGATGGGGCAGCTTCTGTCCGACCGCGCGGGGCGCAAGGTGGAGCTGTTGGTGCCGCAGCGGGGCGAGAAGGCGGAGCTGGTCGAAAATGCCGCGCGCAACGCGCGCGAGGCTTTGGCGATGCGCATGGCATCCAGCGCGGCACAGGGACGGATGCTGGAGGGGCTGGCAGAGGCTTTCGGGCTGGACGCGCCGCCTGCCCGTGTCGAGGTCTATGACAACAGCCATATTCAGGGCACGGATGCAGTGGGCGCGATGATCGTGGCCGGGCGCGACGGGTTCATCAAGAGCCAGTATCGCAAGTTCAATATCCGGGGCGACGGGATCACGGCGGGCGATGATTTCGGCATGATGAAGGAAGTGCTGACGCGGCGCTTTGAGCGGCTGCTGAAGGAAGACCCTGATCGCGAGGGCGAGACATGGCCCGATCTGCTGCTGATCGACGGGGGGGCTGGGCAGGTCTCTGCCGTGGCGGGGATCATGGCGGATCTGGGGGTCGATGACATTCCGGTGGTCGGCGTGGCCAAGGGGATCGACCGCGATGCGGGCAAGGAAGAGTTCCACCGTCCGGGCAGCCGCCCCTTCGCGCTGCGCCACAATGATCCGGTGCTGTATTTCGTCCAACGCTTGCGCGATGAGGCGCATCGCTTTGCCATCGGCACGCATCGGGCGAAACGGGCGAAGGCGGTCAGTGCCTCGCCGCTGGATGATATTCCGGGGGTGGGGCCGGGGCGCAAGCGGGCGCTCTTGGCGCATTTCGGATCGGCCAAGGCGGTGGCGCGGGCGGGACTGTCTGATCTGCAGGCCGTGGACGGGATTTCAGAGGCTTTGGCGCAGGTGATCCATGACCATCTCAATGCGCGCTGACCGGGTCGTGGTGCTGACCGGCGCAGGGCTGTCGGCGGAATCGGGCCTGGGCACGTTTCGCGACAAGGACGGGCTGTGGACGCGCTATGATCTGAACGAGGTGGCCACGCCCGAGGGGTTTGCGAGGAACCCCGCCTTGGTGCATGAATTCTACAATGCGCGGCGGGCGAATTGTCTGGAAGCCCGGCCCAACCCGGCGCATGAGGCGCTTGCGCGGTTGCAGCGGGCCATGCCCGACCGGGTGACATTGGTCACGCAGAATGTGGACGATCTGCTGGAACGCGCGGGCGCGGTGGAGGTGATCCATATGCATGGGGAGTTGACCCGCGCGCTGTGTGCCGCTTGCGGGCATCGCTGGGATGCGACCCGCGTGATGGAAGTTGCGGCCCCCTGCCCCGACTGCGAGCGCCCTGCCACGCGGCCCGATATCGTGTGGTTCGGGGAAATGCCCTATCATATGGAGCGGATTGAGGCAGCCTTGCGGGACGCGGATCTGTTCGTGGCGATTGGCACTTCGGGCAATGTCTATCCGGCGGCGGGGTTCGTGCAGGAGGCGGCGTTTGCGGGGGCGGAGACGCTGGAGTTGAATCTGGAGCCATCGGCCACAGTGTCGCTGTTTGACGCCGCGCGGTTCGGGCCTGCAAGCGTGGTGGTGCCGGACTGGGTGGCGGAGGTGTTGGGGTGAGTGGGGGGATGGCTGTTCGGAGCCCATCAGCGACATTCAAGCAGGCCGCAGCGAACCCGGTCTGTTTGCAGGTGCAGCAACATATCCAGCCTAGCAGGTCGCTGAAATAGACCCGCCTCGACAGCGGTTTGAGAACATGATTCAC
>JAFIEL010000081.1 GCA_020832585.1 Natronohydrobacter sp. | reverse complement strand
ATCGGCGTGCCATCGAGCATGGAAAACCGCGTCGTGCCATCGGGCATCAGCCCTTGGCCCTGGGTGCCCCGGATCGCGGTGCAGAGGTTCGTCTTGCCCGACCGGCAGGAATAGCATTCGCGGCATTCGGGCGTGTAAAGCGGGATCACATGGTCGCCGGGTTTCAGCGTCGTGACACCTTCGCCCACCTCGACCACCACGCCCGCGCCTTCATGGCCCAGGATGCAGGGAAACAGCCCTTCCGGGTCCGCGCCCGAGCGGGTGAATTCATCCGTGTGGCAAATGCCAGTGGCCTTGATCTCGATCAGAACCTCGCCCGCTTTCGGGCCTTCAAGGTTCACTTCCATGATCTGCAAGGGTTTTCCGGCTTCCAGGGCGACGGCGGCACGAGTGCGCATTGGGGGTCCTTCCTGAATCTACTTGCTTTTGCAGAAAACGGTATCATAATTCAAGACGAAGTCTCACGAATTGAACAGATTCGGTCAATATGCATCTGGACCGCCTGATCACGCTCCTGGAAATCATCGCCGTGGCGGGGCGACCTGTTTCGTCGGCCGAGTTACAAAAGGCCACGGGCCTGCCCAAGCCGACCTGCTACAGGCTGGTGCAGACGTTACTTGATCAGAACCTGATCGAAGTGCCGTCAGGTGATGGGCGCGTGATCATTGGCGAGCGTCTGATCCGCATTGCCCTGCTCGGAAAATCCGACGTTGATGTGCGCCGCGCGGCAGCGCCTCTGCTCAAGGCTGCGGCGGTCAAGTTCAACGAAACAGTGTTCCTGTCCCGGTTTCGCAACTCCAAGGTCGAGATCATCCATGTCGAAACACCTGAAGATCCTGCCCGTGCCTATATCCACCCTGGCCTTGGCGTGCGTCCGATGCATGCCTGTTCGTGTTCCAAAGCCATCGCCGCCTTTGCCGAGCCGGAGTTCCAGACCTGCATCATCAGCGGCAGCCTGAAAGCCTATACTGAACATACCAAGACAACCGAGGCCGAATTGCGCGCCGATTTCGCGCGGATCGTGCAGCGTGGCTATGCCGATTGCGACCAGGAAATCGACCTTGGAATCGCCAGTGTGGCGGCACCCGTATCCATTGGCAATATTGGCGCGATCTTCAGCGTGGGGGCTGTAGGGCCAATCCGGCGCTTCGGATCAGACAATCGCACCCGGATCGGGCGCGAGCTTATCGACCTGGCGAGCCGCGTGAGCGGGGCCATTCAACTGTGCAATGTGGCCGGGGTTTGAGGAGGCACCGGTCACGTCGCCAAAAGGAAAGGGAAAGACAGCAGCACGGCCCGACATGGGCACAAACACTCAGGGAGGAAGATATGACTTTACGACCAGACCCGACTTTTCACGCCACCGCGCAGCTTGCCATGCAGGCCCCGGTGGAAAATCATGGCTTCGTGGTGATGCTCAGCCCCGACGGTGCGCAGCCTGACGGGATTGCCGTGGTGGACCTGAACCCGAGATCCGAAAGCTATGGTACGATTGTTCACAAGCTTCTGATGCCCAACAGGGGCGACGAATTTCATCATTTCGGCTGGAACGCGTGTTCATCTTCGCTCTCGCCGCTGTCCGGCCATGCTTTTCTGGAGCGGCGTTACCTGATCGTGCCGGGAATCCGGTCGTCAAGGATCTATGTGATCGACACAAAAGACCCGATGGATCTGAAGATCCACAAGATCATCGAACCCGAAGAGGTGTTTGCCAAGACCGGCTATTCGCGGCCCCATACGATCCATTGTGGGCCGGAAGGGATCTATGTCTCGACGCTCGGCGGTGGTGGCGTAGATGGCATGGACGGACCACCGGGCATTTTCATCATGGATTGCGAAACCTTCGAGGTGATCGGCCGGTATGAAATGGACCGTGGCAAGCAAGACAAGCACTATGATTTCTGGTGGAACCTGCCGCAGGATTACATGGTCAGTTCCGAATGGGGCCTGCCCCCACAATTCGAGAATGGCATCGTTCCCGAAGACCTGCTGTCCAACAAATACGGCCATTCGATCCATTTCTGGGATTTGCGTCGGCGCAAGAACATCCAGACGATCGACTTTGGCGAAAACTACCAGATGGCGCTCGAAATCCGTCCTGCCCATGACCCCAAGAAAAGCTACGGATTCTGTGGTGTGGTTGTGGATACGACCAATCTGCAAGGCGCGATCTTCACATGGTGGCGTGGCGAAGATGGCACATGGCAGTCGAAGAAAACCATCACCATTGATCCGCGCCCCGAAGACCCCGCCAATCTGCCGCCGCTGCTGCAAGGCTTTGGTGCTGTCCCGCCCCTGATCACCGATATTGATCTGAGTCTTGACGACAGATACCTGTATGTCGCCTGTTGGGGCTTGGGCGAGATGCGCCAATATGACGTGTCCGACCCGATGAACCCGTTTCTGGCGGGCAAGGTGGAGCTTGGCGGCATCGCACGTCGAACGAAACACCCCGGTGGCGGTGATTTCGCCTTTGGCCCGCAGATGGTCGAGATCAGCCGCGACGGCAAACGCGTCTACTGGACCAACTCGCTCTATTCGACGTGGGACAACCAGTTCTATCCTGGCCAGGAAGGGGGCCAGATGGTCATGGCCCATGTGGGTGAAAGCGGCGGGCTGACGCTGGACCGCGATTTCTACGTCAACTTCCCCAAAGGCCACCGCGCGCACCAGATCCGGTTGGAGGGGGGCGACTGTTCCACCGACAGTTTCTGCTATCCCAACGTCTGAATGATGATTGATGGCAGCACGCTGACGGCCCTTTGGGGGGCCGTCATCCTGTCGGGCGTCTATCACGGCGTCAATCCAGGCATGGGTTGGCCACTGGCGGTGTCGGCCGGGCTGATGGACGGGCGTCATCGCGCGATGCTCAAAGCCATCGGTGCACTGGCCTTTGGGCATTTGCTGGCGATGCTGGCGATTCTGCTGCCATTCTCGATGATGACCGCACTGATCCACTGGGAGACCGAATTGCGCGTCGGCGCAGGGGCGCTGGTGATCGCGGCGGGCGTCTATCTCTTGATAAACCGCAGGCACCCGCGCTTTCTGGCGCGGGTCGCGCCGTCGCGGCTGGTTCTATGGTCGTTTCTGGCTGCGATGGCGCATGGCGCAGGGTTGATGCTGGTGCCGATCTATCTGGGCATCTGCAGCGCTGACCTCGCGGATGCCGGACATGAGGCCGCGCGCGACCTCATGGGGCAGAACATCGCCTCGGCTTTCTTTGTGGCGTTTGCGCATACCTTGGCGATGACAGTTGCGGGCGGAGTCATCGCGGCGGCAATCTACTTCTACTTTGGATTGAAATTCCTGTCGCGGACCTGGTTCAACCTTGATCTTGTCTGGGCGTTCAGTCTGATCCTTGTCGGGTGCTTCGGAGTATATCTTGCTCTCTACGGTCATTGATTGCGCCAGCAGTTTTCCGGCAAGCTCTGGCGGAATGGTCGCGATCGAGTTTGAGACATGCGCGTGTCATTCTTGATAGCATGATCTCGCTTTGTCTTGACACGATGTATTGGTCTCAACAGCGAGCCTGCCGAGAGTGAGGCAAATCTCAAGTCAGCTATTCCATTCAAGGATCTCTGGCAGCGAACGCGTTGGCAATGCTCTGATTATTTATTACTTTTTTATCAGAATCTTGGTGGAAATATTCGTGCTGCAAACAACGCGCCCGCTGCCAGATCGGCAGGGTATCGACACGACCAATGCCATTGCTGCAATTGACGAGACACGCATAGGCGAGCTGTTCGACCAGCGCATGCGGAGCATCCGGGCAAAAGCGGTGTGATCCCCCTTGCCGGAGCGGGAGGGTCATTTACTGCGCGCGGGGTGGCGCTGCGGTGCATGTGGCCGAAGCCAACAACCGATGGTTTGACCGGTGTTGATCGGAATCATCGGCGTCCTGCCGGTGGAGTGGATATGTGACGGCAAAAGATGTCCAGTCTGATGGGGCAAACCCCACTGAAGCTATGCTCCAAGCAATAGCGCGGGCAGTATGGCGGCGATTGCAGATCCTGTCGTCAGCCTGCCTGCGGCCCGCTCCGTGATCTGTTCGTCTAACTCCAATCCAGCACCACCTTGCCCGAACTGCCGCTGCGCATGATCTCGAAACCCTGCGCGAAGTCGTCAGCGGGCAGGCGATGCGTGATGACGGGGCGGATGTTCAGCCCGTTCTCCAGCATGGCGATCATCTTGTACCATGTCTCGAAAATCTCGCGCCCATAGACGCCCTTGATCGTGATCGCCTTGAACACGATGCGCGACCAGTCCACCGGGCTTTTGCCCGGCGGGATGCCCAGAAGCGCGATGCGCCCGCCCATGACCAGATTTTCCACCATCTGATCGAGCGCCTGCTGATTGCCGGACATCTCAAGCCCCACATCGAAGCCTTCGCGCATCTTCAGGCGCGCTTTCACATCACCCAGATCTTCTTGCGCCACATTGACCGGCACCACATCGGCCACTTTCGCGGCCAGTTCCAGCCGGGTGGGGTTTACATCGGTGATCACCACATGGCGCGCGCCGACATGGCGCGCGACCGCCGCTGCCATGATCCCGATGGGCCCCGCGCCTGTGATCAGCACATCCTCGCCCACCAGATCGAAGCTCAGCGCAGTGTGCACCGCATTGCCCAGAGGGTCGAGGATTGCGCCGATTTCATCATCAATCGCATCGGGCAGCGGCACGACATTGAAGGAAGGCAGACGCAGATATTCCGCGAAAGCCCCCTGTTCATTGACCCCGATCCCGCGCGTGGCGGGGTCCAGATGAAACTTGCCTGCACGGCTCTGGCGGCTGTCGCGCCCGATCAGATGGCCCTCGCCCGAACAGCGCTGGCCGACTGCCAGCCCGGTCACATTGCGGCCGAGTTCCACGATCTCGCCTGCGAATTCATGCCCCGTGATCAGCGGCACCGGCACCGTGCGCGCCGCCCAGTCGTCCCAGTTCCAGATATGGATATCGGTGCCGCAGATTCCAGTTTTGCGCACACGGATCAGCACATCATCCGGGCCGATTTCGGGCACTGGCGCTGTGACTTGCCATAATCCAACCTCGGGGCGGGATTTTTCGAGCGCTTTCATCATGTCAACACTCCCGTTTCTTGCCCTGCTTGCCTAAAGGCCCCTAATGCCTGATCCAGATCAGCCCTTGTCAGAGCCGCGTTCATCTGGGTGCGGATACGCGCCTGCCCCTTGGGCACCACCGGGAAGAAGAAGGGCGAGACATAGATGCCCAGATCGAACAGTCGCGCGGCCATGGCCTGCGCGCGGTGCGCGTCATGCAGCATGACGGGGATAATCGGGTGTTCGCCCGGCAGCAAGTCAAACCCGGCCGCCGCCAGCCCCGCCCGCCAATAGGCGGCATTGTCGAAGAGTTGCGCGCGCAGATCATCGGCTGCCTCGACAATATCCAGCGCCGCCAGCCCCGCCGCGACAATCGAAGGCGGCAGCGCGTTCGAGAACAGATAGGGCCGTGCGCGCTGGCGCAACAGGTCAATCACTGGCTGCGGCCCCGCGATATAGCCCCCCAGCGCGCCGCCAAGTGCCTTGCCCAACGTGCCGGTCAGAATATCGGCCCGCACACCCAGATGCGCTGGCGTGCCGCGCCCCTGCGGCCCCATGAAGCCTGTGGCATGACAGTCATCGACCATGACCAAGGCCTCATATTGGTCAGCCAGGGCGCGGATCTCAGGCAGCCGCGCCAGATATCCGTCCATCGAGAACACACCATCCGTGGCGATCATGACATGGCGCGCGCCATCCGCGCGGGCAGCGCGCAATTGCGCTTCCAGATCATCCATGTCCGAATTGGCATAGCGATAGCGCCGCGCCTTGCACAATCGGATGCCGTCAATGATGCTGGCATGGTTCAGCGCGTCCGAGATCACGGCATCGTCCGGTCCAAGCAATGGCTCGAACAGCGCGCCATTGGCATCGAAACAGGCGGCAAAGAGGATCGAATCCTCCATGCCCAGATACTGCGCGAGACGGGCCTCCAGCGCGCGGTGCAGGTCTTGCGTGCCGCAGATGAACCGGACAGAGGCCATGCCGAACCCATGTTCTGTCATCGCCTTGGTGGCTGCGTCGATCAGTGCAGGGTGATTGGCGAGGCCCAGATAATTATTCGCACATAGATTGATCACCTCACGCCCGCCGACTTGCACGCGGGTTGATTGCGGCGTGGTGATCAGCCGCTCGCGCTTGAACAGCCCGTCCTTCTGAATTTGCGTCAGGGTCGCGCGAATGTCGTCAAGAAAGGCAGTCGTCATAGTGGATGCTCTTTCGCTGTCTAAACCGGGCATTTCGGGCCAGCCCTTGCAACTGGCTCGCCATATTCAGGTGCGGGCCTTTTCAAAGGCGGTCCAGGCCAGCTCGAACGCGTTGAAATCAAAGCCCGGCATTCTGGCAGGATCGAGGATCAACCTCTCGGTCGCAAGCAGTTTCTCAATGCCCTTGTGCAGGTCGGGCAGCACTGCAGGCGGGATGACCACAGCCCCGTGCCGGTCGGCATGGATCAGAGCGCCTTGGGCAACATGAAGCCCGAACACCGTGACCGGTTCGCCCAGAGAGCGGACATGCACGAAGCCATGACTTGGCCCCACACTGCCCGCGATGACCGGGAAGCCGGGCGGCAGATCGCCCAGATCGCGCATCACGCCATTGGTCAGCGCGCCGGACATGCCAAAGCCCTTGTGGATGGTGGTGTTCACCTCGCCCCAATAGGCCCCGATGCAGTCCGGGAAATCCAGATCCTCGATCACCGCGACCGAAGGCTTTGGCGCGTCATGCATCGCCTTGTAATAGGCCATTCGGCGGGCGCGGATGACCTCGGGGGCCTCTGGCGGTGGTTTCAGCGCCGCGATTTGCGCAGTCACCGCATAGCCGACAACTGGCTGCGATACATCAGAGCATTGCATCGTCCCACGGGTAAAGGCATTGAAGCCGCGCTTGCCCTGCACCACCTCGATGGCATTGCAGACAGTGGGGGTATCCACGCGGCGCAGAAGGTCCAGAAAATCCGGGGTCATTGGTCCAACCAGTCCTTCAGGGCGGTGATCGTGGCGTCAGGCTGTTCCAGTGGCGGCAGATGGCCCGCATCCGGCACGATGACAAAACGGGAGTGCGGCATCAGGCGGTGCATCAGCTCATGCCGGTCGCGCGGACAGGGGCGGTCCTGTTCGCCCATCAGCACCAGCGCGGGGCCGGTGAAGCGGGCCAGCGTGGCGCATTGGTCGGGTCGGTCACGGAGGGCCAGCGACTGGCGTTGAAACACCTCTGGCCCAAGCGTTCGCGCCATCGCCATGCAAAGATCAAGCGTAGCCGTGTCAGACGGATCGGCCAGATAATTCGGCATCATCTCTGTCCGCATCACATCCTCCAGCCCCCCCGCCATGACGCGGTCAATCTGGGGCGCACGGCGGGCCTGCATTTCTGGTGCCTCCGCCAGCGGGTTGGTGTCCAGAAGCGCCAGCCGTTCCACCCGGTCCGGGGCCTGGCGCAGGATCTCCATCGCGACGATCCCGCCCTTCGACAGACCAGCCAGCGCGAAACGGTCAGGTGCGTCTTGCAGGATTGCGCGCGCCATATCCGCAATGGTCTTACCCGTGACAGGCAGCGCATGGTGGACCGGGCGCGGGGCCAGTGCCTGCGGCACATCTCCCCACATGCGCGCATCGCACATCATGCCGGGAATCAGAACTACCGGCGTCATGGCACCCGCCGCGTCAGGCCTGCAGGATCATCCGTGTTGCGGATACGGTAGAGGCTCGCCTCGCCCGTCATCGCAGGCGCAAGGCTATGGGCAAGATTTGGCGGAATGGCGGCTGTGTCACCGGGGTTCAGGACCGTGCTGCCGCCCTGCCATGACAGACGCCAATAGCCGCGAACCGGCATCAGCACTTCATGGCGTTCGGTGCTGTAGCTCGCTGCCGTGATCGAGTTGCGCGACAGGAACTCGACCTCGAAACCGGGGCGGTCACGCAGCAACCCTTCGCTGGCAATGACCTTGCAGGGCTGGTGATCCGACAGCGCCATCATGTCCCAATAGCGCGCCACATATTCGGGGATGACCTGTGCAGTGGTGGGTTCGGGAAAATCTTTCAGTTGCGCTTCGGTCAGAAGCGGCATGGGCGCCACACCTTCGGGCAGGCTCTGGCCTTGCTTGCTGTCGTAAAGCTTGCCGTTTTTCCCCAGCACCAGCCCGTGATCGCGCGCATCCTCGATCACTTGCGGGGCCCAGATCACGCCGCCGCCCGCATCATCGCCGCCAAGGATGGCCATGATCATCCCGTAATCGGTGCCGATATTCTCGAACCCGCGAAAGATGCCCGTGGGGATGTTGAAGATATCGCCCTCTTCCAGCACCACTTCGCCTGCAGTGCCCCAGCGCCCCCAGAAAAACCGCCAGCGGCCCTTGAGCACGAAGAATACTTCGGCCGTGCGGTGGCTGTGAAGCGAGTTGCGGCATTTGGGCGGCTGGCCTGCCGCGCCGATGTTGAAGCCCGGCGTCTCGGTGATGTGGACATGCTGATCGGCACTTTCCGACACACCGCAGCCGATGATGGTGAAATTCTCCTTCTGGTCACTGCCCGGCGTATGGGCGTCAATGAAGGCAGTCTTGCAAGGCTTCAGGTCGCCATAGCGCACGATGCGGGCTTCCATCTGGTCGGGGGTCATGCGTCACCTGTATGCAGGAGGATCTGTTTCCAGATCGAGATTTCATCAAAAAGCGTATAGTCGCGCCGGATACCCCAGCCGTGGCGGCCATCAATGCCACCCCAGGGGCCGAATTCGGCATGGGTTGCGGCCATGACATGCACCTTTGCACCCGTCGGCGGGCCGAACGCGCCCCAGCCGTCATGCGTGCCGGTCAGTGACCAGCGCAGGGCTGCGCGCGGCGGCATCAGGGGGTCATCGCGGCCAATCACATGGTGAATGGCAAATTCAGCCGAAGGAAAAGCTGCGCGCAACCCCATCCAGAAGCGTTCCGCGCCGTCATGTGAGCAGCTCTCGACCCCGCCCGGATAGAACAGGTTGGCCGCGCGATCATAGACCTGTGCAATAGCGGCAATATCGGCGTTCATGATGCGTGTGACAGTCTCTGCCAGTCGAGCGCCCCATTCATTGGCATTGCCGCGCCCGGTATAGGGGCCGGGGCGGTCGATTGCGGGGGTGAAGGGCTTGATGCAAGTCTCTGGCCCGCCCTCGCGTGAGATCTGGTCGCGGGCGAAATCACGCGGCGCATGGCCCATCTGGCGGGCAATCGCGCCATTGTCGCGGATCAGCCATTCATCATCAATCGCATTATCCCTTGCATGGCAATCCGCGATCACGCGGTAGCGCAGCGCCTTGCCCGTAGCCGGGCCGAACACCCCATCACCTGTATGGGTCGCCGTGGACAGGATACGATGCGAGGACAGCATCCCCGTTTCAGGACTGCCCGACCAGATCACATCTTCGCCCAGCAAGCGCCGGTCGGGGAATTCCGACAATGTGGCCATGGTGGCCGCGATCACCCCTTGATTACCGGATGAAATGCCACCTGGCATACGCACGACGATATCGGATGCATAGTAGTGCGTCAACGTGGCCAGCCCGCGCCCTTCCCAGATTTCCTGCGTGATCCCAAGGATATAATCCGGAAAGTCGCGCCATTTCGGGTCAAACCCCTGCATCATCATCCCCATCCGCGCGGCGCGCCGATCCGCGCAGGATCAGCGGCGCGTCAATCTCCACGTTCTGGGCCGCGCGCAGGGGATCGTCGATCTGCGCAAGCAGGGTTTCCACGGTGGCATCTACCATCCGCATCAGGGGCTGGCGCACGGTTGTCAGGTCATAGCCGCCCCAGGCAGCCATCGGCACATCATCATAGCCCACGACCGACACATCCTGGGGCACGCGCACCCCCATGCCGCGCAGGGCATCCATGACCGCGAAAGCCATGTGGTCATTGCCCACGAATATCGCGTCCGGCGGATAGGGCGCGTCCATCAGCTCGCGCGCTGCCACCGCTGCGGTATTGCGCTTGAACATCCCGTCAATCATCGCGTGCGGCGCAAGACCTGCCTCGGCCAGTCCTTCAACCAGACCGCGAGCGCGGTCGCGGCCCGTGCTGGCCCCTTGCCAGCCGCTGATATGGGCAATGCGCTGGTGCCCGCCTGCGATCAGAAAGCGCGCGATCTTGCGCCCCCCCAAGGCATTGGCCGATGTGACCGAGGACAGGCCGGAGTCTGGTTGGCCGCGGTTGAACATGACCAGCGGAATACCTGCATCCGCGCAGCGCCGCGTCACATCATTGCTGATCGCGACCGAGGCGGTGATGATCCCGTCGACCTGATAGGCCAAGAGATCATCCATCAGCCGGTCCATTTCACCCGGATCGTTCGAGGCCATGAACAGCAGAACATGGTAGCCCTTGGCCTGAAGTGCGTTGCTGAGCTTCTCAAGCGCGACCGGATAGAACTGATTGTCCAGATAGGCCACAACCAGCCCGATGATCCGGCTTTTACCCGTGATCATCGCGCGGGCCAGTGAATTGGGGCGATAGCCAAGGGTCTTGGCCGCAGCGCGCACCTTGGCTGCCGTTGCGGGCGCGACACTGGCCCCGGGCGTAAAGACACGACTGACCGCGGATTGGCTGACACCCGCCAGTTTCGCGACATCCTGTGCAGTGATGCGGCCTGAAATGTTCATCCTGCTGTCCACCCGCCATCGACCTTCAGGGCCGTGCCCGTCACCAATGCGCTGGCGTCAGAGGCGAGGTAGAGCACAGCGCCCATGACATCCTCGACAGTGCCGACACGGCCCAGCTTGATCTTGCTCTCAACCCATGCGCGCCGCTCGGGGTTCTCGAACGTGGCCTGCGTCAGGGGCGTCAGGATGAAGGTGGGGCAGATCGTGTTGACGCGGATGCCATGCGAGCCCCATTCCATCGCCATCGCCTTGGTCATGCCTTCGACCGCGTGTTTGGTCGCGCAATAGACGGCGCGATCAATGCCGCCGACATGGCCCATCTGGCTGGAAATCTGGATGATGGAGCCGGGCCTGCCTGCTGTTATCAGCCCTTGCGCGACTGCTTGCGCTGCGAAATAGGCAGCCTTGATGTTGACGGCGGCGACGGCGTCGAAATCCGCTTCGGTCGTGTCCAGCGCGGGGCTGTGGCGGGCCGTGCCTGCGGCATTGACCAGCACATCGAAGGGGCCTTCGGTCGCGATTAAGTCGCGCAAAGCCGCTATATCGCCAATATCAAGCGCCTGCGCCTGCGCCCGCGCTGTGCCGCCTGCGTCGCATATGGCCGCGCAAGCCTGCTCCAGCCGTTCCGCCCCGCGCGCGACCATCGTGACATGCGCCCCCGCCTCGGCCAGTGCGGCTGCGCAGGCCAGGCCAATGCCGGAGGACGCGCCCGTGACCAGCGCGCGTTTGCTGGTCAGGTCCAAAGACGGGGTGCGAGGTAGGGTTATCATGGCTGCGTCACATGGTGGCGAGAGGAAGCATTGAGTATTTCTGGCAAGAAAATGGACTCATTGGGCGGCGACTCCGTAAGGGATGTTGCGCCCACCATAACGGCGCACGCGGATATTGCACTGCTCGGCATGGCCGACGAAGCCTTCGAGCATGCACAGGCGCGAGCCGTATTCCCCGATCCGTGCTGCGGCTTCATCGGTCGTGACGCGCTGGTAGCTGTGGGTTTTCAGGAACTTGCCGACCCATAGCCCGCCCGTATAGCGCCCGGCCTTTTTTGTGGGCAGGGTGTGGTTCGTGCCGATCACCTTGTCACCATTGGCAACATTGGTGCGCGGTCCGAGAAACAGCGCACCATAGCTGTGCATCTGCACGAGATACCAGTCATCGCGGTCGGTCATCACCTGCACATGCTCATAGGCCATGTCATTGGCGACGGCGAGCATTTCGTCATGGCTGTCGCACAGGATCACCTCGCCATAATCGCGCCAGCTTGCGGCGGCGGTCTCAGCAGTGGGCAGGATTGCCAGCAGGCGGTCGATCTCCGAAAGCGTCCCCTCTGCCAGCTTGCGTGACTTGGTGATCAGGCAGGCGGGCGAGTTATAGCCATGTTCGGCCTGCCCCAGCAGGTCGGTTGCCACCAGTTCCGCATCGACCGTGTCATCGGCGATGACCATCGTTTCCGTGGGGCCAGCAAACAGGTCGATACCGACGCGGCCATAAAGCTGGCGCTTGGCTTCGGCCACAAAGGCATTGCCGGGGCCGACCAGCATATGCACAGGGTCAATCGTTTCGGTGCCGATCGCCATCGCGCCCACGGCCTGAATACCGCCAAGGACATAAATCTCATGCGCGCCGCCCAGATGCATGGCGGCGACGATGGCAGGGTGCGGTTCGCCCTTGTGCGGGGGGGCAGAGGCCACAATGCGCGGCACGCCTGCAACAGTCGCGGTCAGCACCGACATATGCGCAGATGCCACCATCGGGAACTTGCCACCCGGCACATAGCAGCCCACGGATTGCACAGGGATATTCTTGTGGCCCAGAATGACACCGGGCAGGGTTTCAACCTCGATATC
>JAFIEL010000080.1 GCA_020832585.1 Natronohydrobacter sp. | reverse complement strand
AGGAGATGAAGGTCGCGCGGAAGCTTGCGACCATCGTTCCAACGCCGATATTCGCGGCCAGTGCCAGCATCAGCGCCATGAGTGCCAGCGACAGGCGCGGCAGGTTTTGGCGGCTATCGGCCCAGAACCATTGCGCGACAGGGCTGCGGGCCTGTCGTTCGGCCAATCTCAGGCCAAGCGCCAGCACCAGCGGCACGGCCAGCGCGGCGGCGAGCAGGGCAGCGGCCAGCAGCGCGAACCCGGTCAGGAGCGAGCCGCCCGCAAAAGCAAGGCCCACGGCAAGGGCTGCAAGCGCCAGCGCCAGCCCCCCTTGCACCCGCATCCCGCGCGCTGAGGCATGCGCCCATGCGCGGGGCTGCGCAGGTGCCAGAACCGGCATATGCCAAAGCCGCCACAGCGCCTGCGCGCCCGCAAGCCCTGTGCCCGCAAGCGTCATCGCCAGACCAGCCAGCGCCCAGAGTGGGTCGAATTGCAGGCTGCCGGGAACAGGTGCGCCATAAAGCCCGCGCAGGGTCAGCGCCACATCGGGCAGAAGCGCTGCCGCCAGCAGATAGCCCAGCACCAACCCGAACGCGCCTGCCAACACCGCAAAGAGCAGCATCTCGCCTGCCAGACAGGCCGCGAGACTGCGTAACGGCACACCCAAGGCGCGCAGCGTGCGGAACATTGCGCGGCGTTGCTCGAAGGCCAGACCCACGGCGGAATGCACGATGAACAGCCCCACCGCAAAAGCCAGCAGGCCAAAGGCGGTCAGGTTCAGGTGGAAACTGTCGGTCAGCCCGTCCAGCGTCGCGCCCTCGCCCGGCGGGATCAGGCGCAGATCAGGGGCGAGCGTGGCCAGCGGCACCAGCCCTGCGGGCTGGTCAGGCGCAAGCGTCAGCCGGGTGATCTGCCCCTCCATCCCCAACAGGCGCTGCGCCGCGCCGATATCCAGCAGGACCGTGCCCACAGGCACCGCATCGGACGCGCGCAAATCGCGCCCGGTCGCGCCGATTTCGCGCAGGGTCTGGGGATGGGCAAACCCTTGCCCCGCGACGAAGGCTTGCAAATCGGGCGCGGCCAGCGCGGGACCAGCCGACGCGGGCGCAGTCAGCGGCTCGATCCCCAGTAGCGTCACACGCCCCGCGCCGATCGTCGCGCGCCCCTCGATGACAGGCGAGACCAGCCAGCCCGCGCGGCGCAGGCGGATATATTCGGCCTGATCCATGCGGCCTGCCGGGTGTTCCAGCCGCGCGGCGCTGCCTTCCCCCAGCAGCCCCTCGGCCGTGGCATAGGCCGCGCGGGCCTCGGCATTGAGCGCCTGAATCCCCGACCAGAGCGCCGTCGCCAGCGCAAGCCCCACCAGCAGCATCGCAAGCTGCCACAGATTGCGCCGCCAATGCGACAGCAGCGCCGACAGCACGGTGCGCGTCATGCGTCACCCTCGATCTGCCCCTTGCGCAGATGCAGCCGCCGGTCGCAGCGCTCGGCCAGACGCGGCGAATGTGTGACCAGAAGCAGCGCGGCACCCGCCTCTGCGGTCAGTTCCAGCATCAACGACAGGACCGCATCGCCTGTGGCCTCGTCCAGATTGCCGGTTGGTTCATCGGCCAGCACCAGCGCAGGCCGCGCGGCCAGACAGCGGCCAATGGCCACGCGTTGCTGTTGCCCGCCCGACAATTGTTCGGGGTAGCGGTGCAGCAACCCGTCCAGCCCAAGCCGCGCGACCAGAGTGTCCGCGAAACCCGTATCATGCCGCCCGGCCAGCCGCGCCTGAAAGGCCAGATTGGCCCCGACGGTCAGCGAGGGGATCAGGTTGAACTGCTGAAAGATCAACCCGACCGCGCCACGGCGCATCTCGGCAAGGGCCGCATCATTGGCAGCCGTCATGTCCTGCCCGGCGATCATCACCCGACCCGCATCGGCCCGTTCCAGCCCTGCCGCGATATGCAGCAATGTCGATTTGCCGCTGCCGCTCTCGCCCGTCAGCGCCATCGACGTGCCGCGCGCCAACACCAGCGAGACACCGCGCAAGACCTCGACCCGGCCCTCAACGCTGTCAAAGCCCTTGCGCAGCTCATGCATCTCCAGCGCGGGGCTGTGCGTTGGGGCACAGGCGCTGTGGGCGGGTTTTTCGTGAGTTTCGGCCATGCTGGCCCTATCTTGTTGTGAAACGATCCTGGCAAGGAGCCTAGTATGTCTGACCCGCACCTCAAGACCCCGATTGCGGGTCTGCACCATGTGACCGCGATTTCCGGCCCGGCACAGGAAAATCTGGACTATTATACCAAGATTTTGAAAACCCGGCTGATCAAGAAAACCGTGAATTTCGACGCGCCGGACATGTATCACCTGTATTACGGGGCGCAGGATGCGCGGCCCGGTTCGGTGATGACATTCTTCAACCGCGAAGCGCGCGGGCAGGGGCAGGCGGGAACAGGCGCGGCGCAGGCTTTCGCCTATGCGGTTGCGCCCGATGACCTGCCAAAGTGGCACGAAGCGCTGGGCGGCACACGCTCCACCCGTTTCGGCGCTCAGGTTCTGTCCGTGACCGACCCGCACGGGCAGGCGTTCGAATTGATCGCCGATACGGAGGCAGGCCCCTGGGGCGTGTTTCACTCCGTCACGCTCTGGGTCGCGGACCCGGTGCCCACCGCCGCGATCCTGACCGAGGTTTTCGGCTATGCCTTGCACGGCGAAGAGCGCAGCACAGGCGGCAGGCGGTTGCGTTACACGCTGCCGGGCGATGCCTCGGGCCGCGTGGTGGACCTGTGGGTGGCGGATACCCCCGTCAAGGCCCGGCCCGGCCCCGGCACGATCCACCATGTCGCCTTTCGCGCACGCGATGCAGCGCATCAGGCAGCCCTGCGCGAAAACCTTCTGGCACGCGGCGAAAACGTGACCGAGGTCAAGGATCGCCAGTATTTCAAGGCGATCTACTTCCGCGAACCCGGTGGCGTGCTGTTTGAAATCGCCACGGATGGGCCGGGCTTTGATGTCGATGAACCGATGGCCGCGCTCGGCACGGGCCTGAAACTGCCGCCGCAATACGAGCATGACCGCGCGCAGATCGAGGCGCGGTTGCCTGTGCTTCGGGCAGAGTGACTGCCACGCCGCCGAAAAGGCTTGCGCGGCACGTCCTGAAATCCGGTGCAGCCAAGTCCACTATGCGGGGCGTATTCTGCCTGTCGTCGCGTGACGGTTACGCATGGGCCTTTGGCTCTGCCGGATGATTCGCCCCCGTGCCTGTCGAGATCGACAGCATGAAGCGCATGCCGAACCGCCCCGACCATACGTTGAACACGGCAGCTTGCGTTGCTGTTCTGCCAATACGGCCTTGTCGCGCGGCGTACGCGGGTCGGACAGGGTGCATCGCGTCACGATCACCTGCCGAAAAGACGTGTTTTCCCTGCAAAAAGAAAAACATGGTGAGCCCGACAGGATTCGAACCTGTGACCCACTGATTAAAAGGCAATTTCTCACGTCATTCTAACCCTATTTTTTTGTGACAAATTTTTGAGATAGAGCCCGAAATACACATTGTATTCATGTCATTAACCGCTGACCCACTGACACTTGACGACATGCGCCGCCATGCGTTACACGTTCAAACTGTGACAAATCCAGTGACAAATCCGTGTCACAGAAACAGACCCTTGACCCACAGGACGTTTAACAATGGCCAAGCTGACAGACGGGGACCGAGGCAGCATTGCCAAGGCCGAACCACCCGAAAAAGGGCAACGCTTCATCTTTGACGACCACCGGGACGCGCCGCGCGGCTTCGGGCTGCGCATCACCGCCGCCGGGGGCAAAGCCTTCATCCTGCGATACAGTGTTGACGGGCGCGAACGCCGCAAGACAATCGGAGAATGGCCGATCTGGACGCTGGAAGCCGCGCGGGCCGAAGCCCGCGATCTGGCGCGAGGCATCGATAGAGGCCACGACCCGCTAGAGGCCAAACGCCGCCGCCGTGCCGAACCCACTTTGAAGGAAGTGGCGAAAGATTGGCTGGAACGGCACGCATCCGGGCTTGCCAGCGAAAAGGACATTGCCTCGTATATCAACAAGGGCGTGTTGCCAGCATTGGGCAACATCAAGGTTTCAGACCTGCGCCGCCGGGATTTCATCGAGGTCATCGAGGCCAAGGCCGCGACAGCGCCGCGCGCCGCTGCGCAGATGCTTTTGTATTCTCGCCGCCTGCTGGACTTCGCAACCGACCGCGACTTGATACAGGCGAACCCGCTGGCAGGGCTTCGACCATCCAGCATCACCGTCAAGGGCAAGCGCGATCCGCTGCGCGCGACCGTCCGGGGGCGCATACTGGATGCAGACGAAATCCGCGCGTTCTGGCAGGGCATCGAGGGGCCGGGCTTTCATCGCCTGACCGCACTTTGCCTAAAGCTGGTGCTGGTGACAGGCCAAAGGCCGGGCGAGGTCGCAGGTATGCGCGAGGATGAAATCAAGGGCCGCTGGTGGACCATTCCAGCCGCGCGCAGGGGCAAGACTGACAGCGCACATTCGGTTTACTTGACCGACACCGCTCTGCAGATCATCGCCGCCGCCAAGGCCGAAATTGACCGCTTGTCGCGCCGCCGCGATATGCCTTGGCAGGGCTTTATCTTCGAGGTGACACCCGGCAAGCCTTTGAATAACGGGGCGATGGCGAAAGCCGTGTTGCGCCAGCATCAAGCCCTTGGGGCCAAGGACTGCCCGCAATGGGGGCGCTGGACGCCGCACGACCTGCGCCGCACCATGCGCACAGGGCTTTCCGCGTGTCGCATCCGCCCGGACATTGCCGAGTTGACCATCGGGCATGTGAAATCCGGCATCATCGCAGTCTATGACCAGCACAGTTTCGACAGCGAAAGGCAGGCCGCATGGCAGGCATGGGAAACCCGCTTGCTGCAGATCGTAGCAGGGCAAGACCCGGACGCGGTGCAGGTTGACAATGTGGTGAAGCTAGAAGGGGCGCGGGCATGAGGTTTCCGCAGTTTGACCACCTAGACAAAGGCGAAGCGGAACTTTACCGGGCGATTGCCGAGATCATTTCAAAGCATCTGAAGGCATCCGAAAAGGAGGCTGCAAGCCTTGCAGAAGGCCTTATATCGCACGGGCTTTTGAACACATATCAGGTGTTTGGCCAAGCGCGAGACATAGCCGCGATGAAGCGGGTAAGATCTGCATTGATCGAAGTCAGCCGCGCCATGTCCGAGGTTTCTATGGGCCAGCGCGCGCAGGATACTATTCATCAATCAATCACCTTTGGGCCCTTTTTCGACAAGATGATGGCTGAGGATAATTCCTTTTCGACCGATGAATTTGAAGCTTATCTAAACAAAACAGGCCAGCAGGATTTGGCCGCATTGACGCGGATTGAAACTGCGGCAGACAGATTTAGAAACGCCATTGATGTGGCAATCAGGCATGTCGAAGAATCGCCTTACACTCGCCAGTCCGAGACACGCATAAACACTCAGGCCATAGGTCTTGTTTCGGCATCGGTTTTCATTTGGCAGATAGCCGGAAAAAGGCCGCCCAATACACTGAACGAGTCATCACCCTTTGCCAACTTCTTAGCGGACATTTTCGAGACCTTGGGGCTGGATGCTGCGCCCCGCGCAGCGTTCAACGCTTGGAAAAGGGAGCGAGACAAAGTGCACACTTCGCACGAAAAAATCGCTGGAAGTGTGCACGACTGAAAAGCGCCAGTAGCTGACATTGGCCCCACTTAACCGCAACCCGCGAGAAAGTGAGGCCAACAATGACCATTCAAGACCTTATCAGCGAAGCCGACTACGCCGCCGCGCGTGGCGTGTCTTTGCGCACAGCACAGCGCGAAAGGGCGCAGCGCATCGGACCGCCCTATATCAAGCTGGGCCGTCAAGTCTATTACCGCCCGGCTGCAATCGAGGCATGGTTGCTTGAACAGGAACAGGCGCAGCCGCGCGCGAAAGGGCGTGCAGCATGAAATCCCGTCTTGATGATATGTCCGAAGCAACCCGCGCCGAACTTCTCGCGATGACGCCCGATCAAGTGCGCGATCTGTCCTATGATGTGCACATTGACAGGATGCACGCCCGGCAGGCCGCCTATCCGAGTGACCCGAAAGAGGCGCTTTCAGGGATGCGGGGGCTGGTGCGCGGATCAATGGAAATCGAGATTGACGACCATGTGCAGCACGTCATGTCAACGCTGGTCATGCTGCGCCTGGCCCTGATCCCTCGCGGCAATGATGACGGTGATCTTGACCGGATCGACCTATCCGCGCTTGTGTATTTCATTGATGATGCGATCCGCATCTTGCGCGATCACGACCAGCGCGTGATCGAACTCTGCGAGCGGATGCGGCAAGTCGAGTATCCCCTGAAAAAGTGAAAACCCCGCCCGACGGCAACGGTGCGAGGCTTCACAGATTTTCAGGCTTGGCGGCTTGAGACCAGAGAATAGCACGCGCCGCGCCGCTGGGCAATTCCAGAGGCACAAGATGCAAAAATACAGGCTATCTATTCGATGCGAGCGGCGCAGCGATCCGGGCTTTTCGGTCGAGCGCATCGACACACTATCGGGCCGCGCGGCCCGTCTGGGCTGCTTTTCAGAGCGCGCCGCCGCGATCCGCTTCGCTGCGCAGGTTGAGGCGCGCACCGGCTGGCATCTGCCATGCGCCCGCGTCCTGCCCTTCGACCGGAGGGCAAGCACATGACCCGGCTGCAGATCCGATACCTGATGCGCCGCTTTCAAATCACCGAGGCGCAGGCCAATGCACTCGCCGCCCTGATATGGGGGGCGTGTTGATGATGCACGACCGACAAATCACTGACCCGGCGCTGCGACTGCGCATGGAATGGGCCAATTCCGCCGCCTTCGCCCTGCGCGAATGTCACCCCGATGACGCCGCCGCGATCTGTGTCGCCTATCTGGAAACGGTCGAGACAGGCGGGCCGACCCTTGGCGACCCTTTCGGCATGGTGGCATCCGATGCGCGCCTATGGGCTGCAGCCGCGCCGCCGCATGAGTTGACCGCCTACACGCTGGCAGGGCTGGAACGCCTGCCGAAATCGCACTTGTCGAACCCGGCGCGCAAGAATTGCTTTCGGGCAATCTGGCACAGCTTCACCGATGCAGAGCGGGCCAGCTTCATCGCTGCAGCATCGAAAAAGGGGGGCAAGTAATGCTTTATCAGGCTAGCCCGATAAAACGCCGCCGCGCGACCGCAGCCGAGATGGAAGCCCGCGCGCAATTCTTCATCGACTATGCGCTGGAACATGGCCCGGTCACTGTCCGGGGGCTTTACTATCAGGCTGAGGTCGCGGGCTTGCCCGGTATCGACAAGACCGAAGGCGGATACAACAAGACACAGATACAGGTCTTGAAGTTGCGCCGCGCGGGCCGAATGCCTTACAGCCGTATCGCAGATGCATCGCGCTATATGCGCCGCCCGAGAACATTCGACGGCTGGCAGGATGCGCTTGAATCGACCGCGCGCCTGTATCGAAAAAGCCTTTGGGCGGGATCCGATATCGAGGTCGAAATCTGGCTGGAAAAATCCGCTCTGGCTGGCGTTATCCAGCCGGTCACGTTTCAATATGACGTGCCGCTAATGCCGACCGGGGGCTATTCATCCGAAACCTTCGCTTTCGAGGCCGTGGATGATCTGCGCGGGACCGGCAAGACGCTTGTCATCTATTCGCTCTATGACTTCGACCGGAGCGGCAAGGATGCAGAGCGCAGCCTGCAGGAAAAGGTCGAGCGCTTCGGGCGTGAACTTGGCGTGCCAGTGCAATTCAATCCGCTTGGGTTGAACATTGAACAGGTGCAATCGCTGCGCCTGCCAACGCGCCCGCACAAGCGCAACACACCAGCCGACCGCGCCTGGCCCTATGACTTCGCCTGCGAACTGGATGCAATCCCACCCGACAGGCTGCGCCAGATGGTGCAGTATGCAATCGAGTGTCACTTGTCGCCTTCGGAACTGGAAGCCCTGAGGCAGATCGAGCGGGCCGAGCGCGAAACCTTGATGAACTTCATAAGGGGGGCCGCGTGATGGATGACCTGAATGATTGGGTAGGCGTTGACTCGGTCGAGGACGTGACCGCGCCCGATGCACAGGCCGAGGTCAAGCGGCTGGCCGGGCTGGATGCTGCAGCCTATGAGACAGAGCGTAAGGGCGTAGCCGCCCGGCTTGGGTGGCGCGCATCCATCCTTGACGCCGAGGTGCAGAAGGCCAGACCGCGCAATCAAGATGCGCCTGATGATGACGACGCGCCCGAAGCTATCGAGACAATCGAGGCTTGGCCCGATCCGGTCGAGGGCGATTCGCTGGCAGAGGAAATCCGCGACAGGCTGCGCGCGCATGTGGTCTTTGCATCGGCGTCGGATGCAGACTGCGCCGCGCTTTGGCTGCTGGGCAGCTATCTGATGGACACATGGCGGTTATGGCCGCGCCTGCTGATCACCAGCCCGACCAAGGCTTGCGGCAAGTCAACGCTGCTGGAAGTGCTGGACGCGATGGCGCATCGCGGTTTCATCGCGTCCAATGCCAGCCCGGCGGCAATCTTCCGCGCGATCGAGGCATGGAAGCCGACCTTGCTGCTGGACGAAGCCGACACATGGATGAAGGCCAACGAGGAATTGGCCGGCATCCTGAACAGTGGTCACACCCGGCGCACAGCGCGCATTATCCGCGTGGTCGAGGTCAAAGGCGAACTGACGCCGGTTGCCTTCTCGACATGGTGCCCGATTGCGATTGCAGGCATCGGGGGGCAGCGCGACACGCTGATGAGCCGGAGCATCATCATCGGGCTGCGCCGCAAACTGAATGATGAGACGGTCGAGCGGTTGCCTTTCGACCTTCATCGCCAGCTTGAACGCATCCGCAGACAGGCCGCGCGCTGGGCTGCTGACAATGCCTTGCGCATCGGTGCGATGGAGGTCGAACCGCCCGCTTGCGGCAACGACAGGATGCAGGACAATTTTACGCCGCTGACCCGTATCGCCGCCGCCCTTGGCGGGCCGTGGCCTGACCGCATGGTGACAGCCTATGCCGCAAAAGCGCAGGTCCGAGACGATGACAGCGAGGCCACGAACATCATGCTGCTGCGCGATGTGTGGTCACTGTTCGAGCGCAACACCCATCAGCGCACAAGGTCATCATCCGAACTGGTCGAGCATCTTCTCGGGATGGATGACAGGCCGTGGCCTGAATATCGGCATGGCCGCCCGCTGACCGCCAGCACCATCGCCCGGCTGCTGCGCCCGTTCGACATCAAGTCGTCAAATATCCGCACCGGGATGAGTGTCGTAAAGGGCTATCACCGCGACGATGTGAAGGCCGCCTTTGACCGATACGCTGCGCCGCCCGCTTTTCAGCCGCTACGCCGCTACACGACTGAAAACACACAGGAAAACGGCAATTCAAGCCGCTACACAGGGCCGGGATGTAGCGGCTTTGAAGCAGAAATAACCGAGCAAAAACAATCCTGTAGCGGCGTAGCGGCTGAAAACGCCGATGCGGGCGAATACTGGAAGCGCGACGACACATCAAACCCAGACGCATGGTAACGACATGACATTGACCACAGACCAGAAATGCGGTAATAATATACCCCAAGATGCACCGCGACAGGCGGGCATCCTGACCGAACGTCACCGCGACAGCGGGGCAGAGGATAGCAAACCGGGCAAGACCGCCCGCGACCTTCCCTTGTCCAATGGTGGCGTTATGCCCTCACCAGATACACCGCAGGAAAAGCAACCGGCTGCAGCCGACAAGCCCGCGCTTGTTTTGCAGTCACGCGCCGATCTGCGCGACCTGCTTATCAAGGCAGGACTGGCCCGCGCCGCTGCTGAAAAAGTCGCGCGTGGCGGCTGGCCCGCATTGTCAGGGGGACCAACCGAAACCGATCTGGCAGAGGAATGCACCGATCTGGCGCGCGCCTTGGCCGACACATTCAAGGACATATCGAAATGACCACCCAACCCACGAACTACCAAGAACTGCACCGGCATCTGAAAACGATGAACGCTATCGCACCGCAGATGAAACAGGCGGTTGATGCAGCCCGCGAACATGACCGCCGCTTGTCCGAACTGGAAGCACAAATGTCTGTTGCCTATCGCGTGGCGACCGAAACCCGCGACCAGCGCAATCATGCTTTCGTCACCGGCGGCAACACCACCCCGCACAATGGCGCATCGGGCCGCGCCGAAATGGACGCACTGGCAAAATATGCCCGCGCCGGGATCGAGATTCACAACACCATCTCGACCGCAGAACCGGCAGAAGGCGGATACACGGTCACGCCCGTTCTGGCCGATACCCTGCGCAGCAAGCTGCATGACATGAGCGCGATGGCGCGGATCGTGTCAAATGCCGCGCTTGACCAAGGCAACACTTGGCTGCAGCCGATCAACACCACGTTGTCAGGCGCAACTTGGGTTGCGGAAAAGGACGCGCGCAACGCCAACGCCGCGCCGACCTTCGAGCAGGCCGAAATCACGCTGGATGAATTGGCATCCCTTGTGCCGATCACGCAGCGCGCGCTTGACGATTCGTTCTATGATCTGGGCGGGTTTCTTACCGAAAACATGGGCGCGCAATTCGCCCGGTCGATTGGCGATGCGCTGCTGAATGGCGACGGTGACAAAAAGCCGGACGGTCTGTTGTCCTATGACACCACCGACGAAGCCGATGGCGTGCGCGACTGGTTCAAGCTGCAGCACATCAACACCGAGGTTGCAGGCTCTTTCGGGGCCGATGGCAACGCAGGCGCTGAAAAGCTGATCGACCTGGCCTATTCGCTGCGCGCGCCCTACCGCCCGAACGCCCGCTGGATGATGACCCGCGCAACCGCATCGGTCATCCGCAAGATGAAGGATGAAGAAGGGCGCTACCTGTGGCGCGATGCTTTGTCCGAGGGCCAGCCCGCTACGCTGCTGGGGCATCCGGTCGAACTTGATGAATTCATGCCTGAGATTGGCACGAATGCGCTGGCCGTTGCCTTTGGCGACTTCGCACAGGCTTACACGATGGTGTCACGTCCGGGGCTGCGCCTGCTGCGCGATCCTTACACGGTCAAGGGCAGCGTCTTGTTCTACGCTTATCAGCGTGTCGGGGGCGGTCTTATCAATTCCGAGGCCGTCAAATTCCTGCGCTTTGGCGTCACGCCGGGCGATTAATCGGGACCGGCTGAATGCGCCGCGTGTGTCTCGCAGGCATGAAGCATTCCGGCAACTGGTGAGTGTCGTCACAACCGCCAGAGCGCGCGGCAGGGCAGCTTACCCTGCGCGGCGCGCAACCCTTCACATCATAGGATCGAGGCAAACCATGCAGACCAGAGAGAGCCGAAACATCACCGCCGCGCTGGACCTGCCCGCGCTTCACGTCGAGAGCATGGCCGCGCAGGCTGCACAGATGCACCGCCTGACCTTCGCGCAGCTTGTCGCAATGGTCGCGCGGATCGACCGCAGCCGCGTATCTGCAGCACAGGCTAGAGCGGCAAGCCCTGCAGGCCAGATGAATGCAGCACTTGACCAGATCGACGCGCAGCTTGCCTGCATGTGGGCGATGGTCGAGGCCGAACTAGAGCGCCGCATGGGGGGGCGGGGCGTGATTCCTTACAGCCCTTCGATTTCCTGACCGGCGGGGGAGTTTTTTTTCGACAAACCGTTACAACGACCAGAGGATGACATGGGAAAAAGAGGACCAACACCAGCGCACGAGCGCATCCGCGCCTTGCCCGGTCGCGAGGAACGCCGCGCGCCGCCGCCCGAAGGTCTGACCAGTGCGCAAGCCCGGTTGTGGCGCGGCATTGTCGAGACAGAACCGGCTGACCTGTTCGACAGCGAAGCCCGGCGGCATCTGCTGCGCCTGTATTGCGAACACGCGACTTTCCGCGCCGATCTGCAGGCCCTGATCGACCGCAGCCCGGTCGAGGCATTTGGCGACCCGGACGGGGCCAAGACTTTCGAGGCCATGCTGCGCGCCCGTGACCGCGAAACAAAGGCGCTTGTCAGTCTGGCGACCCGGATGCGCCTGACGAATCAAAGCCGATACACACCCGCCGCCGCTGGCAGTGCCGGGCGCAATCACACGTCCGGGCCGAAGCCTTGGGATGACCCTGATCCTGCAGAGAGATATTTCAAATGACCCGCGATCACTTGCCGCCGGTCGCGCGGGCCGCACATACCCGGATGCTGGAAGCCTTCGACAGCTTCATGGCGGGGCTGCTGGAAGCCGTCGCGCATGTGCACTGACACCGGGGGGGGGCGCGTGAAATGTTCAGAAATGCGGCTCTTCAGGACCTGTGGGGGAGTTTCGTTTTCACTGGGAGCAACGGAAAACAGGGGTAGGGGCTTGGAGCCTTCGCAGGCGATTCGTACGCCCTCGTGACCGGTAGGTGACTTTCGGTTTTCTTCCGAGGTCGCGCAGAGAGAGCGCAAAAGCCCGCTACCGGTGATGGAATCGCAGGAAATGCCCGCGATGGCACCAGCGCAAGAATCAGTGACAGATCCAGTGACAAGGCAAAAAATCAGCAAATGCGGCATATTTTACCACCCTGCAAGATTCTGTTTTTGCTTTCTAAAATGGTGAGCCCGACAGGATTCGAACCTGTGACCCACTGATTAAAAGTCAGT
>JAFIEL010000079.1 GCA_020832585.1 Natronohydrobacter sp. | reverse complement strand
TCGGGGACAGTCAGGAAGGAATTGATCAGATCATCTGGCATGGCGCGCGCCCCTTGTGTTTGCGTATCGGCCATTCCTAGCGCCCGCGCCCCTGCCCGGCAAGGGCAAGCCCTGCACCTCGCAACAAAGTAGCGCAGCATATTCTGACAGAACCGGCGAAAGCTCAGCGTTCGAGGATCAGCCGATCGCCTTCGATCGAAATCCGCGCGAAGCGGCGCAGATAGGTCATGCCCGCAAGCGAGACATGCAAATCCCCCTCATTGACCGAGGCCACCACATCGCGGTCGCGGATCGTCAGATCGCCAGTGCTCAGCACCACCTCGTCCAGCGTCACGCGGGCCGTCCTGACCATGCCATTCGCGGTCATGGCCTGACCCAGAAAATTCAGACTGCCCAGATCAATGCCCGCCCGCTCTGCATCCTGACGCGAAAGCACCAGATCACTGGCGCCGGTATCGACAAGGAAATCGACCGGCGTGCCGTTCACCCCAAGCGTCAGGTGGAAATGCCCGTTGCGGTCGGCCCGCAGCGCCACGCCGCCCTCGCTGACCACAGTGATGCGGTTTTGCTGGCTGATATCCTGCCACAACCCATAGCCCGCAGCGACCCCTACGAAGATCAGCCCCCAGAGCAGCAGGTGGCGCAGGCTCTGGCCGATCCCTTGCGTGCGCGAGATCAGGAAATAGCTGACCAGCACAGTGCCCCAGATGCCCAGATAGACAATCCGTGCGATCTGGTCGCTGTCGATCTCCATGTGATACTCCCGAAACTTGCGCTCTCTCTATCTGTGCCTGCGCGCACCGGAAATCATCTGCGCTCACGCAGCCGTGACATCGTGATCATAGATCCAGCCGAACTGGCGCAGGGGGGCATTCGGCACGATCCGGCCAGAGGCGCGCAGCACCAGATGCGCAAGCGGCGCGAGTGGCGCGCGCAGATGGTAGTTGCGCGCGTTGCGATTCGCGGCCTCGACGACACGGATCACGCGGTCGCGCCGCGCCTTCTGCCAGGCGGCCAGTCCTGCCGCGATGCCGGGGGCCGTGTCGAGCATCCGCGCGAGCGACCACGCATCTTCCAGCGCCATATTCGCGCCCTGCGCCATGAAGGGCAGCGTCGGATGCGCCGCATCGCCAAGGATCGCCGCCTGCCCCCGGTGCCAGTGTTCCGCGACCGGATGGCGAAACAGCCCCCAGAGCCAGAGCGTATCGACCTGTTCCAGCCAGCCCGGCACCGGACCGCCAAAACCTGCGAAAGCCGCGCGCAACTCGGCTTTCTTGCCGGGATGACTCCAGCCCTCTGCGGCCCAGTCGCGCCGTTCCTCGACCGCCACGATATTGCGCAAGCGCCCATCGCGCAGCGGGTAGCTGACCAGATGCCGCCCCGGCCCCATGAAGACCTGCGCCTCCGGGGCCTCATCAGGGCGGCAGGGGATCAGCGCGCGCCAGGCGACCTGCCCGGTGAAGAAGGGCGCTTTCACGGATGATGGATTCAGTGCAGGACGGATCACCGAATGCAGCCCGTCCGCCCCCAGCACCAGATCGGCGCCAAGTTGCGCCCCACCTTCCAGCGTGACCGAAGGGCGCGGACCCTCTGTCGAGACCGCGACAACCCGCGCCACCATCCGGGTTTCGACCCCGTCCAGCGCCCCGCGCAACACCTCGATCAGATCAGCGCGGTGGATCAGGTGAAAGCCTGCCCCGTCTGAAGGCATGTCCAGCCGCAAGACCTGCGCGCCGCTGGACCCCTTGCGCAAGATCACCGCGCGGCTGCGGGTGCCCAGACGCTCCAGCGCGGCACCCTGCCCCAGCGCCCTGATCACCCGCGCGCCATTGGGGCTGATCTGCAACCCGGCCCCGTGTAAGAGAAACCCTGCCGCCTGTTCCAGAAGCATGACCCGCGCGCCGCGCTGCGCCAGCGCCCCTGCCGCCGCAATGCCCGCGACGCCGCCGCCGACGACCAGCACTTCCAGACCCTTCACACCCATCACCACCCCCGAACGCAAAACACCGGGCGCTGACCCGCGCCCGGTGTTGAAACTTCTTTCATGCAGGCATGCGGCTCAGTCGTCGCGATGCACGCGCTCGTTGCGCTCATGCGCTTCCTGCGCCTGCAGCGTCATCGTGGCAATCGGGCGGGCATCCAGACGCTTCAGCGAAATCCGCTCGCCCGTCGCCTCGCAATAGCCGAATTCGCCATTCTCGATCCGGCGCAGCGCCGCGTCGATCTTGGAAATCAGCTTGCGCTGGCGATCACGGGTGCGCAATTCCAGCGCGCGGTCGGTTTCTTCGGATGCGCGGTCGGCGACATCGGGAATGTTGCGGCTGGAATTGGCCAGTTCCGCAAGCGTTTCCTGCGAGCCTTTGAGAATGTCCTCTTTCCAGACCATCAGCTTGCGACGGAAATACTCAAGCTGGCGCTCATTCATGAAGGGTTCATCCTCTGCCGGACGATAATCCTCCGGAAGAAAAATTTCTGGTTTCATGCCCCGCTCCTCGGTTTCATCCGAAACATAAGTGTTGAGGTTCTTCATCCTTGACTCACCTACATCCCGTCCCTCGGGGGTCGGATACCGGAAGCGCCCGGAATTGTCACGCGCTTTCAGCCGGGATCTGATCAACTGTTGTGTCACAGATGCAAGCTGACTTGTCGTGCAGCGACGCTCGGGCTAAGTTGCGGGAAAAGGGCAGTTTGCAACGTCAGATAGTGCAAACCCGAGGCGAGAGCGGAGCAGGATGCGTTTCACTTCAACCGACAGCTATATCGCGAGCACCGACCTGCAGATTGCAGTCAATGCGGCGGTGACATTGCAGCGCCCGCTTCTGGTCAAGGGCGAGCCGGGCACTGGCAAGACGGAACTTGCGCGGCAGGTGGCGGCTTCGCTGGACCTGCCCATTATCGAATGGTCGATCAAATCCACAACCCGCGCGCAGCAGGGCCTGTATGAATATGATGCCGTGTCACGGCTGCGTGACAGCCAGTTGGGCGATGCGCGCGTCAATGATGTCAGGAATTACATCCGCAAGGGCAAGCTGTGGCAGGCGTTTGAGGCCGAAGGGCGTTTGGTCCTGCTGATCGACGAGATCGACAAGGCCGATATCGAATTCCCGAACGATCTGCTTCAGGAACTCGATCAGATGCAGTTCTTCGTCTATGAGACAGGCGAGACGATCAAGGCCCGTCAGCGCCCCATCGTGATCATCACCTCGAATAACGAAAAAGACCTGCCCGACGCGTTCCTGCGGCGCTGTTTCTTCCATTACATCCGTTTCCCGGACATGGAGACCTTGAAAGCCATCGTCGATGTGCATTTTCCGGGCATCAAGCCTGCGCTGCTGACCACGGCGCTGACGCAATTCTACGAGATCCGCGAAACACCGGGGTTGAAGAAGAAGCCCTCGACCTCGGAAGTGCTGGACTGGCTGAAACTGCTCTTGGCCGAGGATCTGGCCCCCGAAGACCTGAAACGCGATGGCACGACCGCCCTGCCCAAGCTGCATGGCGCGCTGCTGAAGAACGAACAGGACGTGCATCTGTTCGAGCGGCTGGCTTTCATGGCCCGCAGACAGGGGCGCTGAGATGTCAGTCACGATTTCCCCGCTCACGCGCGACGACAAGCCGCAATGGGCGCAACTCTGGTATGCCTATCTGGATTTCTACCAGACCGCGCTGCCGCTCGACGTCTACAACGCGACATTCGAGGCGCTTTTGTCCGATGACCCCTACAGCCCCTTTGGCCTGATGGCTTGGGCGGACGGGCGCGCTGTGGGGCTGGTGCATTACCTGTTTCATGCCCATTGCTGGAAACCGGCAGGCATCTGCTATCTGCAGGATCTTTACGTCGATGAACAGGCGCGCGCGCGGGGAGCGGGGCGTGCCCTGATCGAGGCAGTCTATGCCGCCGCAGATGCGCGCGGCGTGCCCGATGTCTACTGGACCACACAGGATTTCAACGCCACCGCCCGCAAGCTCTATGACAAGATCGGGCGCGAAACCCCCTTCATCAAATATGTGCGCCCGACATGAGGCGCGCAGCCGTCCTGTTGCTGGCATTGGGACTAGCGGCCTGTGATGTGCCGCAGCAAAGCGCGACCGATGCCGCTCCGCCACTGGACGTGCAGACCCGCGCCATCAGTTCGGCGGCGCTCTTCGGCCCCCCGCGCCCGCTTGCGCCTGAACGCAGCAATGCCCAGATCGCACAGGATATCCTGGAACTCGGTTTCCGGCTGGAATCCGGGCGCGCAATCCCCGCCTTCTCGCGGTTCGAAGGCCCTGTCGCGCTGCGGCTGACCGGTGCTGTCCCCCCTCTGGCCGCGACCGAAACCGACCGCCTGATCGCACGCCTGCGCGCAGAGGCACGGCTCGATATTCGCCGGACCGAGGGGGCGGCACAGATCACGGTCGAATTCGTGCCCCGCGCGCAGATGCGCCGCATGGTGCCGGATGCATCCTGCTTCGTGGTGCCGAATGTCGGCAGTTGGGAAGAGTTCCGCGCCAATCCACGCGGGGCGCATCTGGACTGGACCCAGGTCGTACGGCGCGAAAAAGTGCTCGTTGTGACCCCCGCTGACAGCACCGTGCAGGAAATGCGCGACTGCCTGCATGAAGAAGTGGCGCAAGCGCTGGGGCCACTGAACGATCTGTACCGGATTGGCGAAACAGTCTGGAATGACGATAATTTCCAGACCTCGCTGACCGGTTTCGACATGCTGGTGCTGCGCGTCTGGAACCATCCCGACCTGCGCCCCGGCATGACCCGCGAAGACGTCGGCGCGCGCCTGCCCGCGCTGCTGGCGCGGCTGAACCCGCAAGGCGCGCGGCGCGGTACCCTGCCCCTTGATCCGATCCCGACACCTGCCGCCTGGACCGTGGCGATCGAGAGTGCGCTTGGCAGCCCGACACGGCGGCGCAGCTTCGGTTATGCACAAAACGCCTTGCGCATCGCACTTGCGCAGGGCTGGCAGGATGAAAGACTGGCCTTCAGCCTGTTTCTGGCCGCCCGCTTCGCCCCGCCCGGCGAAGGCGAACAGGCGCTGGACGCGCTGATCGGGGCTGCAAGCATCTATGCCAGCCGCCCCGGCGGCGCGGTCCCGCGTGCGCATGTCGAGTTGCATCTGGCAGCCCAGGCGTTGGGGGCTGGGCAATACCCGCTGGTGCTGCGGCTGACAGAGTCGGCGATGGGGCCTGCACGGCGCACGGAAAACGGTGCGCTGCTGTCTTCGCTGATGCTGTTGCGCGCGCAGGCTTTGGAACGTATGGGACGGCAGGCCGAGGCAGAACGGCTGCGGCGCGACGCCGTGCCCTTTGCCGTCTTTGGGTTTGGATCAATGGAAGCGGCCACAAACCGGCGCGAGGAAATCGCGGCGCTGATCCGGCAATAAACGAGGGAATACAGGATGATCGTGATTGTTGGGGCCGTGTTGGGTGCGGTGATTGGCCTGCGAAACGCGCGCAAGGCGCAAGGCGACCTGAAAGACCGCGCGCAATATGCGACTGTAGGCGCGATCATCGGGGCGCTTTTGGGCCTGTTTGCCACGATCGGGCTGGAGAAACTGCTCTGAGGGTGTGATGTTCCTGCCATTCTTCCAAAGCCTGCGCGACCATGCGGTGCCCGTTTCACTGCGGGAATATCTGAGCTTTCTGGAAGCTGTGCAGGCCGGGCTTGTCACTTATGACATTGACGGCTTCTACTACCTGGCCCGCACGGCGATGGTGAAGGACGAGCGCCACCTTGACCGTTTCGACCGCGCCTTTGCCGCCAGTTTTTCGGGGATCGAGGCGATCAGCCTTGATCAGGTGCTCGATGCTGTGGACCTGCCGCGCGACTGGCTGGAAAAGATGGCCGAGAAGCATCTGACCCCCGAAGAACGCGCGCAGATCGACGCCTTGGGCGGGTTCGACAAGCTGATGGAAACCCTGCGCCGACGGCTGGAGGAACAGAAAAGTCGCCATCAGGGCGGCAATAAATGGATTGGCACCGCGGGCACCTCGCCTTTCGGGGCCTATGGCTACAACCCTGAAGGGGTGCGCATCGGTCAGGACGGATCGCGCCACAGGCGGGCGGTCAAGGTCTGGGACAAGCGCGAATTCCGCAACCTTGATGACAGCGTGGAACTGGGCACGCGCAATATCAAGGTCGCGCTGAAACGGCTGCGCAAATGGGCGCGCGACGGGGCGGAACAGGAACTTGACCTCGACGGCACGATCCGCTCCACCGCCGAACAGGGCTGGCTCGATGTGCGCACGCGGCCAGAGCGGCGCAATGCGGTCAAGGTGCTGCTGCTTCTCGATATCGGCGGGTCAATGGATGACCATGTGCGCGCGGTCGAGGAACTGTTCAGCGCCGCCAAGGCCGAATTCAAGCATTTCGAGCATTATTATTTCCACAATTGCCTCTATGAATTCGTCTGGCGCGACAATGCCCGGCGCTGGACCGAACGCATGCCCACATGGGACGTGCTGCGCTATTACGGCAGCGACTGGAAATGCATTTTCGTGGGCGATGCGGCAATGTCGCCCTATGAAATCGCCTATCCCGGCGGCGCGAATGAGCATTGGAACGAGGAATCCGGCGAGACATGGTTGCGCCGCGCCTGCACCCAGTGGCCCGACCATCTTTGGATCAACCCCACCCCCGAAACCCATTGGCGCTATACCCAGTCCACCCAGATGATCGGGCAGATTTTCGAGGGGCGCATGGTGCCGATGACGATTGAGGGATTATCGCGCGGAATCAAGGCGCTGGGGCGCTGACTGCATGAGCTTCTCCCCCTAACCTATGGCAATAAAAGCGGATTTCCGCTGACCCTGTTTGCACCTCTGCGCCACGGCACTTAGGTCTTGTGCCAAGCGCAGGGCCGCAAGGCCCGCTGCGTGAGTGAAAACAGGAGAAGACTTATGACACTCAACCGCCTGCTGACCACCACCGCTTTCGTGACCGCACTGGCCGTCAGCCCCATCATTGCCGGACAAGCTCAGGCTCAGATGGACACTGCGCCGATGCAGGGTGCCGAAGTCGTGGCGGATGACAGCATGATCGATGCTTTCATCGAAGCGGCGCTGGCCGTGGCCGAGACCCGTCAGGGCTATCTGGCCCAGCTTGAAGCCACGAATGACGAGGCCGAGCAAATGGCCATCGTGCAGGCCGCCGATGCTGCGATCCTTGATGTCGTGGAAGCCGCCGAAGGGATCACCGTGGAAGAATATATCGCCATCGGCGAAGCGGCTGCGACCGACCCGGAACTGGCCGCCCGGATTGATGCGCGCTTTGCCGAAGCCCATGCAGACGGCTGATCCGCGCGTCCTGCCATGAAAAAAGCCGGGGCAGCCCATGCTGCCCCGGCTTTGTCTTGTCCGCCGCGCCTTGGGCGTTATTCGATGGTCACGCGCGCCATGCGGTCAGGTTCACCCACAACCTCGCCATTGCCGCCCGTGCCGCGCTTGATCGCATCCAGCACGTCATAGCCATCCATCAACTGCCCCACGACCGTATATTGCCCGTTCAGATGCGGGGCCGGTGCGAACATGATGAAGAACTGGCTGTTGGCGCTGTCGGGGTGCTGTGAGCGCGCCATGCCGACCACCCCGCGCTCGAAGGACTGCGCCGAAAACTCGGCAGGCAGATTCGGCAGGTCTGACCCGCCCGTGCCCCAGGCGCGCGGATTGCCGCCCTCGCGCCCATTGGCCACATCGCCGGTCTGCGCCATGAACCCGTCGATCACGCGGTGAAACACCACCCCGTCATAATCGCCGCGCTCGGCCAGTGTCACGATCCGCTCGACATGCTGCGGGGCCAGATCATCGCGCAGGGCCACGCGCATCGTGCCATTCGCTTCGCCCGCAACCTCGATCACCATGACAGGGCCCGCGTGATCAGCGGGCACCTGCGTATCGGCATTGGCCCCCGCAATGTTCAACCAGCTTGCGCCAAGAATCGCAAAACCCAGCGCAAACAACCCGCCGAAGATCAGACGATCACGCATCAGCGGCCACCTTGACGCTCAGCATCTTGTCGGGATTCGCAGGCGGCTCGCCGCGGGTGATGGCGTCGACATGCTCCATGCCCGAAATCACGCGCCCATAGACTGTGTATTGCCGGTTCAGGAAGTGGTTGTCGTTGAAATTGATGAAGAACTGGCTGTTCGCACTGTCTGGGTTTTGCGAACGCGCCGCACCCAGCGTGCCGCGATCATGCGGGATGCCGGAAAACTCGGCCTTCAGGTTCGGCAAATCCGACCCGCCCGTGCCTGCGCGGCCCGGATTGTAGTTCTTTTCGGTGTTGCCATTCGCCACATCCCCGGTCTGGGCCATGAAACCCTCGATCACGCGGTGAAACACCACATTGTCATAGGCCCCTGCCCGCGCAAGCTCCTTCATCCGCGCTGTATGGCCGGGGGCAATATCAGCCAGCAACTCGATGATGACAGTGCCGGATTTCAGCTCCATCAGAATGGTGTTCTCGGGGTCTTTGATCTCGGCCATGAGGCGCTCCTTCCAAAAGATTTCCGCGCCACCCTACTTGAGCCGGACCGGCAGGAAAACCCCATTCGCAGGGTCTGGGGCATTGACCCTGCCCTGCGTTTCACGCCAGATAGCGGCAAATTGACCAAAGGGGTGTGCAGATGACCTTCAAGACGCTTGACGACATGGAGTTCAACGGCAAGACCGCGCTTGTCCGGGTGGATATCAACGTGCCGGTCGAGAACGGGCAGGTCACAGATGCCACACGAATCGAGCGCATCGTGCCCACGGTCGCGCATATCACCGGCGCGGGCGGCAAGGTCGCGCTGCTGGCGCATTTCGGGCGCCCCAAGGGCCAGAGCGTGCCAGAGATGTCATTGGGCCAGCTTGTGCCTGCGCTCGAGGAGGCCCTCGGTCAGAGTGTCGGATTTGCGGAAAACTGCATCGGTGGTCCCGCCAAGAAAGCCGTCGCGGCCATGCAGGCGGGCGATGTGGTGCTGCTGGAAAACACCCGCTTTCACGAGGGCGAGGAAAAGAATGACAAGCTTTTCTCGGCCTCGATGGCGGCTCTGGGCGATATCTTTGTCAATGACGCCTTTTCCGCCGCCCATCGCGCCCATGCCTCGACCGAAGGGCTGGCGCATCTGCTGCCCTCTTGCGCGGGTCGGCTGATGGAAGCGGAACTCAAGGCCCTGCAAGCGGCCCTTGGCTCCCCCGAACGCCCCGTGGCGGCTGTTGTCGGCGGCGCGAAAGTCTCGACCAAGCTCGACCTCTTGTCGAACCTGATTACAAAGGTGGATCATCTGATCATCGGCGGCGGCATGGCCAATACCTTTCTTGTGGCCAAGGGTGTCGAGATCGGCAGTTCACTGGCAGAGCGCGACATGGCAGACACCGCGCGCGAGATCATGGCCCAGGCCGCAGAGAGTGGCTGCACCCTGCATCTGCCGGTCGATATCGTGGTGGCGCGCGAATTTGCCGCCGGTGCCGCGAGTGAAACCCTGCCCGTCGATGCCTGCCCGTCCGACGCAATGATCCTCGATGCCGGCCCGGACACCGTGGCCGCGATCACAGCGCTTTTCGGCCAGTGCAAGACACTTGTCTGGAACGGCCCGCTGGGCGCTTTCGAGATCGCCCCATTCGATGCCGCGACCGTGGCCGCCGCCCAAGAGGCCGCGCGCCTGACACAAGAGGGCGCGCTGGTTTCGGTCGCAGGCGGGGGCGATACGGTTGCGGCACTAAACAAGGCCGGGGTCGGTGATCAGTTCAGCTATATCTCGACCGCGGGCGGGGCGTTTCTGGAATGGATGGAGGGCAAGACCCTGCCCGGCGTCGCCGCACTGGAACGGGAGTAAGCGCACATGGGAATGCTGGTCTGGATCGGTGCAATCGTGTCGTTGCTGGGGGTCGTGGGCCTGGCGTGGTGCGTGGTCTATGTGATGCGCCTGCGCCGTCAGGACCTGGAAGATGCCGTGATGCGGGCACGGATGCAAAAGGCGGTTCTGGTCAATTTCGCGGCCCTTGCCGTGTCCACGCTGGGCCTGATGATGGTCATCATGGGCATTGTGCTGCGCTAGCGCGCGAATACCTGCGGTACAGGGATTCACAAAGCCTGCGGATTATGCCATAGTCCTGCGAAGAAACAGCCACAAATGGCAGCAGTGACAGGCATTTTTCATGAAACGCTCGCGTCCGGCGATAGGTCCGCTTTTCTATTTTGGCACCGCGATGGTGCTGGGGCTCTATTTCGTCTTTGCAGCGGTGCAGGGTGATTTCGGGCTGTTCAATCGCGTCCAGATCGAGGCCGAGATCCAGACCTTGAAAGTGCAGCGCGACCGCAGACAGGTCGAACTTGCGCGGCTTGAAAATCGCACGCGGCGGCTCTCGGATGATTTTCTGGACCTCGACCTGCTGGACGAACGCGCCCGCGATGTGCTGGGCATGGCACGCCCGGACGAGGTCATGATCCGCTGATCTGGCGTTTGCGGATCACGGGATCGGCGGCGGGATGATCTGGCACCCAAGCCGTTGCGCAGCCCCCGAGATGATCAATTGCGCGCCAGATCTGCAAAAGACCGCGTCGTTTGCGCGAACATGGGCTGATTTGCGGCATGCCTCTTTGACAAGACCCTGCATCCCTCGCTAAGCTTTGATACGCCTGCATCTTCGGGTTGTGTTGACCCTGTCATAATTCTGATGCAGTTGCGCGAGATCAAGGTTCTGGTGTGAACCCGACATTAGGCTGACCGTCAGGACTGTCGGTCTGTCTTGAGCGGTTTGAGCGCGCGTCTGTGCGCCGAACGAAAATGGGAGAAAGAAGAATGTTTGACCCCCTATCACTCTGGATGCAGAGCAGCCTCATCTGGATCAGACTGTTCAAGCAGCAACAGGATTTCTATCTGCAATTTCTGGGCAAGGTTGCAGAAACAATCCCGCATGAAGACGCCGCAGACCTTGCGCGCGAAGCCGAAGCCATGAAAGACATGCTGAAACCGGCAGAAACACACGCCAGTCGCAAACCCGCCGCGCGCAAGGCTGCACCGACGACCGAATTGGCATCGGCCTGATCTCTCGCCCGGACCACATGACTTCCGGTGCCGGAACGTCAGGAACAGGTCATCGGCGACACCATTCGATGGCTGGTGCCGGGCGCGAGTCGCGATTGCTTGCTGCAGATATTCCGCCAATGATCCGAATTGCACCACAGCCGATGTGGGCGCTTGAACTTATCTTGGCGAACCGCTAGCAGAAGCGTGCCGGATGGGTGGCCGAGTGGTTTAAGGCTCTGGTCTTGAAAACCAGCGTAGGTGAAAGCCTACCGTGGGTTCGAATCCCACCCCATCCGCCACTTGCCCTCGCGAAAATGTTCTCCCGATCCGGCTGTGGCCGGATTTTTCCGTTGTTTTCGGGGGTTATGCGGGTGGGGCTGAGCACTGGCCCCTGCGCCAGGTGGCTTGGAAGCGGTCTCTCAGGGGCGGTATTCTCCGGGGCTGTGAACCGCTTCGCATCCGGTGCACAGCACCAACACCCTGAAACGCATCCATTTTTTCAAGCTGCACCCGTATCATAGTTGTGTTTTCCTTTCGCCTTGCGAGCGCACCTGAAATCCAAATGCCTGGCGACCTCCTCAGCGGTTCACTCAACAGGATCTGTCTTCTGCGCTCGGCGGAAGATTTCGCTGGCGAGGTGCTCGTGCGCCGCGGCGCGGAACTGCTTGTCCGTCATCACACGAGAGAAAATTTCCTCGTTGCCCTCCATGCGGTCGATGAACAACTCGTCTAGCATCCGCTCAAGATACGACGAGAAATTTGCCAAGTTGTTCGCACGCGCAGCTTCCACAATCTTCTCGTCCTGTTCAGCGCTCACGCGTATCTGGTCGAAGAAGAGCTGATCGGCCTCGGTGAAGTCGGTACCGAAGCGCTCATTCAGCTTCTCGATCAAGCTGGAGAGCGCCACTTCTTCGTCAGGCGAGCGGGCCGTGCCGACTTCCGTTGGACCCTTGAGCGGGTCGGCCTCGCCTTCGGACAGATCGATCGATCCTTCGGTCATCTGCTGAAGCCGGAAAAAGCGGAGCGCAATCTCGTCGTCCAAGGCGAACGCTTGGCCATCACCCGGCGGGGGCAGCTTCGAAATCAGGTTGCGAACGAAGGCATAGAGCTTCTCGAGATCGCTGTCCTGATACGGAATGATCTGCGAAAGGAAGGCGTAGAGGTTCCGGTACGCCGTGAGTTGGCCGCGAAATTCCTCCTGTTCGGCCTCTTCCCTATCCAGGAACCTCTGCACCACGGCGTCCAGAACCGAGTTCATCAGCCGGTGATCGGTAGCTGAGTGCTCGCGTTTTCGTCGGTACCAGACCTCGGCGAAGGCGTTCACGTCGTCGGGAGCGAAAATCGCCCATTCCAAAAGCTTGTGCTGCAACTCGGACAGGCGGTGCGGGTCGGCGTTCTCGCCAATCGGCGTCACCTCGTAGTACGGCTTGAAGGCCTTGTAGATGTCATCTTCTTCGTTCGCAAAGTCGAGGACGAAGGTGCGTGCCTTGCCTGGCGCCATCCGGTTCAGGCGCGAGAGAGTCTGCACCGCCTGCACGCCCGCGAGCCGCTTCACGACATACATTGTCTGCAGGAGGGGCTGATCGAATCCGGTCTGATATTTCTCTGCTACCAGGAGCACGCGGTATGTTGATTTTCACTCAGAACTGAGCCGGTTTTTTCACCGAGAAGTGAGCCACTTC
>JAFIEL010000078.1 GCA_020832585.1 Natronohydrobacter sp. | reverse complement strand
TTCATATGCGGATAGAGCGCGAACATCTGGAAGACGAAGGCGATATCGCGCTGGCTGGCGGGTTTGCGGCTACATTCCTCGCCATCAATGTAGATCTCGCCCGATGTTGGCAGCTCCAGCCCTGCGATCATGCGCAAGGTGGTGGTCTTGCCGCAGCCGGATGGCCCCAGCAGCATGAAGAATTCACCATCTTCAATCTTGAAACTGGACCCTTCGACAGCGGTGAAGCTGCCGAATTCCTTGCGCAGGTTTCTGATAACGATCTCGGCCATGCGCTATTCCGGGAAGTGGCTGACGATCAGGAACATGACAGTCCCGGTCAGCGTGACAATGAAGGACCATGTAAAGGCCCACAGGAAAAAGGGCTGCATCAGCATGAAGATACCCAGCCCGATCAGGATGCTGGCCAGCATCTCCCACGGACCGCGCCGGAGCCTCAACAAGCCGTTCAGGAAGCCGCTCATTTCCGCACCGCGCCGAATGTGATCCCGCGCAGCAGGTGTTTGCGCAGCAGGATGGTGAAGACCATGACCGGGACCAGAAACAGCGTCGCCCCGGCGGCAACCGCAGGCCAGTCGCGCCCGCCCACACCGATGATCGTGGGGATGAAGGGGGGCGCTGTCTGCGCGGTCCCCGAGGTCAGAAGCACGGCGAAAGCGTATTCGTTCCAGGCGAAGATCAGGCAGAAGATCGCGGTGCTGGCAATGCCCGTCGCCGCCTGCGGCAGCACCACCTTCACGAAGGCCTGAAAGCGGGTATAGCCGTCGATCAGCGCGGCTTCCTCGTATTCGCGCGGGATTTCGTCGATGAAGCCTTTCAGCAGCCAGACCGCCAGCGACAGGTTGACCGCCGTATAAAGCAGGATCATGCCCGCATGGGTATCCGACAGCCCCGCCGCGCGAAACATCAGGAATATGGGGATCGCAACGGCAATCGGCGGCATCATCCGCGTGGACAGGATGAAGAACATCAGATCGTCCTTCAGGGGTATCCGGTAGCGCGAGAACGCATAGGCCGCGAGCGTGCCGAGAAATACCGACAGGAAGGTAGACCCGAACCCGATGATGACCGAATTCATGAACCGCTCGCCAAAGCGCGAGGGGCCGGAAATGACCATGCCATTGTCATGCACGATCTGTTCATACCAAGTTGTCGGAGGATTTTCGGACAGTTGTTCCGCCGAGGCGCGCGTCTGTCGGGTGAACAGGTTCACATAGCCTTCGAGCGTGGGTTCAAACACTACCTTGGGGGGATAGGCGATGGCATCGCTGGAAGATTTGAACCCAGTCGCGATGATCCACAGCAGCGGAACCAGCGTGATCAGCGCGTAAAGCACGACCAGCACGCCCGCGATCCATTTCAGCCGCATGGAGGGTTCAGTGATCGAATAGCTGCTCATCTGTTCTTCACCGTGTTCAGCGCCTTCACATAGATCGACGCCAGCCCGAACACCGTCACGAACAGGATCACCGCATAGGCCGAGGCATAGCCGGTGCGCCATTTCTCGAACGCCTCGCGCTTGAGGTTGATCGAGGTCAGTTCGGTTGTGGACCCCGGCCCGCCGCCGGTAAGCTGCACGACCAGATCGAACATCTTGAAATTCTCGATGCCGCGAAACAGCACGGCCAGCATCAGGAAGGGCAGCACCATCGGCACGGTGATCGTCCAGAATTGCCGCCATTTCGACGCGCGGTCACATTCGGCGGCTTCATAGATCGACTCCGGAATAGACCGCAGCCCGGCCAGACAGATCAGCATGACAAAGGGCGTCCACATCCAGGTATCGACAATCACGATGGACCAGGGCGCCAGCCGCACATCGCCAATCATCGAAAATGACGATGGGTCGGCCCCGGTCACAAACGCGACCGCATAATTGAAGATGCCGATCTGCGGCTGATAGAGGAAAGTCCAGAAATTCCCGACCACCGCAGGCGACAGCATCATCGGCAACACGATGATCGTCGTCCAGAGGTTGGAGCCGCGGAACTTGGCATTGATCAGCCAGGCCAGTGCAAAGCCGAAAAGGACCTGAAAGAACAGCGTCCAGAACAGAAAATGCGCCGTCGCCTGCATGGTCTGCCAGATTTCCGGATCGCCAAGGATCCGCTGATAGTTCCGAAATCCCACCCATTCCACCACGGCATTGGGCCGGTTGGCGCGGTAATTGGTGAAGCTCAGATAGATCGTCCAGATCAGCGGGAAAATATTGATCGCCAGCAACAGCACAATCGTCGGCGCGACAAAGATCCAGGCGATGGCCCGGTCCGAAAACCCGCGTATGCGCCGTGCCACGCGCGGCGGGGTTGCCCGCGCTACGCGGTCCAGTGCCGTGTCTGACATGGGATTATTCCTTGGAAAGCAGTGGCCGGACAGAAGTGCGGGCGCCCCGAAATCCCGGCGCGCCCGCCCGAAGGGTACTACAGTTTCCCGTCATCCTCGAAGATTTCCGTCCAGTCGCGCACAAGCGCATCCAGCGCCTCTTGTGCGGTTCCTTCACCGGCAACCACATAGCGATGGATGCGGTTCTGCATGGCCAGAAGCAATTCGGCATAGGTCGGCTCGGCCCAGAAATCGAGCACGATTTCCATCGAATCGAGGAACGTCTGCGCATAGGGCTGGCTGTCGGCAAAGCCCGGCGCAAGCACCACGTCATTCATGGCAGAGAATCCGCCCAGTTCCCACCAGCGCTGCTGCACCTCGGACTGGGCAAACCATTTGATGTATTCCAGTGCCGCGTCCTGATTCTGCGAATAGGACACCACCGAAATTCCCTGCCCGCCAAGCTGGGCGAAATGCCCGTCAGGCCCTGGCGGGTTGGCGAAATAGCCGGAACGATCCCCGCCCACATTCGGGTCCTGATCGACACCCGGCCAGATGAAGGCAAAGTTCATCTGCAGCGCCACCTGACCCGACCGGAACGCATCGATCGTTTCCGACATATACCAGTCAGACGATCCCGGTGGCGTGCAGCAATCATAGAGTGCCTTGTAGAATTCCAGCCCCTCGACCGCGCCGGGGGAATTCACATAGCCTTCCAGATCATAGGGGTTGTCGGGGCTGCCATAACGAAAGCCGAAATTGTAAAGCGCATTGGTGACACCCATCGTGATGCCCTCGGAGCCGCGCTCGGTATAGATGGCGGCACCATAAACTGTGCGCCCGTCGATTTCCCGGCCCTGGAAGAACTCGGCGATGTCTTTCAGTTCGGCCTGTGTCGCCGGCACATCCAGATCGCGGCCATAGGCTTCACGGAATGCAGCCTGAATCTCGGGGTTCTCGAACCAGTCGCGCCGATAGGTCCAGCCGACGACATCGGCAAAGGCTGGCAGCGCCCAGTAATTCGGCGTGCCCTTGGGCCATTCGGAATACCCCTCGACCGTGGCCGGGATGAAGGCATCCATGCTGATGCCTTCGGCGTCGAAGAAATCATTGAGCTGGATGTAATGGCCGGATTCGGCCGCCAGACCGATCCACTGGCTGTCGCCGATCATCAGATCGCACAACTGACCGCGCGAGTTCAACTCGTTCAGCATCCGGTCGGCGAAATTGGGCCAGGGCACGAATTCAAAGCTCATGCTGTGGCCGGATTGCGCCTCGAAATCGCGCGATAGCTCGATCAGGGCATTCGCCGGGTCCCATGCGGCCCAGCACAGTGTCAGGTTGGCAGCGTTTGCCCCGGTCGTTGCAAGAGTTGATAGTCCGACAAGGGCAGTGGCCGCAAGCAGGCGGGCATTGGTCTTCATTATGTCACTCCTCCCAGTTTTCCGGCGGTCACTTCGCGGCCGGACCACCGCCTCGGTATCGAGGGGCGCGCGTTTCGTATAAATGAGGAACGTACCTCAAATCAACAAAAAACTGTTGGGCGACTAAAAAGACCACGGCGGCTCAGGATGGATGGTGCAGATTTTCACGCATCACGATCTCGATGCGGATGCGTTCCTGTGCCTCGAAGATAGGCAGGTTGTCACTCAGGTTGCGCAGAACCCTGAGCGCACTGCGCACCAGATGGCCAACATTCTGCGCGATGACGGCATCAATCTCATTGGACAGCAGTCCTGCCCGCGTTGGCGGTGTCAGTTCGTGCACGATTACCGACAATTCCGCGCTTCGGGCACTGCGACGCAAAGCGCGCAGCACGGCCAGATTGCCTGATCCCATCGAATACAGTCCAACCAGCCGGGGCTTTCGAAGCAGCATGCCATAGACAAGCTCCTCCATCCTCGCCGGATCATCGAAGGATTCGATCGTGGGCAATACTTTCAATTGCGGGAAACTGGTCTGCATCACCTGATCGAAGCCAAGCCTGCGTTCAAGACTGTCGCGCGCGCGCATGGAGTTGGTCACGACAAGTATCTCGCCTGTCTCTGGCGCGAATTTTCCCATCAAAAGGCCCGATGTTCGGCCTGCTGCAACCGAATCAACGCCTACAAAGTAATCCCGTTCGCTGTTGGGCAGATCCGATGACAGCGCGATGACAGCGACCCCGGCACGCTTCAGCCGCGCCACGAGGTCGCGAATCTGTGGCGTTTCAGGGACCACAAGCGCAATTCCATCCAGACCCGACACATCAAGAGACAGAAGCTTCCGCACGATGGCATGCGGATCATGGGTTGGAACGGAGATCACGTTCAGCGTCACGCGATCCGCAATCTGCGACGCATAGGCATCGCGCAGCGCTTCGCGTATTGTGTCGACAAACTGGCTTGGCCCTTCTGGCAGAACAAAGGTAAAGCTGTATTGCCGCTGCCGCGCCAGGTTGGCCGCAGAGGTATCCCGGACATAGCCCAGTTCCCGGATCGCGGCATTTACCTTGTCGATGGTTTTCTCGCGCACGCCACTGCGCCCATTCAGGACGCGATCCACAGTCGCAAGACTAACCTTCGCGACCCGCGCGATATCATGCACCGTTGGCTTGCTGACAACCTTGCTCATGGGCTATGATGTACGTATGGCATTGGCTATAGCAATCTTATTTTGCCCTATGAATCAGATTTCTGCCCGAACGACTAGGTCGATTTGCCAGCACAATTGGTGCAGATGGATCCAAACCAGCCAAGCGCAGCCCTACCCATAGTGCCAACCAGTACCGCGCTGCAAGCGATCACCCGAATGCCCGGAATCTGCCCGCTACACACGCAAGCGGGCCTGATGTGCAAAACAGGGCCCTACCTCCGCTTGGCCCAATGCTGATTTTGCCAGTCTACCCCCAAACTTGGCCGGAAAAATGAAGCACCTTCAGGCTGTGTGTTATCGGCAAGGTTAAATCCGAAGCGTCAGAAACCAAGTTCAGACATGATCTGAACAACGTTGGAAACTATACGTTGGTCCGGGTCCAATTTGCCGATGATTGGAGCTTTCACATGGCAAGATTCAAAAAATTCTTCGCCCGGATGCATTTTTGACCGCGCGCTATTGACCCTAAAGACTATCGTACCATGCTCATATCGAAGAGACTTGATTGAAACTCTCCCCCATAGCAAACTGACGACCAATGAATTGAAAGGCCATGCTCATGTGTGTCGTGTGCGCAGACCCAGAAACAGCGCGTGCTGCTGGAATTGACCCTTGTCTATGTGGCGCGCCCCAGACGCTCGCCGCGTATGCTCGCATCGAGGCCGATATCTCGCGTCGGCAGATGCTTGGCGGAATGAGTGCCGTTGTGGGCATGTTCGCGGGCTTCGGCCTTGCGCCGACAGAGTTGCGCGCCCAGACACCGGCACGTCCGAAACTGCTGACCAATCTTCGCTTTTTCGACGGCACAACCCTGTCCATGCAGCAAGGTCGGAACATCCTGATCATTGGAAACCGGATCTCGGGTCTGCCGGCGCTGGACGAAAGCCCCGAAGATGCCGAAATCATCGATTGCGGAGGGCGCTCTGTCATACCGGGGCTGATTGATGCACATTGGCATTCGACGCTTGTCGCCGTGTCGCAACTTGCCGCGATGACCCAGGATGTGGGTTTCATTCATCTCATGGCCGGGCGCGAAGCGGGCGCGACGCTGCAGCGCGGCTTCACGACAGTGCGTGACGTGGGCGGCCCGGCTTTCGGCTTGCAAATGGCGATTGACCGTGGCGCGGTGGCAGGGCCGCGGATATTTCCATCGGGCGCGATGATTTCGCAAACTTCAGGGCATGGGGATTTCCGCCTGCGGTCGGAATTGCCCCGGTTTCCGGATACGCCCCCCAGCAATATCGAACGCCAGGGCGTGGCACTGATTGCAGATGGGGCAGACATGGTGTTGCGCGCCACGCGCGAGCAGTTGATGAAGGGCGCAAGCCAGATCAAGATCATGGCAGGGGGTGGCGTGTCGTCGCTCTATGATCCACTGGATACCACGCAATATACCGAGCGTGAAATGCGCGCAGCAGTCGAGGCGGCGGAAGACTGGGGCACTTATGTCTGCGCCCATGTCTACACGCCCGGCGGCATCCGGCGGGCGGTTTCGGCTGGGGTGAAATCCATCGAGCACGGACAGCTTGCAGATGAAGAAACCGTGCAGATCATGGCGGGCGAAGGGGTGTGGTGGTCTCTGCAACCCTTTCTTGCCGATGAGGATTCAAACCCGAAATCCGACCCCATCCAGCAGGCCAAACAGCTTGAAGTCGCTGAAGGCACTGTTCGCGCGTTTGATCTGGCGAAGAAATACAACGTGCCGGTGGCCTTTGGCACTGACATCCTGTTCAACCCGGCGGGCACCTCCAGCCAAGGGCGGCAACTGGCCAAATTCGCGCGCTTCATGTCCCCGCTGGAGGCGTTGAACAAGGCCACGGGCGCGGCAGGGCAATTGCTGGCCATGTCCGGTGCACGCGCGCCCTATGATGGCGCGTTGGGTGTGATCGCAGAAGGAGCGCTGGCAGATTTGCTGGTCGTCGATGCTGATCCAGAGGCCGGGCTGGACTGGCTGGATGATCCGCAAGGCCGGATCAACCTGATCATGAAAGATGGTCGGATCGTCAAGGACACGCTGTAAAAGCATGACAGGACATGAGATGAAGATGTGCGCATTTAAAAGCTTGATAGCCGCAGCACTCGGCCTGACAGCTGTGACAGGAACGACGCAAGCACAGACCCGAAGCGACACAGTCTACCAGATCACGCCCTATGCCTGGGCAACCGGCATTGGTGGCAATATCACACCCTTCACAGGTGCGCCGACAGTGTCGATCAGCAAATCCTTCTCGGATCTGATCAAGGATCTGGATGCCGCGTTTTTCGTTTCAGCCTATGCGCGGCATGGCAATCTGGTGTTCATGGGCGATATCAGCGCCTCGTCGTCTTCTCGCAGCGGGGTGACGCCTAGCCCGCCAGCGCCTGCTGCCCTGCCCGCGACGGGCAAGTTGCGCCAGACCTCACTCACGGCTCTGGCGGGATACAGGGTTGCACAGACGCAGGATGCGACTTTTGACATATTGGGCGGCTTCCGTCACTGGCGGGTGCGCGGAGAAGTTGCTGTTCCAGCAATCCCCGGAGCCTCGGCGGCGCGTAGCGTGAATTTCACCGACCCGATCATCGCGGCCCGCGCCAATTTCCAGATCGCGCCGGGCTGGTCCAGCTTGCTTTATGCAGATGTGGGCGGCTTTGGTGCCGGCTCAAGGATTACAGCGCAACTGCTGGGAACGGTCAACTATGAGATGCGCGAGAACGCCTTCCTGTCCGTGGGCTATCGGCATCTGCATGTGGATTATCGCAGCGGCGGGACACGGTTCGACATGCGCATGAGTGGGCCGATTATCGGGGCAACCCTACGCTTCTGAAGATTGCAGCAGGGCTTTGCATCGTGTAGGATGATATATCATAACATTTGAAAGGGTGGGTTATGAAGCTTTTTCCCAGATACGCGCTTTCGTTGATATGTGCTTCTGCCCTGCTGACTGCCAATATTGCAGAAGCCTGCACCCGCGCGGTGTATCTTGGCCCCAATGATCGCATTCTGACCGGGCGCAGCATGGACTGGAAACTGCCGATGATCAGCAACCTGTGGGCAATGCCGCGCGGCATTGCGCGCGATGGGGCAGCGGGTGCGCGTTCTGCTGAGTGGGTGGCGGAGTATGGAAGCCTTGTCACAACAGGCTATGACATCTCGACAGCAGACGGCATGAACGAGGCCGGGCTCGTCGTGAATCTCCTCTGGGAAGTCGAGGCAAGCTATCCGGAAGATGACGGTGAAACCCCTCGCATTTCGCTTTCCGTCTTCCCGCAGTATCTTCTTGATCGCTTTGGTACAGTCGCCGATGCGGTGACGGATCTGCGCGAAAACCCCGTGCTGGTTGCAGGTGGTGAAGTTCCAGTTGGCCCCCCCGGCAAGGCAGCAACTGTGCATATCTCGATCTCTGACGCCAGCGGAGACAGCGCAATCATCGAGTTCGTGGATGGGGAAATGGTCATCTGGCATGATCGCAGCTATCAGATCATGACCAACGAGCCGACATTCGACCGGCAATTGGCTGTGCTGGAATACTGGAACGGCGTGAACCCACGCGAATTCCTGCCCGGCACGGTGCGCGCCTCGGACAGATTCGTGCGTGCGAATTTCTACATCAATTCGGTCGTCCAGAGCGATGATCCGCGCATTGCAGCAGCTTCGGTCTTCAGCGTGATCCGGCAAACTTCGGTGCCGTGGGGCATTTCGGTGGCGGATCAGCCCAACCTGTCCACCACACGCTGGCGCGTGGTCGCCGATCATAAGGACAAGCGCTATTATGTGGAATCGGTGATCTCTCCCAGTGTGTTCTGGGTCGATCTGGACGCGTTGGATCTGACAGAAGGGGCTGAAATCCAGAAACTCGATCTGGGCCTTGATATGGAACGTATTCTTTCCGGCGAAGTGTCGGGGCTGTTTGAAGCGGCAAGTGCGTTCACGTTCCAACCAGCGGACTGAGGCCTGATCAAAAGGGCTCAATGCCCTCTCGGCCGTCTGTCTGCCAATCCTCGAGCCGAGAGGGCGCGTTACCTTCATTATCTCATTGCGCGCCTGATGCGCCCTGCCCCTTTCGACCCGTCTTGCTGCACCCCGGTTTACGCCCATTTCAGGGATGAACGCGTATTGCGCGCCGGACGTTTTTACAGGCATCAAGGAAAACATGCCGCAGGCGCATGTCCTTGCGCGGTCCGGATCGGCGATCTTGCCGACAAGTTGCACAGGCACAAACAGCACAGCTCAGGACCCGCTGACAGTCTGATCACACTTTCAGCGGCCAGGACCATTCCAACAACTATTGCAGCCATCAACGGCGTGAATACTGTCGATGGTGATCACCAAAGCCGCGTCGGCGACCCCTCACAAATTCCCATCGATCCATTTCGACATCAGGCCCTTGTCGCGGAAGCACTCATTCGGGACGGCGCGGCGCTTGATACGGGCAAGTCGCTCGGCAAAGGCCACCTGTCTGGAGGACGGCAGGCTGTCCAGAGCAGCGGCGGGTTTCATCCTGGCTTGCGCGTCGATCCACGCGCTCAAGGATCGGCGATCCTGCTGCACCTCCCACGGCAGAAGCGTCTGGTTGCGCAGGGCGAGCGCGCGCGCATAGGCGATCTGCTTGGGCGTGGCGGGTATGGCGAATGTGGTCTCTTCCATCGGGGGGACTCCCTTGCTGGCATCTGGCTCACAATAGAACATTATGAGAACAAATGCAAGTCACCCATCGCGTTCATCCGAGTTTAGAGGGCGCGCGGGCATCGGGCAAAGCAGATTCGACCCTGTTCTACAAAAGAGGTCTGGACACGATCCCGACCCTCATTCCTGTGTTCCTGTCAGCCGCCGCACGCACCGCAACCGGGCTGTTCCAGTTTTGAACATCAACGAGCCTGTAACATGCGTTATCCAGGCATCACGTTTTTCGGCACCATAACCACGCCGCGCGCCAGTAACCGTGCAGTTCGCGTCAGACCGGCAGCGCGGATATTCACCCTGTTCCCATCGATGACGAAATCCAGCAGAACATCCAGCACACCCAACGCGTGCTCGATCTGCATTGCCGCGGGTCCCGTGGCAGGCACAACCGCCAGCCCATCCGCCACGGACCCCGGCAAAACAGCACAGGCCGCCAGACATTGGCCCCCTGTCACGGCCATCGTGGGATGGCAGGCCCAGGGCGTCAGATAGCGCGCGCGCAACGATCCCCCGGCAACCGGGGCCGAAATCAGCCCGACCTTGGGCGTGACAGAACCCGAGACATCCGCGCCCAGACCCATCATCGGCCCGGCCTTGCAGCGCAGTGCCTCGATCCGCGCGAGCAGCGCGGGGTTGGCGTCGATCTCGGCAGGCGTTTCATCCCCGCGCAGGCCCAGATCGGCGGCGCGGGCGATCATCATCGGCATGGCCACATCGATCAGCGTGACCTCGACCCCGTCGATCACATCGCGCGCGCGTCCTGTTGGCAGCATTGCGCCACAGATCGTCCCGACTGTGCCCATGAAACTCAGCGTCACCGGCGCGGCACTGCCCGGCACGCCATCCAGCCGATAATCGCCGTCATAGCTGACACGCCCCTCAGGCGTCTGCACCACAGCATCGACCAGTGCGCCTGTATTGACGGCGCGGATGCGCAGCTTGGTCTCCGACCCCGTGACTGGAACCAGACCCATTTCGATGGCAGCAGGGCCGACGCCGGACAGGATATTGCCGCAAGTGGGGCGAAAATCGACCTCGGGTTTCATGGGATCGACCTGCGCGAAGAAATAATCGACATCGACCTCTTCGACCTGCGAGCGCGACAGGATCGCGACCTTGGTCGTCACCGTCGCCGAACCGCCGATCCCGTCGATATTCAGCGGATGGCCCGACCCAAGCACAGCGCGCAATACAGCCGCCAACTGGTCCCGGTCCGCTGGCAGATCTGCTGCATCAAAGTACGGCCCGCGCGAGGTGCCCCCGCGCATGAACAGGAAGGGTATTTCAGTCTGCATGTCTTGTCTCAGCTGAAGGGCCAGGGCAGGCGATAGAGGTCTTGCAGCACCCCACCGGGGAAGCGCATGTTCAACGCCGATGCGAGCGTCAGAACAAAGCCGGTGCAGCCCGCAGTCAGGATCGCAGTCATCAGCCAGCTTGCCTGCGCGCGCAGACGCAGGAAGGCGATGAAGAAAGTAACCAATGCAACCACGAAGCCCGCAAGTGCTGTCAGCGCGACCAGAAGCGCGATCCACAGAAGCGCCCCAATGGTCGAGCGCAAAGGAACACCCTCGCTCTGGGCTTCATGTTCGGTATCGCTCGATGCGGCATGATTTGGTTTTCCATAGACCAGAAACACCAACACAAGCGCTGTGAAGAATGCCCCCGCGCCCGCCATGATCAGCGGAAAGACCTGCCCGAGAAAGCTTTGCTGCAAGGCATCATGAATACCGACCGCGAAGAAGGCCAGCGCCACCAGTGCAAAGACGATCTGCGGGGCGCGCGCGCGGATATTCGCGGCAGGTCCGGTGCCACCGTCACGCGCCTCGACCGCAAGGATCTCTGCCGGGGTTGCCTCGGAGACACGCGCGCGCAGCCCCAGCCAGATCGACCCGGCCGTGATCCCCATGATGATCATGACACCCGTGCGGGTCAGGAATTCCCAGCCGTAGAATTGCACGGCCTGATAGAGATAGGTCTCGGCCTGCGTCGCCAGCACAAAGCCGATCAGCAGCGCCGGACGCGGCCAGCCGAAGCGGCGCATATAGACACCCAGCACCCCTGTCGCCAAAAGCACGATCAGATCATCAAGCGAACGCGTGGCCTGAAAGGCGGCAAAGCAGATCACCACGATCATGAAAGGCGCAAGCAGCTTGAACGGGATCAGCGTGAGCTTGGAAATCGGAATGGCCAGCAAGATGCATAGACCCGCCCCCAGCACATTGGCCAGCGCCAGTGACCACACGATAGTATAGGTCAGATCCAGATTGCTGCCCACCATCGACGGCCCCGGCTGGATGCCCAGCAGCACCATCCCGCCCAGGAAAACCGCCATTGCACCACCGCCGGGAATACCAAACAGCAACGTGGGCAGCAGCCCGCCGCCCTCTTTCGCGTTATTGGCCGATTCCGGCGCGATCACGCCGCGCACATCGCCCTTGCCGAATTGCGGGTCTTTCTTGACCGATTGCACAGCATGACCATAGGCGATCCAGTCCACGACCGTGCCGCCCAGACCCGGAATCGCCCCGATCAGCGCACCGATACCGGAACAGCGCAGCGTCAGCCACCAGTTGCGTCCCACATCGCGGATGCCCTGAAACCAGCCCGCGCCAAGCGTCGTGTGCTCCGAGATTGCGCGGTCCCTGCGCAGCAGGTCCACGATTTCGGGGACTGCAAACAGCCCAAGACCGATGATGATCAGCGGGATGCCGTCATAAAGATAGTCGATTCCGAAAACCATGCGGAACTCGCCCGTGGCCGGTGCGCCCCCGATCGAGCCGATGATCAGCCCCAGCGCACAGGCGGCCACGCCCTTGACCAGCGATTTGCCGGCAAGCACGCCGACCATGGACAGGCCAAAAACCGAGAGCATGAACAATTCGGCCGAACTGAAAGCCAGGATCACAGGTCGCGCCACCAGCACGAACCCGGTCAGCACCACAGCGCCGATCAATCCACCCACCAGCGAGGCGAAGAAAGCTGCCGAGAGGGCGCGTGCCGCCTCGCCGCGCTTGGCCATGGGGAAGCCGTCCAGCACCGTGGCCTGCGACGCCGATGAACCGGGAATCCCCATCAGGACAGAGGCGAATGTATCCGAAGTCGGGATCACTGCCACCAATCCGATCAACATGGCCAGCGCCATGGTCGTATCCATCCCGTACAGGAACGGGATCATCAGCGACAGCCCTGCAATCCCGCCCAGACCCGGAAAGACAC
>JAFIEL010000077.1 GCA_020832585.1 Natronohydrobacter sp. | reverse complement strand
AGCGCTCGACCATCTGCCCCAGATCGCGCGCGTCGATATAGGCGAAGATATTGCGCCGCCGCATGTCTGGATTGGCGCTATAGGTGGGAAAATCGCGTGCATATTCATGCGGTTCGATGACATTGTTGATGCGCAGCCCGTAGACATCCGCCCCGCTGCGGCGCTGGAAGGCGCGCGCGGTGACTTCGTTGACGACCTTGGACATGGCATAGCTGTCTTCGGGCTCAGTCGGGTGGTCCTCGTCAATCGGCAGGTAATCGGGCTTGCGGGTGCCATCGGCGAAACAGACACCATAAGTTGTCTCGGATGATGCGAAGATGATCTTGCGGACCCCTAATTTCAGTGCGGCGTCGAGGACGTTATAGGTGCCAAGCGTGTTGACGCGAAAACACTCATTGTCACTTTTCAGCAGGATACGCGGAACGGCCGCGAAATGCACCACCGCGTCGAAACGCGGCACGCCGGTTCCGGGGTCGAGTTCGTCGAATCCGGCATAGCTCGACATCACATCGAACATCTGGCCTGCATCGGTGATATCGGCGATGCGATTGTCCACGCCCGGCAGATCGAGCGGGGCCAGATCGACATTCATGACCCTGTGACCTTGTGCCAGCAGGCCCGCGATTACATGCCGACCTGCCTTGCCGGTGCCGCCTGTGAACAAGATGCGCATGTCATTCTCCTTTATGTCTTGCCTCGCCGCGACCAGCGCGGCGCGGTCAGACGCATATGATCGCGCGCGGGCCGCAAAGACAAGAAGGCGCTGGTGCAAGTGCGTGAAAACCCGCCCTGCCGCCTGCGGGTCACAGCATCGTGCGCGCCGCGCGCCACTTCCCGCCGATCCGAATGCAGCCCCCCCTTTACCGCCCCCATATCCCCGCCCTATAAGGCGCCTACGCCCGGCGGCCCATTTTGGGCGCCTTTCCTCTCGTGAGCATTGGATCGCCCGCATGAATTTCTTTCCCAGCCTGTTCTCATCCGACATGGCCATCGACCTCGGCACCGCGAATACGCTGGTCTATGTCAAGGGACGCGGGATCATCCTGAATGAACCCTCGGTGGTGGCCTATCACTCGAAAGACGGGCGCAAGGCCGTGCTGGCCGTGGGCGAGGATGCGAAATTGATGCTGGGGCGCACCCCCGGTTCCATCGAGGCAATCCGCCCCATGCGCGACGGGGTGATCGCGGATTTTGATGTGGCCGAGGAAATGATCAAGCATTTCATCCGCAAGGTGCATCGCAACACGGTGTTTTCAAAGCCGAAAGTCATTGTCTGCGTGCCCTATGGCGCAACCCCTGTGGAAAAGCGCGCGATCCGGCAATCGGTGCTTTCTGCCGGTGCGCGGCGCGCGGGGCTGATTTCGGAACCCATCGCAGCCGCCATTGGCGCGGGCATGCCGATCACCGATCCCACGGGCAGCATGGTCGTCGATATCGGCGGCGGGACGACCGAAGTCGCCGTTCTGTCGCTGGGCGATATTGTCTATGCGCGCTCGGTGCGCGTGGGTGGCGACCGGATGGACGAGGCGATTGTCAGCTTCCTGCGGCGCAACCAGAACCTGCTGATCGGCGAATCAACGGCAGAGAAAATCAAATGCTCCATCGGCACCGCGCGGATGCCCGATGACGGGCGCGGCAAGTCGATGCTGGTGCGCGGGCGCGATCTGCTGAACGGGGTGCCGAAAGAGGCCGAGATCACGCAGGCGCAGGTGGCCGAAGCTCTGGCCGAGACCGTGACCACGATCTGCGAGGCCGTGATGATCGCGCTGGAAACCACACCGCCGGATCTGGCCGCTGATATTGTGGACCGGGGCGTGATGCTGACGGGCGGCGGCGCGCTTCTGGGGGAACTCGATCTGGCGCTGCGCGAACAGACCGGGCTTTCGATTTCCGTGGCAGATGAAGCGCTGAACTGCGTGGCCATCGGCACCGGCAAGGCGCTGGAATTCGAGAAGCAGTTGCGCCATGCGATTGATTACGAGAGCTGACGCTTAAGGCGACTGGGTGGCGCGTGTGGCCGAAGATCGCAAATACGATCAGGACTTCATCCGCCCGCTGCGGCGCGTGTTGGTCGGCGTGATCGCCGTCTTTCTGGTCCTGACCTTTCTGATCTGGCGCATCGACAGCCCGCGCGTCGAGCAATTCCGCATGGCCGTGATCGACAGGGTGGTGCCGTCCTTCGACTGGGCGATGAAACCCGTGACGCGTCTGGCCGTTCTGGCAGAGGATTTCCGCTCATACGCGCGGATCGTCGAACAGAATCAGGAATTGCGCCGCGAATTGCAGCAGATGCGGGCCTGGCGCGAGGCTGCCTTGCAGCTTGAGCAGCGCAATGCGCAGCTTCTGGACCTCAATCAGGTGCGGCTAGACCCGCAACTGACCCATGTGACGGGCGTGGTCATGGCCGATAGCGGCTCACCCTTTCGCAAATCGGTGTTGTTGAATGTCGGTGCGCGCGACGGGGTGCAGGATGGCTGGGCAGTGATGGACGGGCTGGGGCTGGCTGGACGGATCGCAGGGGTGGGACAACGCACAGCGCGCGTGGTGCTCTTGACCGACACGGCCAGTGCGGTGCCGGTAACTGTGCAGCCTTCGGGCCAGCGTGCCATGCTGATCGGGGATAATTCCGCCTATCCGGTGCTGGAATTTGTCGAGGCCCCCGATGATCTGCGGCCCGGCGACCGGGTGATCAGTTCGGATGATGGCGGGGTATTTCCGGCGGGTTTGCTGGTGGGCGAAGTGGTGATCACACGCGACCGGCGGCTTCGGGTGCGCATCGCGGCGGATTACGGGCGGCTGGAATTTCTGCGCGTCCTGCGCTCTCGCCCCATTGAACGGATCACCGATACCGGCAGCCTGATCGCCCCGGTCGAGGGGGTGGTGCTGAACCCCGCGACCCCTGACGCCCCGGAGGATGCGGGCGATGGTTGAGCGGCGCCAGACCAAGCGTCTGATCTATGTGACGCTGTTTCTGGCGCTTGCGACGGGGCTGATGTTCTACCGTTTCCTGCCGCTGGGCGGATATGGCGCGGATTTCGGCATGGTCGAGGGGGCCGCGCTGTCAGATTATGACCCTGCGCGGGGATGGAGCCTGCCGATGCCGGACCTGCTGCTGTGCCTGACGCTGGCCTGGGTTCTGCGCCGTCCCGACCTGCTGCCCGCGCCCATCATCGCGGGATATTTCTTTATCGAGGATATTCTGCTGCTACGCCCGCCAGGCCTCTGGGCGCTGATCGTGCTGATGGGCAGCGAATTCCTGCGCCGCCGCTCGGAACAGCTTCGAGGCTACGGGTTCGTGCATGAATATGCACTGGTCGCGGGATTGATGCTGCTCATGTATCTGGCCAATCGCGCCGTGCTCGCGATTGTGATCATGCCGCTGGAACCACTTGGCTTGAGCTTTACACATTTCCTCGGCACTGTGCTGATCTATCCGGCTGTGGTCGCGGTGTCGCATTTCGTCTTCGGATTGCGCAAGCCTGCGACAGGTGAAGTGGATGCTTTGGGGCAGAAATTGTGAAACGTTCGGATCGTGAAAAGGAACTCAGCCGCCGCACGATCAGTCGGCGCGCGCTGCTTCTGGGGGCAGTACAGCTTGGTTTTGCCGGAACGCTCTTGTGGCGGCTGCGCGACATGCAGCTGAACCAGTCCGAACAGTTCCGCCTGCTGGCAGAGGAAAACCGCATCAATCTGCGCCTCCTGCCACCGATTCGCGGGTTGATTCTGGACCGCAATGGCGTGATTCTTGCGGGCAATGAGCAGAATTACCGCGTGGTGATCAAGCGCGACGATGCGGGCGACATCGATCTGGTATTGAGCCGCCTTGCTCAGCTTATCCCGCTCTCAGAGGAAGACATCGAGCGCGCACGGCGTGACATGCTGCGCAACCGTCCCTTTGTGCCGGTGACTGTGGCCGAGCGGCTGAGTTGGGAAGAGATCAGCCGCGTCGCGGCCAATGCCCCTGCCCTGCCCGGTGTCACGCCGGAAATGGGCATGTCGCGCGCCTATCCGCTGCGCGAGGACACAGCGCATGTCGTGGGCTATGTCGGCCCGGTTTCCGAGCGCGATCTCGAGGCGTTGGAAACCCCAGATCCGGTGCTGTTCATTCCGCGCTTCCAGATCGGCAAGAGCGGGGTCGAGCGCATGGCAGAGGACCGCTTGCGCGGGCGCGCAGGTTCACAGCGGGTCGAGGTCAATTCCGTGGGCCGCGTCATGCGCGAGTTGGACCGGGTCGAGGGCACGCCGGGGGCGAATGTGCATCTGACGATCGATGCGCGCCTGCAGAATTATGCGTTGGAACGGCTGCACGGCCAAAGTGCGGCCGCTGTGGTCATGGATGTCAAGAATGGCGACATTCTCGCGCTGGCCTCGGGTCCGAGTTTCGATCCAAACCTGTTCGTGCGCGGGATTTCCAGCACGAATTTCAACGAGTTGCTGAACAATGACTATCGCCCGCTGGTCAACAAGACCGTTCAGGGGATGTATCCGCCCGGATCGACCTTCAAGATGGTCACGGCGCTGGCTGCACTGGAGGCCGGTGTTACCAATGGGCAGGAAACTGTTTTCTGCCCCGGCCATATGGATGTGTCCGGCAACCGGTTTCATTGCTGGAAGCGCGGCGGACATGGGCGCGTGGGCATGGTCGCGGCGCTTGCGGAGAGTTGTGACGTCTATTTCTACGAGATGTCGCAGCGCTGCGGGATCGACAAGATCAATGAAATGTCCACCCGGCTGGGGCTGGGGATACGCTATGAACTGCCCATCACCTCGGTCGCGGGCGGTCTGAACCCGACGCGCGAGTGGAAACGCAACAATCGCAATTCCGAATGGCGCATCGGCGATACGGTCAATGCGTCAATCGGGCAGGGTTTCGTGCTGACGACGCCGCTACAACTCGCGGTGATGACCGCGCGTCTGGCCACCAACAGCGCAGTGTTGCCGCGACTGGTGCGCGATCCGCTGGACCGGACCGAGCGCGAAATGGCCAGTCTTGACCTGCGTCCCGAATGGTTGCGGATGATCCGTCAGGGCATGGCCCAGACCGTCAATGACCGACGCGGCACGGCCTATTCCTCGCGCATTGTGGCCGATGGGCAGATCATGGCAGGCAAGACCGGCACCAGTCAGGTCTTCTCGATCACCCGCGCCGAGCGCGAGTCAGGCGTGCGGCGACAGGATCAATTGCCGTGGAATCGGCGCAACCACGGCTTGTTCGTAAATTACGCCCCCTATGACAACCCGCGCATCGCGGTTTCAATCGTGGTGGAACATGGCGGCGGGGGATCGTCTGCGGCGGCACCTATCGGGCGGGATATCACATTGGCCGCGCTCAACGACGGCGTGCCACCGCTTTCGGCCTATCCGGCGCCGCAGCGCAATCGCATCCAGTATGAACAGGACGAGATGCACGAGCGCCTGCGCCGCCCCGAGGATCTGAGGCTGAGCCGCGCATGAGCTATCTTGAGTATAACACCAGCCAGATGCCCACCGGACTGCGCAAGGTGCTGTATCTGAACTGGCCCTTGATCGCGCTTCTGATCATGGTGGCCAGCTATGGTTTCGTGATGCTGTATTCCGTCGCGGGGGGCAGCCTGACCCCCTGGGCCGAGCCGCAGATCAAGCGTTTCGGCCTTGGTCTGCTGGCCATGTTCGTGGTGGCCTTTACGCCGCTATGGTTCTGGCGTTCCACTGCCGGGGTGGCCTATGGGGTGACGATCCTGTTGCTCTTGGGGGTCGAGTTCTTCGGCACCGTCGGGATGGGGGCGAAACGCTGGCTGGTGATCGGACCGCTGCGCCTGCAACCGTCAGAGCTGGCGAAGATCACAACGATCCTGGCACTTGCGGCCTATTATGACTGGATCGACATCAAGAAGATCTCGCATCCGGTGCATGTGGTCATCGCGGCCATGATCGCGCTGGTGCCGACGCTGCTGGTGCTGCGCCAGCCAGATCTGGGCACGGCCATGCTGATCGCTGCCGGGGGCGGTGTCGTGATCTTTGCAGCGGGCGTGCATTGGGGGTATTTCGCGGCCTTGATCGGATCGGGCATTGGTCTGGTCACAGCGGTCCTGCAATCACGCGGCACCGAGTGGCAGTTGCTCAAGGATTACCAGTATCGCCGGATTGATGCCTTTCTTGATCCGACCCTTGATCCGCTGGGCGCGGGCTATCACATCAACCAGTCGATGATTGCGCTGGGGTCGGGAGGCTGGTCAGGGCGTGGCTTCATGGAAGGCACACAGGCGCGGCTGAACTTTCTGCCCGAGAAACACACCGATTTCATCTTTACCACGCTGGCCGAGGAATTCGGCTTTGTCGGGGCCTCGTCGTTGCTGCTCTTGTACATGATGATCCTGGCCGTCTGCCTGCTGACCGCGCTGCGCACGACCAACCGGTTCGGGGCGCTGCTGGTGATGGGCGTGATCGGCAATTTCTTCCTCTATTTCGCGGTGAATATGGCGATGGTGATGGGACTTGCGCCCGTGGTGGGGGTGCCGTTGCCACTGGTGTCTTTCGGCGGATCGGCCATGCTGGTCCTGATGATCGGTTTCGGGCTGGTCCATTCCGCCCATATCCACCGCGCGCGGTTGCCGTCATGACACTGGTGATCCTGTTTGCCGCAGGCCAAGGCGATTTTGCCGAATATGAACCACATCTGAAACGCGCCCTGTCCGAAGCCGGGCTGGAGGCCGAACTCGTCACCAAGGCCCCGCCCGAAAGCGTGGATGTCATCATCTACGCCCCGGCCAATCCATTGCACGATTTCACGCCCTTCACCCGCTGCAAGGCAGTGCTCAGCCTCTGGGCCGGGGTGGAGCGGATCGTGGGCAATCCGACGCTGACCCAGCCCCTTGCGCGGATGGTCGACCCTGCCTTGACCAAAGGCATGGTCGAATATGTCACAGGCCATGTGCTGCGCTATCATCTGGGGATCGACGCCCATATCCGTGCGCGCGCGGGCGACTGGGTGGCGGTCGCGCCACCTCTGGCAGAGGCGCGGGTGGTGGGGTTTCTGGGACTGGGGGCATTGGGGCAGGCTTGCGCCGAGGCCTTGCGGGGCTTGGGATTTCAGGTGATAGGCTGGTCGCGCAGTCCCAAATCCTTGCCGGGGATCCGCTGTCATCATGGCAATGAGGGCTTGAAGACTGTTCTGCAAACCTCTGAAATTCTTGTCACCTTGCTGCCGCGCACCCCTGAGACCGAAAACCTGCTCGACGCGCGCCGGTTTGCGCTGTGCCGCCCGGGCTTGTGTCTGATCAACCCCGGTCGGGGCGCGCTGATCGACGATGCGGCCTTGATCGACGCGCTGGACACTGGCCCGGTTCAGCATGCCACGCTGGATGTGTTCCGCACCGAACCGCTGCCGAAAGATCATCCGTTCTGGCACCATCCTAAAGTGACGGTCACACCGCATATCGCGGCGGCAACCCGCGCCGAGACAGCCGCGCGGGTGATCGTGCAGAATATCGCGCGGGTTCAGCGCGGCGCACCCCTGCTGCATGAGATCTGTCGCACGCGCGGGTATTGATCGGCGTTCATGGATTGGAAATGGATTGCTGCTAGGTTTCGGGCTAGACTGAATGCAGCAATGTCAGGATCTGCCCATGCAGGATCGCCCCGCGCCGCATCAAAGACCCCGCCGCCGCAAGCGCGCGCGCGCGTCTTTCCTGCCCGAACAGGCAAGCGCCCCGCCGCCTGCGGCACGCGGACTGAACTGGCGTGATATCCTCGCGGCGGTTGTGTTCAGCCTGGCGGCCCTGATCGCGGTCAGCGCGGGTCTGGACTATTGCACCAAAGCGGGGGGGTTCTGCCAGGTGCCGCAAGACGTTGCGACGCGGACTGTGCCAGAGCCCGATCTTGCGGTTGCGACGGCACAGGCACCGGAAACGGAAACAGTGATTCAGGACCGCGCGGTTCTGGCCCATGCCTTTGCGCCCTTGCCGCTCAGTTTCGAAAACCGGACCACACGCAGTTTCGTGCTGCCACCGGGGCAAAGCATGCTGGACATGGCGACGGAAACCGGACGGATTGCACTGGATGACATGGCACTGATCGCTGTAGTGCAGCAAAACGGCGTTCGGCATGCGCTTGTGCGCCTGCCTGACGGGCGCATTGCGCGCCTGCAACAGGGCGATCTGTTGCAGGGCGGCACGGTCGCAGCGATCAGCGAAGACGCAATTTATCTGATCGACGACAACCAGCAACCTCGCGCCCTTGTTCTGGGCGGGTAGTGTCCGGCACCTGTCCCAAAACCCCCATATGCCGAGAAACACCATCGCAGATGGATGACTGCCATGGATAGCCAGTCGCGCCGGATGTGCCCGGCGCGGAAGTGGCCTATGCGGCGTTAGATTGGGGGCTTGCCGTTGTGCGTCGGGCTTGGCATGACAGGCCAAGCGGACGAGGGCAGGCATGATTCAGGACAGCGAGATCGCCATCATCGGCGCAGGAATCGTGGGGCTGGCCTGCGCGCTGCATCTGGCGCAGGCTGGTCATGACGTGACCATTCTTGCGCCAGAGGATGACGAGACCGGGGCCTCTTATGGCAATGCCGGTGTGATTGCGGATTATGCGGTCATGCCCGTCGGCACACCCGATGTGCTGCGCAACCTGCCCGCGTTGCTGTTTGACCGCGACAGTCCGCTTGCGATCCGCCCTGCCCTGGCACTTGCGCCCTGGCTCTTGCGTTTCGCCCGCGAATCGCTGCCCGGACGCGCGCGGCAGAATGCCCGCGCCATTGCGGCCCTGCTCGCGCCAGCAGCATCTTGCTGGAAGGAACTCGCGGCTGAAATCGACGGGACGGATCTGCTCAAGCCCCTCGGCTCGCTCTATCTGTTCGAGACCGAGGCCGACCGGCGCGGCACAAATTTCAGCACCTACCGGGCCCACGGGGTTGCCGTGGAAGAGATCAGTCGCGATGCGCTGGGCCAGTTGCAACCGGGTCTGCCTGCCGGAATTGGCGTGGGCGCCGCGTTTTTTCCCAACACGGTCACGCTGGATGATCCCGGCCAGATGCTGCGCCGCCTGCGCGCGGCAGTAGACGCGGCAGGCGTGGCGCGCATTTCGACGCGCGTCACGGAACTGGCGCGCAACAAGGGCGGCGTCACCTTGCGCGGTGCTGACCTGCACTTGCGCGCGCGGCGCGTGGTCATTGCGGCAGGGGCATGGTCGCGCACACTGGCCGCGCAGGCGGGCGACCGGGTGCCACTTGATACCGAACGCGGCTATCATCTGGAATATGACAGCCCCGCCCCGCGCCTGATCCGGCAAATGACACCGGTTTCGCGCGGTTTCTATTTCTGCCCCATGGCGGGTCGGTTGCGCGTCGCGGGCACAGTAGAACTGGGCGGGCTGGACGCGCCGGCCTCGCCCCATCGCTGGGCGGTGCTGGAACGAGGGGCGCGGGCCATCCTGCCCGATCTGCCAGAGCCCGACCGCCGCTGGATGGGCTGCCGCCCCTCGCTGCCCGATTCGCGCCCGGTGATCGGCTTGTCACGCGCCGGGCCAGAGGTGATCCATGCCTTCGGTCACGGTCATCTGGGCCTGACGCTCGCGCCCATCACCGCGCGGCTGGTCGCGGCGGTGGTCGCAGGCCGTGCGCCGGAACTCGACCTTGCGCCTTACCGGCCTGACCGGTTCTGAAACAGTGCCGCGCCAAGCGTGGTCGCAAGGAAAATCAGGGCCGCAATCACGACAATGGACGGACCAGAGGGCGTGTCCTGCGCGAGCGAAAGTTGCAGGCCGCCGAAAACCGATGCGGCGCCAATGCCAGAGGCAAAAAGCGCCATCATCTCTGGCGAGCGCGCGAGATTGCGCGCGGCGGCGGCGGGAATGATCAACAGGGCCGCGATCAGAAGCGCGCCCACGATCTTGAGCGCGACAGCCACGACAATGGCCAGAGCCACGGTCAGCACCATGCGTTCGCGGCCCGGCACGATCCCCGCCGATTGCGCCAGATCCTCGCTGAGTGTTGCCATCAACAACCCCTGCCAGCGCCACAGGATCAGCCCCAGCACCAGCGCCGACCCCAGCGCGATCACAGCCAGATCGAAGCGCGACACTGCAAGAATGTCACCGAAAAGATAGGCTGTCAGGTCGACGCGGACATTGGGCAGAAAAGAGACAGCCACCAGACCACAGGCCAGCGCGGAATGGGCCAGCACGCCAAGCGTCGTGTCCATCGCCCAGCCGCGCCCGGCCAATGTGGACACGACCATCGCCATGATCAACGCAACCACCATCGTACCGATGAAGATGCTGATCTGAAAGCCAAGCGCCAGGGCCACACCCAGAATGGCAGCATGCGCGGTAGCATCCCCGAAATAGGCCATGCGCCGCCAGACCACGAAACAGCCCAGGGGACCGGTGGCGATGGCCACGACCAGCCCGGCCAGCAGCGCGCGGGTCAGAAAATCATCCAGCATGATGAGCATGGTCCTTGGCGTGGTCGTGGTCATGATCGCAGTTTTCGTCATGCACATGATCGTGGCTGTGCTGATAAAGCGCCAGCGCGCCCCCGGTGCCCAGCCCGAAGAGCGCGCGATATTCGGGCGCGTCGCGCACAACCTGCGGCGCGCCTTCGCAGCAGATATGACCATTGATGCAGATGACCCGGTCGGACGCGCTCATCACCACATGCAGATCATGGCTGACAGACAGGACCGCACAATTCATCTCGCGGCGGACATCCTCGATCAGCCGGTAAAAGGCCGCGACACCGGGCTGGTCCAGCCCGGCAGTCGGTTCATCGAGCATCAGGATATCGGGCCGGGTCAACAGCGCGCGCGCCAGAAGCACACGCTGGAACTGCCCGCCCGACAGCGTCGCCATGTTCTGCCGCGCCACATCGGGCACGCCGACGCGCTCGAGCACTTCGGCCACGGCCTGTGCGCTCTGGCGTGTGGGCAACGACAGGAAGCGCGCAACCGGCATCGGCAAGCCGGGGTCAAGGTGCAGTCGCTGCGGCACATAGCCGATGCGCAAGCCCTTGGCCCAATGGATGCGGCCCTTCTCCGGGGCGACCACGCCCAGAAGCACACGCAGGAAACTGGTCTTGCCGGATCCGTTCGGGCCGACAATCGTGACGATCTCGCCGCGGTCGATCTGGAAATCGATATCGAACAGAACGCGCCGCCCATCATATCGGACACTGACGCCTTGCGCTGTGATCAGGCTCATGCAGATGTGACCTGACAGGCGCGGCACTGGCCAACGGCCTCGATCGTGGCGCGGGTGATCTGGAAGCCTGCCACTTGCGCGGCCTGTCCCAGCGCGGCACTGACAGCGACGGCATCGGCTTCGGTGACGCTGTTGCAGGTTTCGCAGATCAGGAATGCCGCGCGGTGATCATGGCCGGGATGGGCGCAGGCGGTAAAGGCGTTCAGGCGTCGGATACGATGCGCAAGCCCATGTTCTACAAGAAAATTCAACGCACGGTAAGCCACGGGGGGTTGGCTGCCAAAGCCTTCGGCGTTCAGGCGATCAAGGATTTCATAAGCCCCGAGCGCGCCATGGGATTGCAAAAGGATCTCCAGCGTGCGCCGCCGCACCGGGGTCAGGCGCGCGCCTTGCGCGCGCGCGCGGGATTCCGCGGAATCAAGGATCGCGGCGACATTGGCTGAACCGCTGTGATCGGCGCAGCAAAACCCGTCCTGATGCGATTGAGTGACCATCCGCCCTTGCCTTTACTGTTATGGTATAACATTAGATAAGCCAGACTTCGTATAACACAAGGAGATCAGGATGCGCTACTCACTTGCCTTGGCCTGCGCCATGATGGCCACACCGCTTGCCGCGCAAGACGCGAAGGTGATGACGGATTTTCAGGTGACTCATTCGCTGGTTTCGATGGTGATGGGGGATCTGGGCACGCCGGACCTGCTGCTGGATCGCGGAGGCGATCCGCATAGCTTTCAATTGCGCCCTTCGCAGGCACGCGCCTTGTCGGAAGCAGACCTGATTTTCTGGATAGGGCCAGAATTGACGCCCTGGTTGGCGCGCGCGGTTTCAGGTGTCGAGGCACGCGGCGAGATCGTCACGCTGATGGAAGCGGACGGATTGACGTTGCAGGATTACGCGCATGACCACGGCCACGCGCATGACGATCACGGCCACGAACACGAGGACCACGGTCATTCGCATGACGATCACGGCCACGCACACGACGATCATGGTCATTCCCATGACGATCACGGCCATGCACACGACGATCATGGTCATTCGCATGACGATCACGGTCATGCACACGAGGACCACGGTCATTCGCATGACGATCACGGTCATTCACACGAGGACCACGGTCATGCACATGACGATCACGCTCATTCCCACGATGACCATGCCCATGACGGAACCGACCCGCATGCCTGGATGAATACCGGCAATGTAACCGTCTGGCTGGATGTGATCGCAGCGGAACTGGCCGAGCATGATCCGGCCAATGCAGAGATCTTCGCCGCGAACGCGCGCGCAGCCAGCGAAGAAATCATGCAGCTTGCCAATGAGTTGCAGGACATTCTTCAACCTGTTGGCGATGCCCCGCTGGTCATGTTCCATGATGCCTATGGCTATCTTGCCAGTCAGTTTGGTCTGAACATCGCGGGCACAATTGCACTGGGTGATGCTGCGGCCCCCGGTGCGCAGCGTCTGAGCGAATTGCGCGATCAGTTGCGCGATGCGGGCGCTGTCTGCATCTTCCCCGAGGTCAATCACTCCTCGCGCTATATCGATATGGTGATCGAGGGGTCCGAAGTGCGTGTCGGCGCGGAGCTTGACCCTGCAGGTGTGACGCTGGAACCGGGTGCAGCACTTTATCCGACGCTGATGCGCAACATGGCGCAGGCGATTGCCGATTGCGTGGCAGGCTAAGGGCTGGACGCGCGGGCCGTCAAAGGTTAGGTCTGGCCTTGTGAATGAA
>JAFIEL010000076.1 GCA_020832585.1 Natronohydrobacter sp. | reverse complement strand
ACGACCGCCGCGACCCCTATGAGGACGGGCTGATGCGCTTGGTGAGCAACCTTCTGGGCCTGTCGGATCGCGACTCGGCCATGGCGCGGCAGGCGGTGCAGCGGGAGGTGGGGTAGGGGCGGCAGGACATGTCGGCTATGCGGGATGGAGCGGACGTTCCCCCATCCACCCAATTAACCTTCGCCGCCGTAGCATTGCTGAACACCAAGGATGGGAGCTACCGTTGGGTATTATGTTTTAGCTGCGAAATACTAGGCCAGCGCCACGAGCTCGCGGAAGTCGGTCTCGCGGATGATCCGCAATACATGACCATTGGCTACAAGGTCTTCGGCTTTCCGGTGCTTCGCGCTTTTTTCGTGGCCCGCCAACCTCTGAACATCCATGTCCCCAACGACTAGCAGGGTCGTCTTCTTCGTCACCCCCGAGGCGACCTCACACCCGACCGACGCCGCTAGGTCCGCCGCCTCGCGACGCGGTATCTCCAGCGCCCCTGTAAACACGATGACCTCGCCGACCAGCGGTCCGTAGGGGTTGCCATCTCGCCGGATTGCTGCCGCTGTGCTCGAGGGCCCAATAGGTTGTCGGACCCGCCGCAGCACTTCATCCAGATCGAGCCCCGTTTCTGCCATTGCCGCGAGCAGGACGTGGCCTGCCGCCTTTGCGTCCTCCAGAGCGTTGTGGTGCTTGAACTCGTAGCCGATACGCCGACAAACATCCGCAAGCCCGTACCCCCGCCGCGCGCAGTCTTCCCATGCCCTCCGGGCAACCCTCGCCGAGTCCAACCACCTGAACGGCGGCGGCGGAAGCCCCCAATCGGCGGAAGCTTGGTGCAACGCCACGCGGTCGAAATGTGTGTGTGTGACTACGACGGCATCCCCGACGCGGGCGAGCAGATCGGCCGCCGCGGTTTCGAAGGTTGGTGCTCCCACAACCTGGGCCTCGTCAATGCCATGGATCGAGACATTCACAGGGTCGAAATAATCGTCAGGATCAACCAACGAATACCATTCGTCCACGATACGGCCATTCTCGAATGCCGCCAGCCCAATAGAACATATCGACGCCATGTCCGCATTCGCGGTCTCAACATCAACAGCAATGAATCTCATGCGCCCCTCCACAGTTTCCGGGACAAGATAGCAGACGGAAATCACTCGGAGAAGGAGAAGAGGACGCCAACCTGGTCAAGAACGCCATCCGGCGCACGGGCGGCTATGCGTCTGTGCCGGGTCATGAGGAACACCAGCGACCATCCGCTCCACGCTCAAACCACCCCCCCCAAAAAACCGACAGGACGCACCCGAAGATGCGCCCCGCCGCTGACGGATCACAACCCTTTCGCCCGATAACTCGCCGCCACCCGCTCGATCGCCACGATGAACGCCGCCGTGCGCAGATCCGTTACATCCTTGCGCCGGTGCCATTCCTCCGAGATGTTCTGATAGGCCGTGCGCATCGTGTCATCGAGCCCGGAGCGCACAAGCTGCAGCTCATCCGCGCCTTGCAGGTAGCGCTTCTTGAAATCGGGTTTCAACTCCCAGCCCAGTTCCTTGTCCGCTGAAAGCCGCTCCAGTTCCGACACCAGAAGCAGCGCATGCGCTTCCTCGTTGCGCCGCTGCATCCGGCCAAAACGGATATGGCTCAGGTTCTTGACCCATTCGAAATAGGACACCGTCACCCCGCCCGCATTGGCATAGAGGTCGGGAATGATCACGATCCCCTTTTCGCGCAGGATCTCATCCGCACCTGCCGTGATCGGCCCATTCGCGGCCTCGATGATCAGCGGCGCGCGGATCTGGCCCGCATTGCCCATGTTGATCACCGCTTCCAGCGCCGCCGGGATCAGGATGTCGCATTCGGCCTCCAGCACCGCAGCGCCCTCGGCCACATATTCCGCGCCCGAAAAGCCCTTTACCCCGCCAGTCTGCACGATCCAGTCGCGCAGCGCGTCCGGGTCCAGCCCATCCGCGTTCAGCACTGCCCCGTCGCGCTCGATCACCGCGATGATGCGCGCATCATCTTCCTCGCGCAGGAATTTCGCGGCGTGATAGCCCACATTGCCCAGACCCTGCACGATGATCCGCTTGCCCGACAGGCCACCTGTCAGCCCGGTCTTGGCCACATCCTCCGGATGGCGGAAAAACTCGCGCAGCGCATATTGCACGCCGCGCCCGGTCGCTTCGACCCGGCCCTTGATCCCGCCCGAATTCAGCGGCTTGCCGGTCACGCAGGCGCGGGCATTGATATCGGTGGTGTTCATCCGCGCATATTGATCCGCGATCCACGCCATCTCGCGCTCGCCCGTGCCCATATCGGGGGCGGGGACGTTCTGTGCGGGGTGGATCAGGTCGCGCTTGGCCAGCTCATAGGCGAAACGCCGCGTGATCTGTTCAAGCTCATGTTCCTCGTATTTGCGCGGATCGATGCACAGGCCCCCCTTGGACCCGCCAAAAGGCGTTTCCACCAGCGCGCATTTATAGGTCATCAGGGCGGCCAGCGCCTCGACCTCATTCTGATGCACCTCGGGGGCGTAGCGGATGCCGCCCTTCACCGGTTCCATATGTTCGGAATGCACCGCGCGGTAGCCCACGAAGGTTTCGATCTTGCCGCGCAGCCGCACGCCGAAACGCACGGTATAGGTCGAGTTGCAGATCTGGATCTTCTCGGCCAGCCCCGGCGGCAGGTCCAGATGCGCGACCGCGCGCCGGAACATCAGATCCACATTCTCGCGAAATCCCGGCTCCTTGATGTCAAGCATGATCCATGTTCCTTCCCTGTTTTCGCGGCACTTCTGCATCTTGCGCCTGCATTTCAGACTATCAGGTTAATTGTTTAGCGAAATCCCCCTTTTTTTCGCGTTTGGCGACATTGATCATGGTTAACCGAACGCTCCGCGCGCCACGGCGACAATCCATCTGAATTCCGCCACAATTCAGGAGGTTTCTGCCCAAATGATGCCACAGGCCAAAGCTAACGTGATTACCGAAGCCCGAACTCTGTGTGCCATGTCCCGGCTGCACAGGGGCGTTGTGTCCGTTTGATGAAAAGTGGTGATCCAGATGACCCGGCTGCGACTGAAGACCCTGAAAACCGATTTCCGCAGTGCCATGCAGCGCTATCGTCGCGAAGAAGACGGGGCGATCCTGATCTTCGGCCTGATCGCCTTTGTCGTCATTCTGATGGTGGGCGGCATTGCCGTCGACATGATGCGCTATGAAAGCGAACGTGTGCGCCTGCAAGGCACCGCTGACCGCGCCGTGCTGGCCGCCGCGATGATGCGCGAAAACGATGCGAACCCGGAAGTCGAAGATGTGGTGCGCTCGTATTTTGCGGCCGAAGGGCTGCTGAGCTATGTCTCTGACCCCGGTTCCATCGCGGTGATCCCGGATAACGGAACCGGTGCACGCGAAGTCCGGGTTGCACCGCGCGCGCGGCTGGACACCACCTTCATGCGGCTGAGTGGCATCAACCATCTGGACATGAACCTGCTCTCGGCGGCCAGTGAATCCCTTGCCGAGATCCAGTTTGAAATCGTCATGGTGCTGGATGTGTCCTGGTCGATGGATTCCAACAACCGGATGACGAACCTGCGCCAGGCTGCCATCGAGTTTGTCGAAACCATGCTGCCAGAGGATAATGACGGACGCGTGGCCATCACCTTCGTTCCCTACAGCACCGAGGTCATCATGCCGCCGGGGGTGCTGAGCTACTTCCAGAACCTGAACGATCCGATGTCCGGCGACAACAACGGCGCCTTTTGTCTGGATTTCACGGACTGGACCAACATCACCAACAGCATCGCAACGCCCATGTTCCGCCGGAACTGCTCGCTCGGGGTGCCGGAGCGCGGGCATCTGCCGCAATTCGTGTCGCTCACCGAGACACCGGTCAAACCCTATGTGCGCTCGCGCACCGAGGCGATCAACTACATCAACTCGCTGGGGCCAAGCTGGGGCACCTCGATCGATCTGGGCGTGCGCGCCGGGGCGCTGTTCTTCGACCCCACGCTGAACCCGGTGATCGGGCATCTGATCGACAATAACGAAGTCGCCTCTGTCTTCAGCGACCGTCCTCTCGCCTGGAACCAGCCGCTGGTCTACCGCGCCATGATCATCATGACGGATGGTGAAAACTGCTGCTTCCCGCCGGATGTTCCCAATTGGCACCCGGCATACCGCAAGACCACAATTCAGGTTCAGGATGCCGATACGCTCAGCGTCTGCAATGCGCTCAAGGCGCGGAATGTGAATATCTACGCCGTGGCCTTCGAAGCCCCACCGGGGGGCGAGGCGCTGATGGAAGCCTGCGCGTCCGCTCCGTCCTTCTACTTCAACAGCTCGGGCGCGGAACTTGTCGCCGCCTTCCAGAACATCGCCACCCATATCCAGACCCAGGCGCTGAGGCTGACACAATGACCCGTGTAATGCGTTCCCTTCGGGCCCTGACCCGCCGCTGGCGCGCAGAGGAAGGCGCGGTCACTGTCGAATTCGTCATCGTCTTTCCCTTCGTGCTGTCGATCCTGCTGATGGCCATCGATGCGGGGATCACGCAGTTGCGTCAGACCTTTCTGAACCGGGCCGTCGATGTCGTCATGCGCGATGTGCGTCTGGGTCGCCAGAACGAGTCCGACAGCATCAAGGCGCTGATCTGCGGGCGCACCTCGATGCTGCGCAACTGCCTTGACAACATCACGGTCGAAATGAACCCCATCGACACGGTCAATTTCACCGGTCTTGATGAACCCGTTCGCTGCGTCAACCGTGAACTGCAATTGACCCCGCAGGTGGACTTCAATCCCGGTGCGCCGGGCGACCAGGAACTGATGCTGGTCAAGGTTTGCGTCGTGGCCGATCCGTTCATCCGCATCACGGGCTTCATCAGCCAGCTGCCGATCAATGCCGATGGCGACTACGTTCTTGTGTCCACCAATGTTTTTGTCAATGAACCCTGAGAGATCATCATGTTCACCCAGCACCCATTCCGCTCTGTCCTGAACCGGCTGCACCGCTACCGCGATGACACGCGCGGGTCCATGACCGTGGAAATGGTTCTGGTCGTGCCGGTTCTGCTCTGGGCCTATTTCGCGATGGTCATCTTCTTCGATGCCTATCGCGCCCGCATGGAAGCGCAGGCCGCAGCGCTGACTGTCGCCGACCTGATCTCGCGGCAGACCGATACGATCAGGGCGGACTATCTTGAGGGGATGAATGACGTCTACGACTTCCTGACCACACGGGCGCAAGACACACGCCTGCGGATCTCCTCGGTGACGTGGGATCAGGACATGCAGGACAATGTCATCATGTGGTCGCATGGCACGCGCGGGCTGCCCTCGCTGCTCGACCTGTCCGACATGATGCTGGAGCTTGGCTTTCTCGGGCCGGATGGCAGTGATGCCGCAGCCGCCGATCTGCCCAATGGACCCGGTTTCGGCAATTTCCTGAACATGATCCCGCGCGCCGATCTTCAGCAACGCATCCCCAACGTGCTGCCCGGAGAGGCGTTGATTCTCGTCGAAGCCTTCACCATCTGGGAAAGCCCGATCAGAAGCTGGATGGGGATGAACTTCCTGAATGACACGCGCCTGAGCCCGATCGCCGTGACGCGCCCGCGCTTTTCACCCTTCATCCGCTCGGAATTCGACAATAACGTCTTTCCCGAAGGACCACCCGAAACCCTGCCGCCCGTCGGCACGCCCGAAGGCCCCGTCGAGCCGGAACCCGAACCCGAAGAGCCGGTTTCCACCACGGCAACCATCGTTGATACCGATTTCAGCAACGGGGTGCCTGTCGGCTGGTCACGGACGACCGTCAACGGCACCGGCGCGAATGCCTTCCTCGGGCCTTTCGGCCGCGAGACCTGGGCCACCCCCGTGACCTATGCGGTCAATCTGGGCGAGGTCTCGCAAAGCGCAGTGATCGAATTCGACCTGTTCGTGATCGATAGCTGGGACGGTTTCAACACCCAATGGGCGCATCCCGAAGGCGAGTTCCTGACCATTCTGGTCAATGGCACCTCCATCGCGCTGGACGGGTTTCATGTGGATCCCAATGTGATGATGAGCCTTCCCCGACGCACCGTCGCCTCGCGCGCCGAAGGGCGGTTCACCACGACGATGGAACTGATCCAGACCGGGAACTTCTTTGGCGCCGGTTGGACCGATCAGATCTGGCGCGTGCGCATCGAGGTGGAAAACCCCGCAACCCAGTTCACCCTTGGCTTTGCAGGGCGTCTGGATGAACCCACAGATAACGAATCCTTCGGCTTCAGAAGTTTCCGCATCACCGCAGAACGCGGCCAGCACGGTCCGGCACATTTCGTGCCGAATGCCGCGACTTTGCTCGGAACCGACCCATTGACCCGTTTCGCGTCCTATTCAGGCTGCCCTGATACCCGCATCCCTGCGGTCAACATGACCATGCGCAATTCCAATCTGTCAGAGGTGGTGCGGATGCGGCGCAGGGCAGGCGGCACCAATGGTTTCTCCGGTTGCGGCATCCCCGGCACCAGCCGTTTCATCGGGGCGTCTCCGACAATGGTGTTGCACTACACCAATGACACCAGCGATGTGAACGGCAACCGCCTGCGCATCCGCACCGAGGATAATAACAATGGCCGCACCTGCGACTCGACGATCCTGATCCGCGATCCCTTCGGGCAATGGACCTTCAATGATGACTTGTCACCGTTCGGATGGAATGGCGGGATCAACATGGGTCATCCGGTCACAGGGGAATATCACATCTGGCTGGGCAGTTATTCCAGCGGAAACTGCCAGACCGACCTGCGCTTCGAGCGGTATTGACCAGGCACTGCGTCAGGCCCCCACGGCCTTGCGCACCATGTCCCAGTAGATCTCCTCGACCCGCTCCAGGCTCAGCCGCCCGCCTTCGCGATACCATGTGTTGACCCCGGTCAGCATGGCGATCAGCGCAAACCCCGCAAGCTTGGCGTCGGGCAGTGTGAACTGCCCCTCTGCTATCCCGCGCCGCAAGATCCCGTCCAGATGCGCCTCATAGGCGCGGCGCATATCCTCAATCCGGGCGAAATTCGCAGGCTCCAGATTGCGCAACTCCATATAGGCGATGAACACCGCCTTTTCGCGCGCGCGGTGAAACCGGATATGGAAGCGCGTGAACTGCTCCAGCGCGGCCAGCGCGTCAGGGCAGGGCGGCAGGGCGGCCAACGCCTCCAGCAACTCGGCCAGATGCGCCTGCATCAGATCGAACAGAAGCGTCTGCTTGTCGGGCGTATAAAGATAAAGCGCCCCCGCCTGCACCCCAACGCCCTTTGCAATCTGGCGCATCGACACGGCCGCATAGCCATGGCGCGCGAACAGATCGAGCGCCACCGCGCGGATGCGCGGGCCCGTGATCTCGCCCGAGGAATTCTTCTTGCGTGCCATGCGCCTTGATCCCGCGAAACGCATACAGGCGCAAGCCCGCTTGCATGCCCCCCCGTCGCGTTCTAGACTTGCCGCCATCAAGGATCGAGGGCTGCAAGGTGCACGCGACTGTCACGCCACATAGCTTTTCGCGCGCTCTCGCCCTGCTTGCGCCGCTTGCGCTGACCGCCTGTCTGGCCCCTGCAGACCTGCCACCGCGCAGCGCGACCAGCGCCACTGCCGAAAGCCCCGGCCTGCTGCCCATCTCGCAGATCATCGCGCGCGCAGGCGATACCCCCAACACCCCGCGCCTGACTGCCGCCCCGGAAGCGCGCGTCGCCGCCCTGCAGGCCCGCGCGGCCAGCCTGCGCGGGCCCATCATCCCGCCCGCAGAGCGCGCGCGCATGCTCAGCGCGCAGACCCGCCTACGCTGATCCGTCGATCTCGGCCAGCGCTGCGCGCTGCGCTTCAGTCAGATCTGCGCGCCGCACCTGTGCCGTGTGAATCCCGAAAACCACAGCGCCTGTGCGCGGCAGCTTGAGCAGGGTCTGCCGCTCTGACCGGATATAATCGCCCGCGCCGGACTTGTCCTTGGGCGCGAATTCCGCGCGCGGCTGATACAGCGCCGGATTGGTATAGCGCAGCAGATTGACCCGCCACATCGGTTGTTCCGGCCGCATCAGATCGAACATGCGCTGCACCCGTGCGCCCATGCCCGCATCATAACTGGCCACAGGCACATGAATTCGCATCATGGGTTTGCCCAGCTTCTCGCGCAGCGTCCAGCTTGACGGAAAGCACAGCACCGCCCCGGTCAGCACATGCTCCGCGCCCTGTTTCTGCAGGATGCAGAAATCCGCCTGCACCAGATGCCCCAGCGTCCAGAGCGGGCGTGCAGGATCAAGCGTCACCTCGACCCCGTCAGGCCGCATCACCTGCGCGCCCGTGACCGTGAACCCATGAAAGGGCAGATCGCGCAGCACCTCACCCAGCAATTCCGCTGCCGCATCTTCAGCCTCGGGCAGCATGTCCAGCACATCGGCAGGACGCGTTGCCAGAAGCTGCGCACGCGCGCACATCTGCGCCGCATAGGCATCATCGACAAACAGCCACTCGGCACGGGGCAGGGGCATCACGCCGGGCAGACGGCGCTGCGCCGGGTTGACCCAAGGGGCATAGGGCAGGGAGGCGTTCAGAATTTCCATGCCGCATCGCTAAGCCGCGCCTGTGTCCGCGTCAATTATCTCTTGCGGGATTGCGGCGCGGCGCTACTCTGACCTGATGACACGCGAATATACCCTTGGCATCGAGGAAGAATATCTTCTGGTCGATATCGAGACAGGCGCATTGACCGATGTGCCCGACGCGCTGATGCGCGATTGCGAGGGCGCGCTGGGCGACAAGGTCTCGCCCGAATTTCTGGCCTGCCAGATCGAGGTCGGCACTGGTGTTTGCGCCAATCTGGCCGAGGCGCGCAAGGATCTGGGCGATTTGCGCCGCGCGATTGCGCAATGTGCCAGCCAATATGGTCTGGCACCGCTGGCCGTGTCCTGCCACCCTTTCGCGGATTGGCACACGCGCAAACATACCGAGAAGGACCGCTACAACGATCTGGCCCGCGATCTGGGCGGCGTGGTGCGGCGCATGCTGATCTGCGGCACGCATGTCCATGTCGGCCTGCCCGACGACGATCTGCGCATCGATATCATGCGCCAGATCACCTATTTCCTGCCGCATCTCCTGGCACTGTCCACCTCGTCACCCTTCTGGGGCGGGCAGGATACGGGCCTGAACAGCTACCGCCTGTCGGTTTTCGACAATCTGCCCCGCACCGGCCTGCCGCCTGATTTCATCAGCTACGGGGAATATCGCCGCTCGGTCGATACGATCATCGAAGCGGGCCTGATCGAGGATACGACGAAAATCTGGTGGGACATCCGCCCCTCGGCCCGCTTCCCGACACTGGAAGCGCGGATCTGCGATGTCATGCCGATCATGGAACACACGCTGACCATCGCAGCACTGGTGCAGTCGATCACGCGGATGCTGGTCGAACTCCGCCGCCGCAACCAGCGCTGGCGCATCTATGACCGCTTCCTGATTGCCGAGAACCGCTGGCGCGCGCAACGCTACGGCCCGCGCGAGGGGCTTCTCGACATCGGCAAGAGTGCGGTCGTGCCCGTGCCGGACCTGATCGCCGAACTGATCGAACTGCTGGAAGCCGACGCGATGGTGCTCGGTTGCCTGAATGAATTGCGCGGCGCGCAGGATATTCTGGCACAAGGCACCAGCGCCGAGCGTCAGCGCGCAGTCTTTGCCAAGGCCGAAGCCGAAGGTGCCAGCCGCGACGAAGCATTGCGCGCCGTCGTCCACAGCCTGCGCGGCGAATTTCTCCACGGCCTCTGACTGCGCTTGCCTTTCCCTCCGCCTTGGGGTTCATCTGCGCGCAGGAAACAAGGAGGGGGCGCACCATGAACCTGACACGACTGGCGCAAGAGCGCGCATCCCAAGGGCGACCCGTCCGCGCAGCCCTGATCGGGGCGGGCAAATTCGGCTCGATGTTCCTGTCGCAAGTGCCCACAATCGCAGGGCTTGAGGTTGCGGTGATCGCCGATCTGGACCCCGACCGCGCCCGCAATGCCTGCCGCACTGTCGGCTGGCGCGAAGATCAGATCACCGCCACCCGCTTCACCGACAGCGGGCTGGACGCCGCCCAGGCGGATGTGGATGTCGTGATCGAAGCCACAGGCAACCCCGAAGCGGGCATCCGCCACGCCGAAGCCGCGATTGCCGCCGGGCGCCATATCGTCATGGTCAATGTCGAAGCCGATGTGCTGGCCGGTCCGGTGCTGGCACAGCAAGCCCGCGATGCAGGTGTGATCTATTCGATGGCTTATGGCGACCAGCCCGCGCTTGTGGCCGAAATGGTCGATTGGGCGCGTGCGGCAGGCTTTCAGGTCGCCTGTGCGGGCAAGGGCACGAAATACCTGCCCGCCTATCACCATGTCACCCCGGACGATGTCTGGTCCCATTACGGCCTGACCGCCGAGGACGCGCGCAAGGCAGGCATGAACCCGCAGATGTTCAATTCCTTCCTAGACGGCACCAAATCCGCGATCGAGGCCGCTGCCATGGCCAATGCCTGCGGGCTGGATCTGCCGGAGAGCGGCCTTGCCTTCCCCCCCTGCGGTGTCGATGATCTGGCCCATATCCTGCGCCCCAAGGCCGTGGGCGGCCAGATCGCCCGCGACGGGATGGTGGAAATCGTGTCATCCCTGGAACGCGACGGGCGGCCCGTGTTCCGCGATCTGCGCTGGGGCGTTTTCGTGGTGCTCAAGGCGCCCAATGCCTATGCCAGCGCCTGTTTCCGCCAATACGGCCTGCCCACGGATACGACCGGGCAGTATGCCGCGATGTACAAACCCTTCCACCTGATCGGGCTGGAACTGTCGATTTCCGTCCTCTCCGTCGCCCTGCGCGGCGAGGCCACAGGCACCACCCGCGACTGGCGCGGCGATGCCGTGGCGGTGGCAAAACGCGCACTCAAAGCCGGCGAACGGCTCGACGGCGAAGGTGGCTGGACCGTCTATGCCAAAGCCCAACCCGCCGCACGCAGCCTGCGCGACCGGCTCCTGCCCATCGGCCTTGCCCATGACGTGACCCTGACCCGCGATGTGGCACAAGGCGAGATGCTGCGCATGGACGATGTGATGCTTGACCCGGCGCGGCGGGGCGTGGCGCTCCGCCAGCAGATGCTGGCGTGATCTGCAGGTAAGGTGCGTGGTTACCACGCACCTTACGCCAACTCAGCCTTTCGCGCGCACTTTCTGCAAGAGCGGCATCAGCGCGCCCATATCCGGCCCCTGCGCCTGCCCCGTCAGCGCCAGGCGCAGCGGCATGAACAGCCCCTTGCCCTTGCGCCCGGTGGCGTCTTTCACGGCCCCGGTCCAGTCCTTCCACGCTTCCGGCCCATAGGGCGGCGGCGGCAGCATGGCCAAAGCCTGCGCCACAAACTCCGCATCTTCAGGCGCAATCACCGGCTCTGCCCCGTCGCGGCACAGCGCCCACCACGCCCCCAGATCGTCCAGCGTGCCGATATTCTCGCGCGCCACATCCCAGAATTGCTGGGCAATCGCCGCAGGCACGCCCAAAGCCGCGATCTGATCCGCAACCACATCATAAGGTCGCCCCTGCAGATCCGCGCGCGTCAGCGGCCACAGATCTTCGGCGTCAAACTTCGTGGGTGCCGCCCCGAATTGCGCCAGATCGAACCCGTCCGCGATCTCATCCAGCGTCATGCGCAACTCGACCGGCTGGTTCGACCCCAGCCGCGCCATCAGCGACAACAGCGCCGCAGGTGTGACGCCTTGCGCCCGCAGATCGCGCAGGCTCAGCGTGCCCAGCCGCTTCGACAGTGCCTCTCCCTGCGCGCCGGTCAGAAGCGAGTGATGCGCAAAGGCAGGCGGCGTGCCCCCCAGCGCCTGAATGATCTGGATTTGCGTGGCGGTATTCGTCACATGGTCGGACCCCCGCACGATATGCGTGACCCCCATATCCATGTCATCCACCACGGATGCCAGCGTATACAGCACCTGCCCATCCGCCCGGATCAGCACCGGGTCGGAAACGGAAGCCGCATCAATCGACAGCGCCCCAAGGATACCATCCTCCCACTCGATCCGCTCCTGATCCAGCAGGAACCGCCAATACCCCGCCCGATCCGCGCGCAGCTTGTCCTTCGCGGCCTCATCCAGCCCCAGCGCCGCCCGGTCATAAACCGGCGGCTTGCCCATGTTCAGCTGCTTCTTGCGCTTCAGGTCCAGCTCGGTCGGTGTCTCGAAACACTCATAGAACCGCCCATCGGCGCGCATCTGATCCGCCGCCGCCTGATAGCGCTCCAGCCGCTTCGACTGCTGCTCGATCCGGTCCCAGCCCAGACCCAGCCATGTCAGATCTTCCTGAATCCCGTCGATATACTCTTGCTTCGAGCGCTCCTGATCCGTGTCATCCAGCCGCAGGATGAACTGCCCGCCGGATTTGCGCGCTATCAGAAAATTGAACAGCGCCGTGCGCAGATTGCCGATATGCAGATAGCCCGTGGGCGAGGGCGCGAAGCGGGTGATGATGCCGGACATGACCTGAGCCACCTTTGTGATAATCCAGCCTTCCTGTTTCATATGGCAGGTCGCGTTGCAAGTCCCACAACCTTGCGCGAAATCCCGCCAGTGGGGATTTTGTCCAAGACAGACAGGCTTTGCAGCGATAGATTCGCCCCAAAGCCCAGTGTGACAGTTTCGGTTCGGAGGAAGAATGCGTCTGATCAAAGCCCTGATCGCCATGTGTATAGGTCTTGTTATCCTTCTGGTTGCCGCACTCTTTCTGCTGCCCACCCAGCGCATCGCCACACTCGCCGCAGAGCAGTTTCAACTTGCCACCGGGCGCACGTTGGAATTCGGCGGCGACGTGAGACCCAGTTTCTACCCGGTGATCGGGGCCACGGCGCAGAATGTCAGTATCGGCAATCCCGATTGGGCGGGGGCGGGGCCGATGCTGGATGCAGATGAAATGGATATCGGCCTGAATCTGGCCGCGCTGATCCGGGGCGATATCGAAGTGCAACGCGTCGTGATCCAGAACCCGCGCCTGCATCTGATCCGTGACCGCGAGGGCCGTGCCAACTGGGATTTCACCCGCGCAGGCACCCCCACTGATGCCGTGCCGACCGAGGCGC
>JAFIEL010000075.1 GCA_020832585.1 Natronohydrobacter sp. | reverse complement strand
AATTCGCGGTCTGCGTGACCGATGGCATCCCCTCGCAGGACATGATGAAGGTCAAACGTTTCCTGCGCCGCTTCCCCGCGGAACGCAAGATGCGCTTCATCGGCCCGAATTGCGCCGGTGTCATCAGCCCCGGCATCGGCTTCATGGGCATCATGCCCCCGCATATCTACCTGCCCGGTCGCGTGGGCATCGTGGGGCGCTCGGGCACGCTGGGCTATGAAGCCGCATCCCAGATGAAGGCGCTCGGCATCGGGGTTTCCACCTCGGTCGGCATCGGTGGTGATCCGATCAACGGGTCCAGCTTCAAGGACATTCTGGAGCTGTTCGAGAATGACCCCGATACCGATGCTGTCATGATGATCGGCGAAATCGGTGGCCCGCAGGAAGCCGAAGCCGCAGCTTACGCGCGCGATCACATGAAGAAACCCGTCGTGGCCTATATCGCGGGTCTGTCTGCCCCCAAGGGCCGCAAGATGGGCCATGCAGGCGCGATCATCTCGGCCTTTGGCGAGAGCGCACAGGAAAAGGTCGAAATCCTGTCCGCTGCCGGGATAACCGTCGCGCCGACACCCTCCGCGATGGGCGAAACCATCGCCCGTGTCCTTGGCGTGAAAGAAGCCGCATGAGCATATCCGAAGGCCCGATGCAGGGCGAAGCCGCAACCCCGGAACAGGCGCAATCCTGGGTCGGGCGGGTGGAAACCCGCACAGGGGCGGTCAGCCCGGAATTTGCAGGCATGGTCATGGGGGCGCTGGGGCATCCAGCTGCCCCCCAACCGCCCATTCACACAGGCGCACCTTTGCCGGTTCTCTGGCATTGGGTCGCCTTTCCCGAATTCGTGCCGATTTCCGAAATCGCCACCGATGGCCACCCGAAACTTGGCGGCTTCCTGCCCCCCCTGCCCTTCAACCGGCGCATGTGGGCAGGTGGCAAGCTCTCGTTCAAGGGCCGCTTTGCAGTGGGCGAGGCGATAACCAAACGCTCGGAAATCCTGAGCGTCGACTTCAAGACAGGCAGTACCGGCGACATGGCGTTCGTGCGCGTGGGCCATGACCTGCGCGGCGAAGGGGGGGCGCAGATCCGCGAGGAACAGGATATCGTCTATCTGCCGATCCCCGACAGCTTCCGCGCGCCCCGCACCATCCCGGCCCCCGAAGAACCCATCTTCTCGGAACAGGTCGAGGTCGGCCCTGTTCGCCTGTTCCGCTATTCGGCCGCGACCTATAACGCCCACCGCATCCATTACGACCGCGACTATGCGACCGGGGCCGAACGCTACCCCGGTCTGGTCGTCCACGGTCCGATGCAAGCCACACTTCTGATGGAAGCCGCGATGCGCCACACCGGGCGCACGCCCAGCCGTTTCAGCTTCCGCGGCGTGCATCCGATGTTTGACGGCCATCTTCACCTGCAAGCCGAACAGGACGGACCCGCCGCCCTGAAACTCTGCACTGTGGCCCCCGCAGGCCACCAAGGGCTGCAAGCCCGCTTCGAATGGGAGGACTAAGCCAATGGGTATTCTGAACGGCATGCGCGTGATCGAAGGCTCGGCTTTCGTGGCAATCCCGCTGGCAGGCATGACACTGGCGCAGATGGGGGCCGAGGTGATCCGCTTCGACCGGATCGAGGGCGGCTTGGACGCGCAGCGCTGGCCCGTGACCGGGGATGGGCAAAGCCTGTTCTGGGCGGGGCTGAACAAGGGCAAGAAATCCGTCGCGGTCGATATGAAATCGCCGCAGGGGCGCGAATTGATCACCCGGATCATCACGGCACCGGGCGATGATGCGGGCCTGTTCCTGACCAATCTGCGCGTGCGCGGCTGGATGGACCACGAGACGCTCTCGCGCCACCGCGAGGATCTGGTCATGGTTGCACTCTTGGGCGACCGCCACGGACGGCCCGCCGTGGATTACTCGGTCAACCCCAGCCTTGGCTTCCCCGATGCGACCGGCCCCGAAGGATCAACCGACCCCGTCGCCCATGTCCTGCCCGCCTGGGACTGCATCGCGGGCAATATGGCCGTGACCGCCCTGCTGGCCGCCGAACGCCACCGCCTGCGCACAGGACAAGGGCAGGAAGTGCTGTTCTCGCTCAAGGACGCGGCAGCCGCGATGCTGGGCAATCTGGGTATCATTGGCGAAGTCACCGTGAACGGCACCGACCGGCCCAAATACGGCAATGCGCTTTATGGCGGCTACGGGCAGGATTTCATTTGCGCCGACGGCAATCGCGTCATGGTCATTGGCCTGACCGACCGGCAATGGCGCGGGCTGGTGAAAGCCACCGGCATGGTGGAACCCATCGCCGCGCTGGAGGCCCGCCTTGGCGAAAGCCTCGCCCATGAGGGCGCGCGCTTCCGCCACCGCGCCGCGATCACCGAAACCCTCGCGCCGTTCTTCGCGCAGCACCGCGTCGCGGATTTTGCCAAGACCTTCGACACGGGCGGGGTCACATGGTCGCAATTCCGCAGCTTCGCGCAGGCGGTCCATGAAGACCCCGATCTGTCCACCGAAAACCCCATGTTCCATATGTTGGAGCAACCCGGCATCGGCACCTATCCGACACCTGCTTCCCCGCTCAGCTTCTCGGAAATCGCGCGACAGGCCCCGCAACCTGCGCCCGAACTCGGGGCCCATACCGAAGAAGTGCTGGCCGATGTGGCGGGCCTGTCCTCTGGCGAAATCGGGCATCTCTTTGATGCGGGTATCGTGACCGGGCCGCGCGTGAACGGGGTTTTTACCAAGGCCGCTGAGTAATCAGCGGCTTCTCTTTCCGACACCCGCGCAAAACTGACATTCTCTGGCTCTGTTCTCTTAACTGTCATATTACTGTCACGTCGGGCCACTATGCCGGTGGCAGATTAAGGACAGAGCCCATGAAACCACATACGCTTTCCGCCTTCGACCGTGATCTGGATGCGATCCGGCTGTCCGTGCTCACAATGGGCGGGCAAGTTGAAACCGCGATCCTGAACGCCGCCCGCGCGCTCGACACCCGCGACGAGGATCTGGCCGCGCAGGTGGTTCAGGGTGACAAATCCATCGACGCCGCCGAAGAAGACATCAATTCGCAGGTGGTACGCCTGCTCGCGCTGCGCCAGCCCCAGGCCGATGACCTGCGCGCTTCCGTCGCCGTGATGAAAATGGCCGGTGAACTGGAACGCCTTGGCGATTACGCCAAGAACATGGCCAAGCGCGTGCCGGTGCTGATCCAGTCGCCCATGATCGACGGGGCAGACCGCGCGCTGCGCCGTCAGGCACGCATGGTCGGCCAGATGCTCAAGGACATGCTCGACGCCTATGCGCGCATGGACACGGAACTTGCCCGCGATGTCATCAGCCGCGATATCGAAGTCGATGACATGACCAACGCGCTGTTTCGCGAATTCATTACTCATATGATGGAAGACCCGCGCAACATCACGCCCTGCCTGCATTACATCTTCATCGCCAAGAATATCGAACGCATGGGCGATCTGGTGACGCATGGCGCGGAACATGTGATCTTCGTCGCAGAGGGCAAACAGGCCGAAGCGCGCGAAAAAGGCCATTCCACTGCGACGATCACCACACCGCTAGAGTGATGCTGGACATGACCGATCCCGACCGGCCCCTTGTGCTGATCGTCGATGACGAACCGGCACAGCTTGCGCTGCTCAGCTACAATCTGAAAGCTGCCGGTTTCCGGATCGCCACGGCCAAGGATGGCGAGGAAGCCGTGCTTGCAGTGGCCGAACAGGGCCCCGATATCGTGCTTCTGGACTGGATGCTGCCGCGGCTCTCGGGTCTCGAAGCCTGTCGGCAGATCAAGGCCAGCCCCGCCGGGCGCGACGCCGCGATCATCATGGTCTCTGCCCGCTCTGAGGAAACCGACCGCGTGCGCGGGCTGGATACCGGCGCAGATGATTACATCGTCAAACCCTATTCCGTGGCCGAACTGATCGCCCGCGTGCGCGCCAATCTGCGCCGCTTGCGCCCCTCTGTTGCGGGTCAGGTGCTGGAACATGGCGATATTCGGCTGGACACCGACAGCTACCGCGTGACCCGCGCTGGCCACAGCCTGCATCTGGGTCCGACCGAATTTCGCCTGCTGGGCGCCTTCATGGAACGCCCCGGCAAGGTCTGGACCCGCGAGGCCCTGCTCGATCGTGTCTGGGGCCGCGACATCTATATCGACACCCGCACAGTCGATGTCCATGTCGGCCGCTTGCGCAAGGCGCTTTGTGCGCAGGGCGGTGATGATCCGATCCGCACCGTGCGCGGCGCGGGCTATGCGATGGGCTGACCCTCACGCCGCATCCAGAAACACCTCTGGCCGTGCTTCCTGCTCGAAGGCCCGCAGCAAATGGGCCGTCCCATCCAGCGCCTTGCGGATCGCCACATCCATATCCAGATAGGCATAGGTTCCAAGACGGCCCAGAAAGGTGACGCCTTCGGCCTGCCGTGCCAGCGCCTGATAGCGCGCCAGCAGGGTTTTGTCGTCCAGCAACCGGATCGGGTAATAGGGTATATCGCCCGGCCCGGCCTGTGCACTGTATTCGCGCGTGATCACCGACCGGGTGAAGCGCTCGGCTTCCCATGGCGCAAAATACATATGTTCGGTGATCCGCGTAAACGGCACGCTTTCATCGCAGTAATTCATCACCGCAGTCCCCTGATACGGTGCTGCCACCCGCTCATGCTCGAATCGCAGCGTGCGATAGCCCAGCCGCCCCAGACGATGCCCGAAATACCGGTCCAGCGGCCCGGTATAGACCTGATGATCGAACCCGCCCGCAACGGTTTCAGCCGCCGTGTTCAACCGCAAACTGATCCCCGGATGCGCAAGGATCGCCTGCACCATCGCCGTATAGCCCTCGCGCGGGATACCCTGAAACCGATGCGCGAAATAATTGTCGTCATAGGTAAAGCGCAGCGGCAACCGTTTCAGGATCGACGCAGGCAGGCGCGCTGGCTCCACCCCCCATTGCTTGCGGGTATAGCCTTGAAAGAACGCCTCATAAAGCGCGCGGCCGACAAACCGCAAACCCTGATCCTCGAAGGAAACCGGCTCCCCGCCCGCACTCTGCCCCGCGATGAAATCGCGCGCTTCCGCAGGCCGAAGCGACCTGCCGAAAAACTGGTTGATCGTATGCAGATTGATCGGCAGCGCATAGACCTGTCCTGCGACCTGCGCTTTCACCTGATGGCGATAGGGCATCATCACCGCAAAACGGGTCACGTAGTCCCAGACCTGCACATCATCCGTGTGAAAGATATGCGGCCCATAGTGATGCAGCATCACCCCGGTTTCCGGGTCGCGCGCCGTGTGGCAATTCCCCGCCACATGATCGCGCTCGTCAATAACGGTCACGCGGTGCCCGGCTTCTGCCAGCCCGCGCGCCACCACCGCCCCGCTCAACCCGGCCCCTGTCACAAGGATCGTTTTCGGCGCAGGCATGGGGCATCTCCATTCCAGAGGGTTGACCCGGCCCTTCTGGCGCGGATCAGCGCAAGGCTTTGCCCTGCGCTGCCCTCAATCCTGCTGAATTAACCTTGCTGTCTGGTTAACATTCTCAAGCCGGATGCGCATTTCCTGCCCGTCCGGCCAGATCACCGCGACCTCCGCCGCCTCGGCGGTTCCCAATCCGAAATGCAGCGCCCCCGCCTGTCCGCCCGCATGGCCGCCCCCGATGCTGACCTCCTGCCACTGGCTGCCCTGATCGGTCGTCACTGTCACCCTTGCGCCCACAGCCTGCGTATTGCCCCCAGCCCCGCGCAGATCCACCGCCAGCCAGTTGACCGCGCCCTTGGTCACATTGCGATAGATGCGCGCAGGCGCACGCCGGTTCACCACCACCAGATCCAGCCGCCCGTCACCGTCCAGATCGACCAGCGCCGCACCGCGCGAGCGGGCGGGATCGGCAATCCCGGCCTCCAACGCGGCCTCGGAAAAACGCCCGTCCGGTCCCTGCATCAGCAGATTGTTCGGGTCCGCCATTGCCAGATCGGGCATCTGATCGACATTGCCCTTGGCCACGAACAGATCCGCACGCCCGTTATTGTTCACATCGCCCCATTGCGCATGCCAGCCAGTTGACGGTCGGCCATCATCGCCTGCAAAGGGCCGGTGCGCCGTATGCCCCATTTCGAAAGCCGCAACCGTATAAGTGCCGTCCTCTTGCGCCAGTTGCAGCATCTGATCCGCCATCGAGGTCAGATACACATCCGCAAGCCCGTTTCCGGTAATGTCACGACTGGCAATCCCCATGCCCCAGAGCATCAGATCCGGCCAGCCATCCTCACGCCCAAGGTAACGCTGATCCGCAATATCCCACATCTGCTCGAACCCGCCGCGCACATAGTAATGCCGGTCATTCGACAGCCGCAATGTCATGCGCCCGCGCGCATCCCGCGCAGCCAGCGCCGAGAGCGGGCAGAACCCCGGACCGAACCGCTCTGACTGCCACCCCCCCGCAACCGGGCGCAAAAGCTGGTTGTCATCACAGGCAAAAAACGGCCCCTCCGGATTGGCGCGGTCCACATAATTGCCGACAAACAGCGTCGGCCGGGGGGAACCCACCTCCCACCAGGCGGTAAATGCCGTGGACCACCCCTCTCCCGGATCTATCCCGAAAGCCTCGGTCACATCCTCGAACCGGCAATCACCAAGCCCGCGCAAAACCATGTTCGGCCCCACACGCAGCACGAACAGATCCAGCACCCCGTCGCCATCAATATCCAGCGTATAGGCCCCGGTCATATCCGTGATCGGCAAATGCTCGGGCACGAACGCCATCCCGCCGCGATTGTGCAGCAAAAGCGCCTCACCCTCGCCCCCCGCCAGCACCAGATCCGGCAGGCCATTGCCGGAACAGTCCAGCGCGGCCACGCCACCGCCCACGAAATGCTCCCATCCACCCGCGTAATGATGTTCGGGTATCAGATGGCTTACATCCTCGAATTGCGGGGCGTGCGCATGGGCCGCCCCTGCGATCACGGCAAACGCGGCAAGCCCCCTCATGCCGCCCCGCTGCGCAATGAACCCACGCCAAGCCGCTGCTCTGTGACATGCCCAAGGGCCAGCGCAACCGCCCCCTGCGCCCAGACCAGATCCCCCCAGGCATGAATTTCCACCCGCGCAGGCACCCGCGCGCCGATCAGGGTCATGGCCTGCATCTCGGCCAGCACCTCGCGCGCATACAGGTAATCATACTGCATCCGCCCCCCCGAGAGGATAATCACCTCCGGATCGAACATCTGCGCCACATTCGACAGGCCAAGCGCCAGATACCGCCCGGCCCGGCGAAAGATCGACAGCGCCGCCTCATTGCCGCGCCTTGCTTCGGCGAACAACTCTTCCAGCAGCGCCAGCGGGCTTTCCGAAAAACTGGCATGCTGGTCCAGCGCCGTCGCCGCCTCGCGCGCCAGGGCATAATCCGCGACATAGGCTTCCAGACACCCCCGCTTGCCACAGCGGCACAGCGCGCCATCCAGCTGAACCTTGGTATGGCCCAGTTCCATCCCCATGCCGCGCGCACCCCGGTAAAGCTGGTTGAACAGCACCAGCCCCATGCCCACACCATGCTCGATCGTCACCACCGCGAAATCCGACTTGCCACGCCCGCCGCCGAACCACAGTTCCGCCAGCGTCAGCAGATTGGCGTCATTGTCCAGATAGGCGGGGATTCCCAGTGCTGCCTCGAATTGTGCCCGCAGCGCTGTTCCCGGCGCGTCCAGCATGGGCGACCAAGGCACATTGCCTGTGGCATAATCCACCATCCCCGCCATGCCGACACCCACACAACTGATATCGGTGCGTTCCATCCCCTGCCGCGCCAGCAACTGATCGACCAATGCACGGGCTTCGGCGATCAGCACGGCGGCGCTCTTGCGATGCGGGCGCGTGGGCAGGCTCAGTTCCGCCAGACGCTGACCCGCGAAATCACTCAGCACCGCCGTATGACGCAGATCCCCCAGTTTCATTCCAATGACATGACAGGCTTCGGCAGCGACCTGCAGACTGACTGGCGGGCGCCCCCTGCCCGTGCGCGGGGCGTCCACATCGGGCGTGTCGGCCTCGTCGGTTTCGCGCAAGAAGCCCTCGGCAATCAACTCGCCGATCACGGCACTGACCGACGCCGCACTGACACCCAGCGCCCGCCCCATCTCGGCGCGCGTCGTGCTGCCTTGGGCGCGCACATATTCAAACAGGGTCTGGCGCAGCGGCCGTTGCAGCGCGGCGGGCATATGCGCCACATCCCGCAGCAGCGGCCCACATCCTGCAAGCGCCCGATCCGACGCCTGTCCACCACGATAACTGTCCAGCGCTGTCACCCTGGCCTCCCTTCCAAGATTAAATTCGCCCGCCAAACTAATAAAGCCGTGAAACCCGCGATATGTCCAGTTATTTCCGATGCTGCACCTGCATTACGGTTGGATTCTTGGCCGCAGCGCTGAAATTTAATTTGACAGCCGAAAAATATATGCCATGATCTGCACATCTGGCGACCAGAGAGTCGGCCTGATCACGTTCAGGGAGGAACACATGAACAGAATTCTGAGCGCGGCAATCGCCGCGACAATCGGCTTCAGCTCGGCAGCCTGGGCGGATTCGCTCACCATTGGCGTCAGCTGGTCGAACTTCCAGGAAGAGCGCTGGCAGACGGATGAAGCCGCGATCCGCGCAGCGCTTGACGCCGCAGGCGCGACCTATGTCTCGTCTGACGCGCAGTCGTCCTCGTCCAAGCAGCTTTCCGACATCGAAAGCCTGATCGCACAGGGCGTTGACGCGCTGATCGTTCTGGCACAAGACGCCGCCGCCATCGGCCCGGCTGTGCAGGCCGCCGCTGACGAAGGTATCCCCGTCGTCGCCTATGACCGCCTGATCGAAGACAGCCGCGCCTTCTACCTGACCTTCGACAATGTCGAAGTCGGCCGGATGCAGGCCCGCGCGGTGCTCGAAGCCGCACCCACCGGCAATTATGTCATGATCAAGGGCTCGCCCACTGACCCCAACGCGGATTTCCTGCGCGGTGGCCAGCAGGAAGTCCTGCAAGCCGCGATTGATGCAGGCGATATCGTGATCGTCGGCGAAGCCTATACCGATGGCTGGTTGCCTGCGAACGCACAGCGCAACATGGAACAGATCCTGACCGCGCAGGACAACAATGTTGATGCCGTCGTGGCCTCGAATGACGGCACCGCAGGGGGCGCAGTTGCAGCGCTGACCGCACAGGGCATGCAGGGCATTCCGGTTTCGGGTCAGGATGGCGACCATGCTGCGCTGAACCGCATCGCGCTTGGCACGCAGACTGTCAGCGTCTGGAAAGACGCCCGCGATCTGGGCCGCGCAGCCGGTGAAATCGCTGTTGCGCTGGCCGGTGGCACGGAAATGGCCGATATCGAAGGCGCTGGCATGTGGACCTCACCCGCTGGCACCGAAATGGTCTCGATGTTCCTCGAACCCGTTCCGATCACCGCCGACAACCTGCCGCTGGTCGTCGAGGCTGGCTGGATCACCCAGGAAGCGCTCTGCCAGGGCGTGAGCGCAGGCCCCGCACCCTGCAACTGATCCGCACTCACTGAACCGGGGTGCGCGGCCTGACGCCGCCGCCCCATTTCCGCACCCAGATGCGGCCCCGCCCCCTTAGGCAGGACAGATCCCCATGAGCACCTCTGACACCACCCGACCCGCAGGAGCCAAAGCTCCGGCGCGACCGAAGCTGACTGACATGCTGGAACTCGACACCCGCCTTCTGGGCATGATCGGGGCCTTCATTGTCGTGCTGGTCGTGTTCAATATCCTGACCGACGGGCGCTTCCTGACCCCGCGCAACATCTTCAACCTGACGATCCAGACCGTCAGTGTGGCGATCATGGCCACGGGCATGGTCTTTGTCATCGTCACCCGCCATATCGACCTCTCGGTAGGCGCGCTTCTGGCCACCTGTTCGGCGGTCATGGCGATGATGCAGACCGCATGGTTGCCGCAATATCTGGGCCTGCCGCTGGGCCACCCGATGATCCCCTGGCTCGCCATCGGCGCAGGCGTCATTGCGGGCGCGATTATCGGGGCGTTTCACGGCTATCTGACCGGCTATCTGCTGATCCCGGCCTTCATCGTCACGCTGGGCGGGCTTCTCGTGTGGCGCAATGTCGGCTGGTATCTGACCAACGGCCAGACCATCGGCCCGCTGGACCCCACCTTCCAGATGTTCGGCGGCATCAACGGCACGCTGGGCGAATTCTGGTCCTGGGTTCTGGGCTTTGTCGCGACAGCTACCGCACTTGCCGCGCTCTGGGCAAAGCGTCGCGACAAGCTGCGCCATGAATTCCCCGTGAAACCGCTCTGGGCCGAATTTGCCCTTGGCGCGATCATCGCAGGCGCAATCCTGGGTTTCATCAAGATCCTGAATTCCTATGAGGTGCCCGTCGCCCGCCTGCGCCGCGAATTCGAAGCCCGCGGCGAGGTCATGCCCGAAGGCTATACCGAATATTACGGCCTGCCCATCTCGGTCCTGCTCTTGATCGTCGTCGCCGTCGTGATGACCGTCATCGCCCGCAAGACCCGACTGGGGCGCTACATCTTCGCCGCAGGCGGCAACCCGCAGGCCGCCGAACTCTCGGGCATCAACACGCGCCTGCTGACGGTCAAGGTCTTTGCCATCATGGGCATCCTCTGCGCCATTTCGGCGGTCGTGGCCTCGGCCCGTCTGACCAACCACTCCAACGACATCGGCACGCTGGACGAATTGCGCGTCATCGCCGCAGCCGTCATCGGCGGCACCGCGCTGGCCGGGGGTCTGGGCACGATCTACGGCGCGATCCTTGGCGCGCTGATCATGCAATCGCTGCAATCGGGCATGGCCATGGTCGGCGTCGATGCGCCCTTGCAGAATATCGTGGTCGGTTCCGTGCTCGTGCTCGCCGTGCTGATCGACATCATCTATCGCCGCCGCACCGGGAAAGGGTAAGCCATGACCCCGCTTGTAGATATCCGCAACCTCTCGATTGCCTTTGGCGGTGTGCAGGCCGTCGATGACGTCTCGCTCGACCTCTATCCGGGCGAAGTCGTAGGGCTTCTGGGCCATAATGGCGCGGGCAAATCGACGCTGATCAAGATCATCTCCGGGGCCTACAAGGCCGATAGCGGCGAGATCTGGATTGACGGCAAAAAGGCCACGATCAACAGCCCCCGCGACGCCCGCGCCTATAATATCGAGACGATCCACCAGACGCTTGCACTGGCCGACAACCTGCCCGCGCCTGCCAATCTGTTCCTGGGGCGCGAGTTGCGCACCATGTTCGGCTTTCTCGATGACAGCCGCATGGAATCGGAAACCCGCAAGATCATGGCGCGGCTGAACCCCAACTTCCGCAAGATCGCAGAACCGGTCAGCGCCCTGTCAGGTGGCCAGCGGCAATCCGTAGCCATTGCGCGCGCGGTCTATTTCAACGCGCGCATCCTGATCATGGACGAACCGACGGCCGCATTGGGTGTGCATGAAACCAAGATGGTCGCCGATCTGATCAAGGAGTTGAAGGCCCAGGGCCTTGGCATCTTCCTGATCAGCCATGACACGCGCGAAATGATGGAACTCTGCGACCGCGTGTCGGTGATGAAGAACGGGCAACTCATCGGCACCGAGCGCGTCGAGGATGTGACCGAAGACGACATCCTGTCCATGATCATCATGGGCAAGAAACCAGAGCGGGCCGCGTGATGTATCTTGGCCTTGATCTGGGCACATCCGGGCTGAAAGGGCTGGTGATCGACGCAGGCGGCGCGGTGGTGGCCGAAGCCAGCGCGCCCCTGACCGTCACCCGCCCGGATCCGGGCTGGTCGGAACAAGACCCCGCCCATTGGATCACAGCGGCGGAAGCGGTGCTGCGCGCGCTCGCCAGTCAGATCGACATGGCCGCAATCGCAGGCATCGGGCTTTCGGGCCAGATGCACGGCGCGACCGTGCTCGACGCCTCGGACAAGGTGCTGCGCCCCTGCATCCTGTGGAACGACACCCGCGCGCATGTGGAAGCGGCGGAACTCGACGCCGACCCGCGCTTCCGCGCCATCAGCGGCAATATCGTCTTTCCGGGCTTCACCGCGCCCAAACTCGTCTGGATGGCGCGGAATGAACCCGACCTGTTTGCACGCGCCGCCAAGGTGCTCTTGCCCAAGGATTACCTGCGCCTGTGGCTGACCGGCGGCCATGTCGCGGAAATGTCGGACGCCGCTGGCACAAGCTGGCTGGACGTGGGTGCGCGGGACTGGTCTGATGACCTTCTGGCCGCGACAAACCTGACCCGCGACCACATGCCCGCGCTTGTCGAAGGTTCCGCGCCCTCGGGCGGGTTGCGCGCCACCATCGCGCAAGAGTTCGGCCTGACCCCCGGCATCCCCATAGCCGGTGGCGCAGGCGACAATGCCGCCACTGCCATCGGCCTTGGGGTCGCGCGTGGTGGGCAGGGCTTCGTCAGCCTTGGCACCTCTGGCGTTCTGTTTGCCGCAACCGATGGCTATGCTCCCGCACCGGAAACCGCAGTCCATACCTTCTGCCATGCCCTTCCCGGCACATGGCACCAGATGGGCGTCATTCTGGCTGCCACAGACGCGCTGAACTGGTTTTCGCGCCTCACAAACGCAAGCCCCGCTGATCTGACCGCCGATCTTGGCCCGCTGCAAGCCCCCGGTCGCGCGCTGTTCCTGCCCTATCTCGGCGGCGAGCGCACACCGCTCAATTCCGCCAGCATCCGCGGCGCATTCATCGGGCTGGACCACGCCACCGACCGCGATGCCGCCACCCGCGCCGTGCTCGAAGGGGTCGTCTTCGCGCTCAAGGACTGCCAGGACGCTCTCAGCGCCACTGGCACGAAACTCGACACGCTCATCGCCGCAGGCGGCGGCGCGCGCTCGGACTACTGGCTCTCGGCCCTGGCCACCGCCCTCGACCTGCCCATCCTCGTCCCGCAGGCAGGCGATTACGGCGCAGCCCTTGGCGCGGCCCGCCTTGGCCTGATGGCTGCAACCGGCGCAGGCACCGACGCCATGCCCATGCCGCCCATCGCGCGCGAAATCGCGCCTGCTTCCCAACTCACCCCGGCCTTTGCCGACGCCCACCGGCGTTTCAAGGCTACACAATCTGCCATCAAGGATCTGACATGACCGATTTCTTCGCAGGCATCCCCGCCCTCAGCTATCAGGGGCCGGACAGCGACACTGACTTCGCCTTCCGCCACTACAACCCCGATGAAATGATCTTGGGTCGGCGCATGGAAGATCATCTGCGCTTCGCCATCTGCTACTGGCACAGCTTCGCCTGGCCCGGCGGCGATCCGT
>JAFIEL010000074.1 GCA_020832585.1 Natronohydrobacter sp. | reverse complement strand
CTGGTGCGAGAATTGCGTCAGGTTCTCGCGGATACCCAAGGCAAGCGCGGTCATTGCCTGTCTTTCTTGCTGTCCAGCGCACCGCCACTGGCCGGGCCGCGCAAGGGTTGGATCAGCATCCGGTCCAACCACAGATCGCGCGGGGTGCGGAACTGCTCGATCCCGAGTGTCATGCCCTCATGCCCTGCTTTCGGTTGCGCGCGGTATGTGCCCAGCAGCCTGTCCCACCAAGGCAGGTTGAAGCCGAAATTGCTGTTCGTCTCGACTGGCACAACCGAATGATGCACGCGGTGCATGTCGGGCGTGACAACAACCCAGCGCAGCACGCGGTCCACCCCCTTGGGCAGCCGAATATTGGCGTGGTTGAACATGGCGGTCGCGTTCAACACCACCTCGAAAATCAGAACCGCCACCGCAGGCGCACCAAGGGCCGCGACCACCGCCAGTTTGATGACCATCGACAGCAGGATTTCGATAGGATGGAACCGCAGGCCGGTGGTGACGTCAAATTCCAGATCGGCATGGTGCATCCGGTGCAACCGCCACAGCGCCGGCACCGCATGAAACATGACATGTGACAGGTAGATCACCAGATCGAGCACGATGATCGAGATCAGCACCATCAGCCAGAAGGGCAAATCAAACAGCGTGAGAAGCCCCCAGCCGCGTTCTTCCGCCACCAGTGCCAGTCCCACTGCAAGGATGGGAAAGCTCAGGCGCAGAATGATCGTGTCCAGCACCACAAGGCCCAGATTGTTTGTCCAGCGGATCACGCGCGGGATTTCCTGCCGCCTGCATGGTGCGGCAAGTTCCCACACAGCCATGCCGACCAGCACCGATAGAAAGGCCGACAGCCGGAGCATGGGTTCCTGCGCAAGGATCGTTTCAAACATGGGTGCTGCACCTTCGGGCTTGCGATATCTGTAGGAATCGATATCATTCAACATAACGATTGAATGATATAATATCAGGAGCCGCCCGATGTCAATCAGCCCCAAAGCTGCCCTTCTGGATGAATATGCACTGGTCGCGCGCGCGCTGGCGGCCCCGGCACGGCTGATGCTGCTGGAACAGCTTGCCCAAGGTCCGCGCGGGGTGGAAGGGTTGGCCGACAAGACCGGCCTGAGCATTGCGAATACGTCCCAGCACCTGCAGACCCTGCGCCGCGCCGGGCTGGTCACCAGCCGCCGTGAGGGCAAAGCCGTGATCTACAGCCTGAGTGATACAAAATCACTGGCCTTAATGGACCTGTTGCGGATCGTGGCCGAACGTAACCTTGCGCAGGTCGAGAAGATCCTACGGGGGTTATCGGATGGTGCTGATGCACCTGAACCTGTCAGCCGCGATGATCTGGCCGCGCGCATCGCGGAAGGGTCGGTGACGATCCTTGATGTCCGGCCTGCGGATGAGTTTGAACTGGGCCACATCCCCGGCGCGACGAATGTCGCGTTGCACGAGTTAGAGCGCATCACCTCGAATCTGCACCCCGGCGCCGAAGTCATCGCCTATTGCCGCGGGCCCTATTGCATCTACGCGCATCAGGCAGTCGCCGCCTTGCGCAAGCTCGGTCTCAATGCGCGAAGGCTGGATGGCGGATTGCCAGAATGGCGCGAAGAAGGACGGCAAGTCGTCACTGTCTGATCCGAGTTTATTGAACCACGCAAGACCGAAGCGAGCTGCAAAAGAAGGGTGAAGATCGAATTCTCGCGGACAGCAATGCTTCGCGCTGCCCGAATGTCCGGATCGGTGACGATTGCGCGACAGGTCGACCGTCAGCAAAGGGCCGGGCGTGTCGATTTGATGATCGCCTTCGAAGAGGGCGGGGAGCCGACCGTGAGGGCGCGGCATTGCATTTGCAGAAATCGACGATAGCAGTCATTCGACACCTACACTCAAGCGACAGCAAAGACAGACAGCGGAGTTTGCAAAACTGCGGTTCATGGTCTTGCTTCTCGACATGCCCGGCATATTGCAGCCAGCTGGTCTTTCCTAATGATTAGCGTAGCGGTCACTCGTGCTGCTGCGCAGCATTTGATTGCTGATTGCGAAAAACGTCCGCTGGCTCGCCGTGGTTAATGATTCCCAGATCGAAACATCGTTACGCTTGGGTAAGGAAACGCTGGTTGTGAACGCCCATGCTCTGCCTGACATTTGCTATCGCGCTCTGAAAGGAATACCCCATCTACGACTTCAGCTGAGTTCGTCGCCAGCAACCTTGGCGTCGAAGGCAGCAACGCCACTGCGGCTACTTCCCTATCTTATTGTCGAGCCCAGCCATAGAGCCAGAGCCGGGAAAGAAACCAGGAGCGCAAGACGAACCAGATCCGCTGCGACAAAGGGCACAAGGCCTTTGAAGATGCGCAGCATGGGGATGGAGGGCAGGACTGCCTTCAGGACATAGACATTCATCCCGATGGGCGGGGTAATCAGGGCGATTTCAGTCGCGACAATGATCAGGATGCCGAACCAGACCAGATCGAACCCCTGCGCCACGACAATGGGCGCGAAAAGCGGCGCGAAGATCAGGATAATGGCCATGGAATCCATGACACAGCCCAGCACAAGAAACACCATCAGGATCACAACGATGAGCATGATCCCTTCCAGCCCGAAACTTGTCACAAGCTCCAGTACGCCGGTGGACAGGCCCGACAGTGTCAGCAGTCGTGACAGCATCAGCGCACCAAAGAGGACAGCGTAAAGAGAGATCGACGTATAGGCCGTGTCGATGATGATCTGCTTGAGAAGCCGAAATGTCAGGCGGCGCTGGAGCATTGCGACGAGCATCGCAAGCCCCGCCCCCATCCCCGCCGCCCCGGTTGGTGTGAACAGGCGCGCGTAAAGCCCGCCAATGATCAGACCAAACAGCAGCACGAAGGGCCAGACACCGGACAGGGCGCGGACCCGCTCGGCCCATGTGCTGCGCTCGCCTGCGGGGGCGTCCTCGGGGCGGCGTGCGGCAATCAGTCGGATGACGACCAGATACATCGCCACCCCCAAAAGCCCCGGCACCACGCCCGCAATGAACATGTCGCGGATATTGGTCTGGGTCAGTATCCCGTAAACCACCATGATGATCGAGGGCGGGATCAGAATGCCCAGCGTGCCCCCGGCGGCAATCGTTCCTGCGGCAAGGGAATCCGAATAGCCATAGCGCTTCATGCTGGGATAGGCGACCTTGGCCATGGTCGCGGCCGTGGCATAGCTTGACCCACAGACCGCCGAGAAACCAGAGCAAGCCGTCATGGTCGAGAGCGCAAGCCCACCGCGCACATGGCCGAAAAACGCATAGGCCGCCCGAAACAGATCCTGCGCGATGCCGGTCTTCGAGATCACATTGCCCATCAGGATGAACATGGGCACGACGGCAAGTTCATAGGACAGCACGGCTTCCGAGATCGTCATCGGCACCAGCATGAAAGCGACGTTCCAATTCACCGTCAGCCCGATGCCGACGATCGACACGCCCAGCAGTGCGAAAGCCAGAGGCACGCGCAGAAAGGCGAGCACGATGGCTGCGGCCATGGCCATCAGTCCAATGGTCATGTTGCGTCCTCCGAGTTGTCCTGATCCGTGGGCATGGGGCCGGTAAAGGCCGTCAGTGCGGCGGCAAGTGCCGACAGGGCGCAACTTGCCGAGATGTAGAAATAGATCGGTCCGCGCGGGATGCGTAACGCCTGACTGACTTCGGAAATCTGACCCGCGGTCAGGCCCTGGCGGAAGAACAGCCACGCCATCAGCGCAAGGATGGCCGCGACCAGAAGTCCGGTCAGAACCCGCCACCAGCGCATCCAGGGGCTCATCAGATAGCGGTCGAACAGGTCAACTGTCAGGTGCAGACAGGCCGCTGATACCAAAGGCAGCCCCGCGAACACCACCAGCGCCATCAGATGTTCGGTGATGTCATGGGCGCCATAAATCGGCCGACCGATGATCCGCCACCCGATCACATCCGCAAAGGTCAGCGCGACCATGCTGAACAGGACAAGGGCAATCAGTGTTTCTATTCCGCGCCGTAGCCGCAGTGCAAGACTATGCATGAACCCTCTCCAGTTCCGAAAGGCTGGTGAAGCAACGCGAGGCCAAGGGCGACCCGGCGTCGCGGGACTTATTCGCCCGCAAGTTCCGCGTAGCTTGCCTGATAGAATGACAGCAGCGCGGCCGGGTCTGCAACGCCTGCGCCTTGCGCGGCAACGATCCAGTCGGCGACCATGTCATCATAAATGGCGTTCACGGCACCAATCAATTCCTCCGAGGCGTCCGAGAAGCTGTTACCGGCAGCGGTCAGTTTCTCGACGGCGACAGGGTGCTGCTGGTCGAAATTGCGGCCCCATGCGCCTGATAGCACCTCGCCTGTGATGGCGGCGATCGCGTTGCGGTCGGCTTCGGACAGGCGATTCCAGCGGCCCTCATTCATGGCCACGAAGAATGTGGCGTCATAAAAGCCGTTGGGGAAGATCGTGTGATGCGTCAAGACCCCCTCCAGGCGGAAATTCATCACTGATTCCACCGGATGCAGCGAGCCATCAATCACGCCGCTTTCCAGCATTTCATAGGCACGGGTTGCAGGGGCTGCGACAGGAACTGCACCAAGGGCCGTCAGCATGCGTTCCTGAATCGGCCCGCCCATGCGGAATTTCTGATTGGCGATATCGGCAGGCGTCGTGATCGCGCGCGCGCCATGATGCAACTGCCCGCCGCCAAACAGACCGAGCCCCAGCATCTTGACGCCCGCAAAGGCAGGATCATCGGCCAGATATTCTTCATATGCACGCCACAGGGCCACGCTCTGGGCTTCGGCATTGGTGCCTGCATTGGGGAATTCGGCAAACCACATGGGAATGAAGCGCTCGGGTTCATAAGTGAAATTGCCCCAGGTGATATCCGCAATCCCGTTGCGCGCCAGTTCCCAGTGCTGCGCCGGTCCACCAAGCGGCGCTGGCAGGATATTCAAGGTCACGCGACCTTCGGTTACTTGCGCGACCTGTTCGGCAAAAGGCACCAGAAAATCGGTATGGATGAAATGGGTCGGTGGAACCCACGAGGACACTGTCAGGCTCTGGGCAATAGCCTGTGTCCCGATCAATGTCGTCGCCACGGCAAAAACGCTGGTGGGAAGGAAAGAAAACGCGGCTTTCGTCATGTCATTGTGCCTTTTGCAAGGGGGGGGTGGATTGGGGGAGTGCGGTTCTTGTCTTGATCAGATCAACGAAGATTTCTGCGCCGATGGGGATGATGTCGGGGTCAAAGCTGTAGCCCGGATGGTGCGGATAGGGACCGTTCTGGCCGACGAAAAAATACGCCCCCGGTATGAGCGCCTGAAATTCGGCAAAATCCTCGGACGCCATAAGATGTTGCACGCGGTCGATTACCTTGTCCTGACCAAGCACCTGCCGGGCAGAGGCGAGAACCGCGTCGCGGCAAGCGGGGTCATTCGTCGCGACAGGTGCGACTGGCGACATTTCCAGATCCACAGTGACGCCATGAATTGTCGAAATGCCGCGCGCCGTGTCATGCAAGAGCTGGCCCAGCCGCGCGCGGGTAGCAGGATCGCCACAACGCATCGTTCCCTCGATCCTGACGGAGTCAGGCAAGATATTGCGCGCCGTGCCGCCCGCGATTTTCCCGAAAGAGACAACCGCCGCTGCGCGCGCATCGGTCACGCGGGTCGCGGCCTGCTGCACCTGCGTCATGAAACTGGCTGCGGCCAGCACGGTATCAGCGCCCGCATGCGGGGCCGAGCTATGGGTGCCCGCGCCGCTGATCATCACATCAAGATCATCAGATGAGGCAAGCGCCGCCCCGTCCGGCACGCCCACATGTCCCGGCGTCAGGCCCGGCAGATTGTGCAGCGCATAAACCTCATCACAAGGGAAGCGGTCGAACAGACCGTCCGCCAGCATGGCGCGCGCGCCGCGCAACAGTTCTTCGGCAGGCTGGAAGATGAAGATGGCCTCGCCCGCGAAATCGGGATGCGCAGCAAGGTATCCGGCCGCTGTCAGCGCCGTGACGGTATGGCCGTCATGCCCGCAGCCGTGAAAGCGCCCGTCTATTGTCGAGCTGTAGTCCAGACCGGACGCTTCCTGCATGGGAAGCGCGTCGAGTTCGGCGCGAATGGCGATCCGGCGCGGCATGGCACTGGACGCGCCCTGCCCCGCCAGTCGCCCGACAACACCCGTGCCGCCGATGCCTTCTGCGACCTGCAGTCCCAACCTGCGCAGTTGTGCGGCGACGACCCCTGCAGTGCGCACCTCTTCGAACCCGGTTTCGGGATGTCGATGCAGATCGGCCAGCAGCGCGAGGGTCTGGGCCTTGTGGCTGGAATACCATGACTGGAACATCAAGATCGCCTATTGTTGCATATTGAGATTATATTAAAATGCAAATATCTTGCAAGTCAATCATCTTGTTGCGAGACTGCCGATGTTGTCCTATGCTTGACCAAAGCGAAGCGAGAGATGCCATGACCCCTGAAAAGCCATTCAAAAACGATCGCTTGACCTATCGTTTGAACGTGATCGCCGATCAGGCCATCAGCGCGAATGAAACGATTTTCCTGCGCGAGACAGGCTGCAATATCCGCGAGTTGCGCGTCCTGCGTCTGATTGATGATTCGCCAGGCACCAGTTTTGCTGAAATCGCCAGAATCACGGGGTTTGAGCGTAGTCTGACATCGCGGATCATCCAGAACCTGATCGCGGCGGGACTGATCCTGCGTGAGAATTCCACCACAGATGCCCGTGTCTTTCAGCTTTCGACAACCGAAAAAGGCCGCGAGGTGCGGCGCATCGGGCGGGCCTTGTCCGACCGGCTGGAGGCCGTCCTGACGCGTCCACTCTCGGAATCCGAGCTCGAAACGCTGAACCAGTTGCTTTGGCGACTGGGCAAATGGGTCAGTTCTTCCGAATATCAGGACCTCCTGGCGCAAGAGTAATTTAATCTCATACAAAGACTATCTTGACGAACAACTAGCCGCTTGCTATGGGTCCGTTGCCGACAAAGCACCCGCAAGAGAGGCTGCAGAGCGCAGCGCCGAAGGAGCAACCCCCCGGAACCTCTCAGGCAAAAGGATTGCGGTTGACATGGCAATCTGAAGCGGCCCGGCGAAACCCGCCGCCCATCCGCGACAGAGGGGATCAGACCCGCCAGATGGCGGGGTGACACCTTGTTTGGCGGAGGAAGCCATGACCAGAATTGCCGTAATCGGCGCCGGGATCACCGGCGTCACGACCGCGTCTGCCCTGATGGATCGGGGCCATGATGTGACCCTGTTCGACCGCAACCGCTATGCGGCGATGCAGACCTCTTTTGCCAATGGCGGCCAGTTGTCAGCATCGAATGCCGAGACATGGAACCGCTGGGCCACTGTGTTCAAGGGCATGAAATGGATGATGACGCGCGGTGCGCCGCTGCTGGTCAATCCCAAGCCCAGTTGGCACAAATACAGCTGGATGGCCGAATTCATCGCGGCCATCCCGCACTATCGCGACAACACGATTGCGACGACGCGCATGGCCATCGCTGCGCGCGGATTGCTGAAGGAGAAAGCCGAGCGCTTCGGGTTTGATTTCAACTGCGAGGATCGCGGCATCCTGCATATCTATACCGAGAAGGCCGAGTTCGACCATGCCACGCGCGTCAACACGCTGCTGGCCGAAGCAGGGCTGCAGCGCCGCGCTGTTGCGCCAGAGGAAATTCGTCAGATCGAACCTGCCCTGAGCGGACAGTTTTATGGCGGATATTATACGGAAAGCGACTTCACCGGCGATATTCACCGCTACACGATGGGGCTTGCGCAGGCGATCGCGGCGCAGGGCGCAACGCTGTGCTTTGGGGCCGATGTGCAGTCGATCCATGCCAGCACGCAAGATGTGCGCATCACATGGGCGCGGAACAGCGAAAGCCGGACCGAGCGTTTCGACGCGGTTGTGGTCTTTGCCGGGGTCGACAGCCGCCGCATTGGGGCGGGCTTGGGCGACCGGGTGAATGTCTATCCGGTCAAGGGCTATTCGATCACCGTCCGGCTGGACGACGAGGACAGCCAGCGCGCCGCGCCCTGGATAAGCCTGCTTGATGACGAGGCGAAGATCGTCACCAGTCGGTTGGGCAAGGATCGTTTCCGCATTGCAGGCACGGCAGAATTCAACGGCTATAATCTGGATATCCGCGATGACCGCATCCGCCCGTTGGTGAAATGGTGCGAGCGGTTCTTCCCCGGTGTCAGCACCGAACACGCAATTCCCTGGGCGGGCTTGCGCCCCATGATGCCGAACATGATGCCCAAGGTCGAACAGGGCCGCTGCCCGCGCGTATTCTACAACACGGGCCACGGGCATCTGGGCTGGACGCTTTCGGCAGTGACGGCGGAATTGCTGGCCGAGCATGTGGGACGTAGCTGGCCTTGCGCGGCGTGAGCCATAGTGTGACCCAACGGGCGGCCCTGCAGCGATTGCGGGGCCGTTTTGCTTTCTGCGCATCTGTCTGGCCGTCCGGGTATGCGCGCAGGGTATCACTCAAGACCCGCGCGCGCATCGACTCAACACCCTGTCGCGGGACATTCTGCACCGCAAGACCCCCAAGAAAAACGGTGACAGACGTGCCCAAGATCGACCAGATAGACGCCTTCATTCTGGATATCCCCACCATTCGCGGGCATGTCCTGTCGATGATGACGATGCGCACACAGTCGCCTGTGATCGTGCGTCTGCGCTGCTCGGACGGGTCCGAGGGGATTGGCGAGGGCACGACCATCGGCGGCCTGAGCTATTGCCCGGAAAGCCCCGAGAGCATCGTCTCTGCCATCGAAACCTATCTGGCCCCTGCGTTGATCGGGCAGGATGCCCGTCAGATCACCAATGCCATCGCCCTGATGGACCGCAATGTGCGCGGCAACCGGATTGCAAAATCGGCAGTGGAAATCGCGCTTTGGGATGCTCTGGGCAAGCGGCTGGGCGTGCCCGTCGCGCAGTTGTTCGGCGGTCATATCGTGACGGATATGGCTGTTGCCTGGACGCTGGCTTCGGGCAATTCCGACACGGATATTGCCGAGGCGGAAGCGATGATCGAGACGCGCCGCCACAACATCTTCAAGCTGAAGATCGGCAAGCGCGCGGTGCGCGAGGACGTGGCCCATGTTGGTCGGATCAAGGCGGCCTTGGGTGACAAGGCCAGCATCCGGGTTGATGTCAATCAGGCCTGGACACTGGCTGATGCCCGCTGGGGCTTGCAGGGCTTGCAGGATGTGGGCTGCGAACTGGTCGAGCAGCCCGTGCAGGCGCGCTATCTGAACGCGATGGCCGAACTGACACGCGGCCATGCGATTGCTGTCATGGCAGATGAGGCCCTTGGCGGGCCGGAAGATGCGCTGGCTGTCGCCAGCAAGAAAGCCGCCGATGTGTTCGCGGTCAAGATCGCGCAATCAGGCGGGCTGATGCGCGCGCGCGAGGTCGTGTCTATCGGGCAGGCCGCAGGGATCGCGCTCTATGGCGGCACGATGCTGGAAAGCGCGGTCGGCACGGCAGCGGCGCTCCAGCTCTTCTCGACCATCGCGCATCTGGAATGGGGGACCGAGTTCTTCGGCCCGCTACTGCTGACTGATGACATTCTGACCACGCCCCTGACCTACCGCGATTTTCGTGTCGTGGTGCCAGATGGCGCAGGGCTGGGGGTCACGCTCGACCCCGACAAGACCGACTTCTACCGCCGCGACAAGACCCGCAGCCTGCGTGCTGTCGCTGGCGCATAAACCCACATCCTGAGGAGGAGGAAAGCCATGTTCACCCAATCCAATCTTGACGAGCTGGAACGCCGTCTGGACGGTATCGTGCAGGACGACCCGGAAAACGGCATCTACCGCGCGCGCCGTGACATGTTCACGGATGAAGAGCTGTTCGAACTGGAGATGAAGCATATCTTCGAAGGCAACTGGATCTACATGGCCCATGAAAGCCAGATCCCGAACCCCGGCGATTACTTCACCCTGCATATGGGCCGCACACACGTCGTGATCACCCGCGACAAGGAAGGGCAGCTGCACGCGCTGGTCAATGCCTGTTCGCATCGGGGAGCGATGCTGTGCCGGTTCAAGCGGCGCAACCAGAAAACCTTTACCTGCCCGTTCCACGGCTGGACCTTCTCGAATACGGGCAAGCTGTTGAAGGTGAAAGACCCCAAGGGCGCGGGCTATCCCGAACAGTTCAACAAGGATGGCAGCCACGACCTGAAGCGCGTGGCGCGGTTTGAGAATTATCGCGGCTTCCTGTTCGGCTCGCTCTATGCCGATGTGCAGCCGCTGGAAGATTACTTGGGCGAAGCGCGCAAGATGATCGACATCATCGTGGACCAGTCCGACGAGGGGCTGGAAGTGCTGCGCGGATCGTCCACCTACACTTTCGATGGCAACTGGAAGCTGCAGGCTGAAAACGGCGCGGATGGCTATCATGTCTCGGCGGTGCATTGGAACTATGTCGCCACGACCGCCCATCGCACGGCGGACGGGAAAGAGGACAATATCAAGGCCACGGATGCGTCCAAATGGGCCAAGCAGCGCGGCGGGTTTCATTCCTATGTGAATGGTCACCTGCTTCTGTGGACGGCATGGAGTGATCCGACCAACCGTCCCAACTATCCGCGTCTGGCGGAATGGACCGAACGCTATGGCCAGACCAAGGCCGAATGGATGGTGGGCGTGCTGCGCAATCTCTGCCTCTATCCCAATGTGTTCCTGATGGACCAGTTCTCGAGCCAGATCAGGGTGTTCCGGCCCGTCAGCGTCGATAAAACCGAAGTCACGATCTACTGCATCGCGCCCAAGGGCGAGAGCCAGGAAGCCCGCACCCGCCGCATCCGCCAGTATGAGGATTTCTTCAACGCCTCCGGCATGGCAACGCCGGATGACACCGAAGAATTCCGCGCGACCCAGCGCGGCTATGCAGGGGCCGCCCATGCGCCTTGGAATGACATCTGCCGTGGGGCGACGCAGTGGATCGAAGGCCCGGACGAGGACGCGAAAGCGCTGGGGATCAACCCGATCCTGTCGGGCGCACGGACCGAGGATGAAGGGCTGTTCGTGATCCAGCACAAGCAATGGACCGAGCGTATGTCCCAAGCCATCGCCAAGGAACGCGAAACTGCGCCCGACGCGCAGGTTGCTGCAGAATAAGGAGCGAGACACATGAGCACAACCACGCTTGACCGCCCCGCCAAAACCCTGACCCATGCCGAGATCGCGGCCTTCCTCTATGCCGAAGCCCGTGCGCTCGATGACCGCGACTGGGACACCTGGCTGACCTTTTACCACAAGGACTGCCCGTTCTGGATGCCCACCTGGGATGACGAGGATCGCCTGACCGAAGACCCGTTAAACGAGATGTCACTGATCTACTATCCAGACCGTTCGGGGATCGAAGATCGCGTGTTCCGCATCAAGACGGATCGTTCTTCCGCGACCTCGTTGCCAGAGCCGCGCACCAATCACAACCTGTCGAATATCGAGGTGCTGAGCCAGCGTGACGGGATCGTGGAGTTGCGTTTCAACTGGGTGACGATGACCTATCGCTACGGCACGACCGATCAGCATTGGGGCACGTCCTTCTACACGCTGGATGTGCGCGGCGAGAAGCCCGTGATCACGTCGAAGAAGGTGATCCTGAAAAATGACCAGATCCATCATGTGATCGACGTCTACCACATCTGAGCCTGCCACCCCTGACCAGAGACCAGCTCGCGCGCCCGGAGGAGGGCGCGCGCAAGGGAGGAGTTTGCCATGACGACCTACAGCGTTGCCTTGAATTTCGAGGATGGCGTGACCCGCGTCATCCAGTGCGATGACGACGAGAAGGTGACGGAAGCTGCCTTTCGCCAGAAGATCAACATCCCGATGGATTGCCGCGACGGGGTTTGTGGCACCTGCAAGTGTTTTGCCGAGAAAGGCGAATACGAGCTGGAATTCTACATGGACGAGGCCATGACCGAGGATGAAGCCGCCGAGGGCTATGTCCTGACCTGCCAGATGATGCCGCAAAGCGATTGCGTGATCCGTATTCCGGCATCCTCTGCCGCTTGCAAGACCGCGCCCGAGGAAGTGGCCACAACAGTGGCAGGCGTGGACCTGTTGTCGGAAACCTCGTTCGGGTTGCGGCTGACGCTGGACCGGCCCATGCAGTTCCTGCCGGGTCAATATGTCAATGTCTCGGTCCCCGGTACGGGCAAGCATCGCTCTTATTCCTTTTCATCTGCGCCCGGTGCGACGGAGGCCAGTTTCCTGATCCGCAACCTGCCCGGCGGGGTGATGAGCAGCTATCTGGCCCGTGCAACTGCAGGCGAGCAGGTCACACTGACCGGCCCGATGGGCGCTTTCTACCTGCGCCCGATCACGCGACCCCAAGTCTGGCTCGCTGGTGGCACCGGGCTTGCGCCATTCCTGTCGATGCTGGAGCAAGTGGCGGAACAGGGCACCGACCAGCCGATCACGCTTTACTATGCCGTCACCCGTGCCGCTGATCTGGTGGAGCTGGAGCGCGTGCAGGCCCTGGCCGAGCGTATCGGAACAGTGCGGCTCGTCACCATTCTGGCTGCTGCGGACGAAGATCACCCGCGCAAGGGTTTCGTCACCGATCACCTGACCGCCGAAGACCTGCACAACGGGCAGGCCGATGTCTATCTGTGCGGCCCGCCCCCGATGGTGGATGCTGTGCGCGCGCATTTCACGGGCTTGGGCGTGACCCCGGCAAGTTTCCATTTCGAGAAGTTCAACCCGACCGAAGAAAAGGCCGCCGCATGAGCGCGCGGTTTTCCGGCAAGGTGATGGTCGTGACCGGCGCCGCGCAGGGCATTGGCCGCGCAGTTGCCGAAGGGGCGGCCGCGGAAGGGGCGCGCGTGCTGATCGTGGACCGCTCGCCGCACCGCACAGACGTAGTGAAAGCCATCCGCAAGGCGGGCGGCGAGGCTCATGCAATTTCGGTCAATCTGGAAACATGGGCAGGCTGCGCAAAGGCGATGGCCAAGGCTGCAGACCTGTGGGGCCGGATCGACATTCTGGTGAACAATGTCGGCGGCACGATCTGGGCCAAACCATTTGAGCATTACGACGCACCCCAGATCGACGCGGAAATCCGCCGCTCGCTTATGCCCACGCTCTATTGCTGCCGCGCCGCGCTTGATCACATGCTGCCGCAGGGCGCAGGCGCGATCGTCAATGTCTCGTCCATCGCCACGCGGGGCCTGAACCGTGTGCCCTATGCGGCGGCAAAGGGCGGTGTGAACGCACTCACGGCAAGCCTGGCCTGGGAAGTGGCCGAACGTGGCATCCGCGTTGTTGCCACAGCGCCCGGCGGGACCGAAGCCCCGCCCCGCAAGGTGCCGCGCAACCCCAATGCGGCGGAGGAACAGCGCGCGGACTGGTATCAGACCATCGTCGATCAGACGATCCAGTCCAGCC
>JAFIEL010000073.1 GCA_020832585.1 Natronohydrobacter sp. | reverse complement strand
GACCGCTGACCGCTGACCGCTGACCGCTGACCGCTGACCGCTAGTGGAACGATATGCCCGGCGAGTGCAAGCAGAGTTTCACGGCTCAAGACACCACACCGCTATTCCGAGTTATTTTATCGGATTTGACAAAGGCGAGTGTTTATGTCACCTTATCAATGCGAGCCGAGTCAGCCAGCATCTTGCCAACAACCACATCGGGAAAAACCAGATGAACGCCATGACCTTCCCCTCGCACCGGTCCACCGAAGAAACGACAGCGCCGATACACGATGTTCATATGCTGACCCAGGGCGGAAATCTGGCGCGCATCTGCCTGGACGGAAAAATCTATCAGTTGCGAATTACGCGCGCAGGGAAACTGATCCTGACCAAGTGACTGTGCAGGCCTGACCCGGACCGCAGCTAGCCGGGTCAGGCCCGCAGTCCGATAACGCTGTTGCTGTTGATGATATGCCCCCCTTCCAGCACAAGCAGGATCTGGCCTGCATCCATCCGCGCCTCCTCCACGCGCGCATATCCCAGAACCGGATTCACCCCGAGCGAAGTCCCGGCGCGATAGCTTTCCATCGACATCTGATAATGGCCGGACACCAGCCCCCCGTCTTCGACCGGGGGCATATCGAAATTGATTTCCGTCGCAAGCGGATCAACCTCGAATCGTGCCAGTTCCCGACCATACAGATCGCTGACGATCAATTCCGCCCGATCAGCGCCCGCCACTTCCGGGGGCACAAGGCGCTGGGGCGCGTCGCCAACGAAGACTGGACCTGAAGTCAGCGCCGTGCGTCCAACCCAACTGCCCAACTCTGACAATCCCATGCGCGCGGAAAGCTGCGATAGAAGATCATTGGTGCGCACCTGTTGTTCCACGCTGGAAAATGTCGCCAGTTGCACTGCGAAATCCGAGGCTTCGATCGGTTCCAGCGGATTCTGATTCTGCATTTGCACTGTCAGCATGCGCAAGAAGGTCTGGAAGTCGCTGGATATCGCCGAGGGCCCCCCGCGCCCCGGCCCGCTTTGCGTCATCGCTGTCGGTGTGCCCTGACCTATACCCTGTAGCATGCTTCACCTTTGCCTCGGCTGATCCGCATGGGCGGGCAGCGCGTCTCGCCAAATAAACGCAGCATGTTCACAACCGCGATGCCATCAGTCTACGCCAAGATCCGTTACAAAAGTCTTGAGCGGCATAGCCGATCTGATGTTCGCAAAAGAAATTCTTGCGGCTCGTCGCAGATGGACAGGCAGTGAATTCCACAAAGCGCCATCCGCCCCCCTGACGCTCTTCGCCGGGCTGCGAAGGTCGGGCAGCGCAGGATCGGTTCTTGCCACCTGAAATGTCTGTTTGGCAGGCATCCATCACTTCCGCCCGCGTCGCCGGACCGGCAGGTCCGCAGATCCTGTCCATGGCAACAGGTCCGAAAGGTCAAAGCCGCAGATCCATTCCGCCGACTTCATCCCCCCCGCCAATCCGTCCAGATCCAATGCTTCGGACCGATTCCGCGGTGCCATCCTCGCGGGCAAATGCCAGCCGCTCAGGGTTCGCTGGCAAGGCACGGTCCTGTTCATCGGAAAAGCTCATCAAGAGATCCGAAAACCCCATCTGTTCCATATCCTGCATCAAATCCGCAGAGAATCGGCGCATCAGATCAAGTGTTTCCGGCCGCTCTGCCATGATCTGAACGTGCAACCCGCTTTCGGTCATGTGCAACATGATCCGAACACGGCCCAATTCCACGGGATCGATCTGGATCTGGATCAGCCGCTGACGCGCGTCACGCAGACTGTCGATGACAACCGCCTGCAATTCCGCGCCCAGACGATCGACACGCACCACCACGGGTGCAGGCCCCCAGACGGACCGGACAGGGTCCGCACGGGCAGCTGCAGGCACGCCAGCTTCCTCGATGAGCGCGCGCAACGGCTCTGCCCCCTCGAATTCCAGATGCGCTTGCAGAGGGAACAGCGTCATCGCGCGCCCCTCCGAAAAAGCTGAAGGCAGAACCGACACCCCGGATACCTGTGCTGACGGGGTTGCGGGTCCGATCCGGAAAGGTGGTTCGCCTTGTGTCGCCGCCCGATCCGCAACCTGATCTGGCGGCATCTCTGGCCCGTCCCATCTACTGACCGATTGCAGGCGAAAGCCCATCGCTGCATCTGGCGCAACCCTGATCGAGGCAGGGATATGTGCCCCCGCAAATTCCCCCACATCCGGTCGAGGCCCGGATCCGGGGCCTGACGGCATCGCGCGCGCAAAGAGCGTGGGAACATGCGCTGGCATCGCGTTTGCGGCAAACAGATCCCTGACAGGCGGGCGGGGCGCGACCGGCATATCCGCCGAAGGGCCAGCGGGTTCGTACCTTGGCGATCCCACCCATTCTGACGGGCCGTTGCCAGCAACTGGTCGCACCAAGGCCGCAGGCATCTGAGAAGCGGAGTGCGGCACCGAGGCCGCAGAACGCGGCGACGACGGGTCATCTGGTGGCGCGACCAGCCCCTTCGCCGCAACAGGCTGCAAGTCCTGCGCATGTGGCCTGCCAATCGCGGCCGATGACCCGCCAAGAGCATCTGCCGCGATCTGCCCTCGGGCGAAGTCTATCGGTGGCGCGCCAAGCGGATGCCTGACCTGCTGCGACCCCACCGATTCTGTCTGGCCGTCGCCAACAACAGGTCGCACCAAGGCGGCAGGTGTCTGAGAAGCGGAGTGCGGCACCGACACATCGTCTGGAGGCGCGACCAGCCCCTTCGCCGCAACGGGCTGCAAGTCCTGCGCATGTGGCCTGCCAATCGCGGCCGAGGCCCCGCCAGGAGCATCTGCCGCGATCCGCCCTCGGGCGAAGTCTATCAGTGGCGCGCCAAGCGAATGCCTGACCTGCTGCGACCCCACCGGTTCTGTCTGGCCGTCGCCAACAACAGGTCGCACCAAGGCCGCAGGCATCTGAGAAGCGGAGTGCGGCACCGAGGCCGCAGAACGCGGCGACGACACGTCAACTGGAGGCGCGACCAGCCCCTTCGCCGCAACGGGCTGCAAGTCCTGCGCATGTGGCCTGCCAATCGCAGCCGATGACCCGCCAGGATCATCTGCCGTGATCTGCGCGCGGGATATTTCCATTGATGGCATGACACGCACGATGCTGGCTTGTTGCGATCCCGCCCGCATACCGTCCGATGCAGCGTCACGCGGCCATGCATTGGCGGGGGCAGGCATCTCTCGCTGTGGTGACGTCATCAAGAGATGCTGCAGCGGATGTCCAATCGCAGTGACCGGCCCAAGCGGCTGTCTGCTGTTCGGCAGCCCCGTGTCCTGATCGACCTGCAGGCCTGTATCTGCCGACACTGCGTCTGGCGGGCTGCCCGTTTCGTGGAACGCGACGGGAACGGCACCCTCGTCGAGAGCACCACTGCCCGGCGCAGGGTCAGATCCCGGCAGTGATTTCTCTATCCTGCCGACTGGAACTTGCAGGACGACTGCCCCGGTTTCCGCGCGCGCGATCACGTCATGGAAAAGCAATTCCTGCGACATGGGCATGACGGGCAATGCCTTGCCGGGCCGGGGTGTCGCAGTAACGGGCGATTCGATTGTTCTCCAGGCATCCATTGCGGCTCTTTCATCGCGACTGATGTCGAATATGCCAGCAACGAGTTACCAGATCTTTACCGGAATGCAGGATTCTACAGTCTCACAGATTCTCGAAGGATGGCCCATGACCCTCTCGATCCCCGCTCTCCCGCCCAACATGCAGATCAATGCCGCGCCACCGACAGAGCCTGACAGATTGAGGCAAATCGCCAAGGAATTCGAGGCCGCCATCCTGACCGAACTGCTGCAAGCGGCGGGCGCTGACAAGACAGCTTCCACCTTTGGGGGCGGGGTGGGCGAAGATCAGTTCGCATCCTTTTTGCTGCGTGCGCAGGCAGAACGAATCGCCGAGCGCGGCGGCATCGGACTTGCAGAACTGGCCTTGCGCGCAATGATGGACGCGCCCGCGAAAGACCGGCCAGCATGACCCGCCCCGACAGCGCAACGCAGCTTCTCGCGCTTCTTCAGACCGAGGAAACCGCCATTCTTTCAGGCAATTATGCAGATCTTGCGCCGATGGCCGAGGCAAAGATCGCGCTTGCAAGTCAGATCAAGACAGATCAGGCGGATGAAGCAACGCTGCAGCGGATTTCGAGGCGGGTGCAACGCAATAGCAGCCTGCTGCAGGCCGCAACCGCCGGGATTGACGACGCACGCAAGATCATAAACCGCCTGAAGACTTCAGCAATCACAGAGGTTTATGACAGGAACGGTACGCGCCACCCCATGCCCGCCCAACATTCCGGCCTTGAGCGAAAGATCTGACAGGCGTTTACCATGCCGGAAGAAAATGCAGCTCCGGCGCACGAAACCCGGCTTTGATTCAATCTTTCGAAAGGAATTGAGCAGAGCTTAGAACCTGTCCGCCAGAATGCGGCACCAGCGTTTTCAAAAACGCTCTCCCTGCAGAATGCATTCCGATGCGCCGGGCTCCGGCGTGAAAACTCTGTGCAAAATGCACGTCCTGAAAGGAACTCTCATGTCAAGCATTCTGACAAACTCAAGCGCTATGGTCGCCCTGCAAACCCTGCGCGGAATCAACAAGAACCTGGCACAGACCCAAAGCGAGATCTCGACCGGAAAATCGGTCGCCACCGCCCGCGACAACGCGGCTGTCTGGGCCATTTCGAAAACGATGGAATCCGACGTCAAGGGCTTCAAGGCCATTTCGGATACGCTCTCGCTCGGGTCAGCAACGGTCGGAGTGGCCCGTGCTGCTGCTGAATCCGTCACGGATTTGCTGACCCAGATGAAGGGTCTGATCGTCAACGCGCAAGAAGAAAACGTCGACCGCAGCAAGATCCAGACGGATATCAATGCGCTCAGGGACCAGATCGCAACCGCAGTTGGTTCGGCGCAGTTCAACGGGCTGAACCTTGTCAACGACAGTGGTTCGATCAATGTGCTTGCTTCGCTTGATCGGGCCGGCTCGACAGTCTCTGCTTCCTATATCACGGTGAATCGTCAGGATCTGGGATCGCAGAACAATGAACTTCTGGGCGCATTTGGAACGGATACCGTCGCCGAATCGGTCGCAGATGGTGACCCTTTCGCCCTGACCATTGACGCGGCAGCAGGCGAGGTTGGCGCAAAGATCATCCTCAATATCGGTGACCGTCAAGTCAGCTATACTGTGACCGAAGCCGATGTGAACGGGGGTGGCACAGCCGAAGAGAACATCGCGGCCGGACTGCGTAACGCGATCCTGAATTCCGGCTTGCCGATCGATATCGGTGCGCTGGATGCGAATGGGGACCCGATCGGTGGTCTTCAGGTCGAACTGTCAGGGGCAGATCTGACGCTCACGAATAACACGGGCGTGGAACTGACGATGACAGCACGCGCCGTGGGCGAAGGCACGGGCGGACTTGCCGGGCTGGCGACGATTGATGTCACAACGGATCCTCAGGGCGCTCTGGCCGAGATCGAAACGCTGATCACGACCGCAACCGAAGCGGCTGCGGCCTTTGGCTCTGCCCAGAAACGCATCGACACCCAGAACGAGTTCGTCAAGAATCTGACGGACTCCCTGACCACCGGGATTGGGGCACTTGTTGATGCCGATATGGAAGCGACCTCAGCGCGCTTGCAGGCGCTTCAGGTGCAGCAGCAGTTGGCGACCCAGTCCCTGTCGATCGCAAACCAGCAACCGCAGAACATTCTGGCGCTCTTCCGCTGATAAGCGCAATGCGAGCCCCGTCCGGGGCTCGCATCTTCGCTGACTGATCATACACATTGGAAGAAGGGACTCAGAATGAACGCCCATGCACTGGCTGCTGCGACCTATGGCAATCCATCGAACGCGCAGAAAACTGCTCGCACAGCCGAATACCAGGTTATCGCCAGAATCACGTCACGCCTGCAGCGCGCACATGAAAACCGCGCGAACGGGTTTGCTGCACTCGCCGACGCGCTCACCGAAAATCGCAGACTCTGGACAGAGTTTGCAATTGACCTTTCCGCTGCAGAGAATGCCCTTCCGGACGCGCTGAAACTGCAACTGCTGCAACTCGCAGAATTCAGCATCCGGCACACCGAAACCGTCATGCGTTCTGACGCCAGTGCCGAAGTGCTGATCGACATCAACATAGCCATCATGCGCGGCCTGTCGGGCAAGGACGACATCACATGAGCGGGCTTGTCATTCGCCTGGCACCGCATGAACGTGTGCTGCTGAATGGTGCGGTTATCGAGAATGGGGACCGTCGCGCCAGCCTGTCCATCAAGACCCCGAATGCAAATGTTCTGCGATTGCGCGACGCCATACATCCGGAACAGGCGAATACGCCAGTCAGGCGGACGTGCTATCTGGCGCAAATGGTGTTGTCGGGCGATTCCACCGCAGCCGAGATCGAAAAACCCTTGCTGCGTGCGATCGAACAGATCAGCCAGGTGTTCACCGATCAGGACAGCCGTCGGATTCTCAACACGGCCTCTGACCGGATACTCGAAGGTGATCATTACGCGGCACTCAAGGCTTTGCGCTTGCTGCTCCCGCGCGAAGCCCGCCTCTTCGCAGCGAGAACACCATGAGCTTCCAACCTGTTATCCCGATATCTGGCCTGGCCGGATGGGCTCTGCTCAATCGGACACAGGAACGTCAGGAAGCCAGCTTCAACGCAACCCCCAGACTTCAGCGTGACGAAGCTTATGTTCGCGAGACCCTGCCAAAACTGCGCTCGGTGCAGGATCTTGTCGATAATCGTCGCCTCTTGCGTGTCGCTCTGGGTGCTTTCGGTCTGCAGGATGATCTCAACAGTCGTGCCTTTATCCGCAAGATCGTGGAGGAAGGCACAACCGACAGGAGCGCGCTCGCCAACAGACTGGCGGACAAACGCTATCTGGCTTTCGCGGAAACATTCGAATATCTGACCCGTCCTTCCGGCGCGACCCCGCCGGAAGGACATGCCGATCAGATCATTTCGCAATATAGAAAGCGCGAATTCGAAATCGCAGTCGGGAACCAGGACCAGACGCTTCGTCTCGCGATGTCGCTGCAGCGGGATTTGCCTCAACTTGCCGATCAATACACCAGCGACAGATCGCGCTGGTTTGCCCTGCTCGGAAACCCGCCATTGCGCGAGGTTTTGCAGACCAGTCTTGGCCTGCCAAAAGAGTTCGGCAAACTCGACATCGACACGCAGGTAACACGCATGCGCAGTGCTGCAGAAAAGCGCTTTGGCACCTCGGATCTGCAAGCACTCAGCCAACCGGACGCTATGAAAGATATCACGCGCAGGTTCCTTGTCATGGCACAGCTGCGCGAAACACAAATGAGCATGAGTGGTGCGGCAACGGCGCTGGTGCTTCTGCAGGACGCGCGGCGTTGATCGACGCAGTTGAGAACGCCGATTTGCCGTGATCAAGCAAGCAGATTGTTGGTGAAGATGCGCTGGACTCGCCGCGACCGCCAAAACGTCCGACGACCCGAAAATGAACGATCGGATATCACGTTCTTGCATGCCGCCGCCCTGACCTGTTTCAAAGCCAAAGGTCGGATTCTAGCGCCGCCTGATCCGGCCCGACAGGCCGCGCCACCCCGATCTGCGCGCAGCTGACGGCGAACCGCCATGCCCATCAGCGGGCTGCGCGCAAAGCCATTGGCAACACGTCAGCAAAGGCCTGCAGCTCCGTCTGCGGGCCGGCCGAGACCCTGATGCATCGGTCAAGTGGGGCCACGGACGGCATGCGCACAAAAACATCGCGCGCCATCAACTCGCGCAGGACAGCCCGCGCGAAACTGGCATCCCGACCGCAATCAATCGCCACGAAATTCGTGGCAGACGGCAGGGCATGCAACCCGTTTTCTGCGGCGATCCCGGACAATGCCGTGCGGGCCTGCGTGACCTGATCTTTCACAGCATGCAGCCAATCCTGATCCTGCACCGCCGCCAATGCCGCAGCCTGCGCGACACGACCCAGACCGAAATGATTGCGGATCCGGTCGAACATCGCGATCAGCGGGGCCGCACCGATCGCATAGCCCACCCGCATCCCCGCCAAACCGTAGAGTTTGGAGAAGGTCCGCATGCGGATCACCCGGCTGTCCTTTGGGTCAAGCGCCGGGGCCGTCCCCGCAGGCGCCGCATCGATATAGGCTTCATCCAGCACCAGAAGCGTTCCCTCCGGCACGGCATCGATCATGCGCTGCACGATCCGGGCTGAATGCCAACTGCCCATCGGGTTGTCGGGATTGCAGAAATAGAGAAGCTTCGCACCAACCTCTTCGGCGCGCGCCAGCAGCGCCGCTGGGTCTTCGTGATCGTCGCGATAAGGCACTTTATGCAGCACGCCGCCAAAGCCCGCGACATGATAATTGAACGTGGGATAGGCCCCGTCGGAGGTGACAACCGCATCTCCCGGCGCAACGAAAAGCCGCACCAGATTGCCCAGCAAGCCGTCAATCCCCTCGCCTACCAGGATCGACTCGGCCGGAACTCCGTGATGCGCGGCCAGGGCGGCACGCAAATCATACGCCTCGCTGTCGCCATACATCCACGCGTCGCGCGCGGCTGCCTCGATCGCGGCTATGGCACGCGGCGAGGGGCCAAAGCCGCTTTCATTTGCCCCAAGTCGCGCCCGAAACGCGCGACCAGAGGCGCGCATATGCGCCTCTGGCCCGACGAAGGGAACCGTTGCGGGCAGAGTGTTCACAAGCTCGGTATAGCGCGGCGTTTCCATTTCTTCGGGATAGGCGAGCAACCGTCACAGGGCAAGTCTAGACTGTTGCCCCGCGTGACATGCGGTCCAGAAATGCCTCAGCTTCGGCCAGAACAGTCTCGCGGCGCGCGCGGTCCATCTTGTCAAAGGTGCGGTACATCTGCGCCATGCGCGGATTGCCCTGGAACCGGTCACGGTGGCGGATCAGGAAATGCCAATACAGCAGATTGAACGGACAGGCCCGCGCACCGGTCTTGTCCTTGACCCGGTAGTGACATGACTTGCAGTAATCCGACATCCGGTCGATATAGGCGCCCGAACTGACATAGGGTTTCGACCCCACCACCCCCCCATCCGCGAACTGTGACATGCCGATCACATTGGGCGCTTCGACCCATTCATAGGCATCGGCATAAACCGCCAGATACCACGCATGCACCTGCGCCGGATCAATCCCGGCCAGCAGCGCGAAATTGCCTGTCACCATCAGCCGCTGGATGTGATGGGCATACGCCAGATCGCGTGTTTGACCAATGGCTTGGGCCATGCAATTCATCTTCGTATCGCCCCCCCAATACAGGCTCGGCAAGTGGCGTTCATGGTTCAGCGCATTGCGCGCGACATAGTCAGGCCCCTCCAGAAAATAGATGCCGCGCACGAATTCACGCCAGCCGATGATCTGCCGAATGAACCCCTCGACAGAGTTCAGAGGGACGTCGCCCGCGTGATAGGCCGCCTCGGCACGCTTGCAGATTTCCAACACCGACAGCAATCCGGCGTTGAGATAAAGCGCGATCACCGCGTGATAGAGATACGGGTCCCCCTCGAGCATCGCATCCTGATAGGTGCCGAAATCGGGCAAAGCATGGGTGATGAAATGATCCAGCACAAGCAAAGCACCTGCCCGATCCGTCTGATAGGAAAAGGGCCGCAACGTGCCGAAATTTTCGGGAAAGCGCGCTTCAACCAGATCAAGCACGTCATCCAGCACGGGATCGCCCGGCGCGTCTGGCGGCCCCTTGCGAAACAGATCCGCTTTCGCGGGCTTGCGATTGTCGTGGTCGAAATTCCACTTGCCACCAACGGGCTTGTCACCCTCCATCAACAGCCCGGTCTTGCGCCGCATCTCGCGGTAGAAATACTCCATCCGCAGCGCCTTGCGCCCCTCGGCCCAATCCGAGAATTCGCGGTGTGAACACAGGAAACGATCATCGGGCAGCAGCGTCAGGTCCAGCGGCACCTCTTGCAACGCATGGATCAGCCGCCATTCGCCGGGCTCGGTTGCCAACACTGCACGCGCGCCAAATTCGGATGCACGGCGCAGCAACTCACCGGGGATCGATCCGGCATTGTCGGCATCATCGAGGGGCGTATAGGCCACCTGCCAGCCCTGTTCGCGCAGATGGGCGGCGAATTTCCGCATCGCCGTGAACAGGAATGCGATCTTCTTGGGGTGATGCGGCACATATTCCGCTTCCGCCGCGACCTCGGCCATCACCACCACATCGCGCGCCTTGTCTGCATGGCGCAAAGCTGCAATCTCAGGCGTCAACTGGTCGCCCAGCACCAGAACCAGCCTCACCATGCCACAGGCTTTCCGGCCCAGTCAAAGAATTGCCCCGATTGCTCTGGCGTCACCGCGTCAATCACGCGCAGCAGGTTGGCGGCGGCCTCTTGCGGCGCGACGGCGGGATGGCGGCCCAGATATTTCTCGGTAAAGGGCGTGGCCACAGTGCCGGGATGCAGCGCCACGCAAACGGCCTGGGGATGGCTGCGCCGCAATTCAATCGCAGCACCCCGGATGATCTGGTTCAGTGCCGCCTTGGAGGCGCGATAACTGTGCCAGCCGCCCGCGCGGTTGTCCCCGATGGACCCCACCCGCGCTGAAAGCGCCGCCATGACCGAAGGTGCATCTTTCGGCAGCAGACGCAGCGCATGTTTCATCACCAGCGCCGGGCCGATTGTGTTGAGCGCGAATTGCGCGGCCATGCCGTCCGCACTCAGATGCTTCAGCGCCTTTTCCGGGGTGTGACCGTCGATTTCCAGCGCGCCGGTGGCAATGATGACGCGCGAAAAGACACCGTCCAGCGCGCCCAGATGCCGCGCGACAGAGGATTCGCTCGTCACGTCCAACCCGTCGCGGCTGCGTGACAGGCCCGCGACCTGCCAGCCTTGCGCCGCCAGTGCGGCACATAGCGCCTGCCCGATCCCGCCTGACGCTCCGATCACCACTGCGCGTTGCATCTGCCCTCCTGACTGTCTGGCCAGAGCTAGGCGTCGCGCGCGATCTGTCCAGTCGGAAGCACACGCATGTTCGGCCCGCGCGCCCAAGGCACGCAGGCCAGCCCGATTTCAGCCAAGCGCGTCATTGCAGCGTTTGCAGGTGCCCGCGTGCTTGTGCGTGCCGACATCCGGGCTGATTTTCCAGCAACGCTGGCATTTCTGCCCCTCGGCGCGCTCGAACACCACCCCCACGCCTTCGACCTCTGGCATGCGGAAGGCTTCGGCCGGGATCGGATCGGCAGTCAGGCGCAGGTCCGAAGTGATGCAGATATCCGCGAAATCGACCGTTTTCAGCCCGGCCATGATTGCAGGATCACGCACATGGACGACCGGGGCCGCTTCCAGCGACGCCCCGATCACCTTGTCGCGCCGCTGGATTTCCAGCGCCGCTGTGACCACCCGCCGCGCGGCCCGGATGCCTGCCCATTTCTGTGCCAGCGGCAGGTTCAGCCACTCAGCGGGCGTGTCGGGGAAATCCTGCAGATGCACGGAACTGTCGTCACCGGGGAAGCGCGAGAGCCAGACATCTTCCATCGTGAACACGAGCACAGGCGCCAACCATGTGGTCAGGCGGTGGAACAGGATATCCAGCACCGTACGCGCGGAACGGCGGCGCAGGCTGTCCGGGGCATCGCAGTAAAGCGCGTCCTTGCGGATATCGAAATAGAAGGCCGACAGGTCCGAGGTCGCAAAGGCAAAGATCTCGCGGAACACGCCTTGGAAATCGTAAGCCGCGTAGCCCTTGCGCACCTGCGCGTCGAGTTCTGTCAAGCGGTGCAGCACCCAGCGTTCCAGTTCGGGCATATCAGCGGGGGCGACACGTTCGGCATCAGAGAACCCGTCGAGATTGCCCAGAAGGAAGCGCATCGTGTTGCGCAAGCGGCGGTAGCTGTCGGCCACCCCTTTCAGGATTTCCTTGCCGATGCGCAAATCGACCGTGTAATCGGACTGCGCCACCCAGAGCCGCAGGATATCGGCGCCATATTCGTCGATCACCTCTTGCGGGGCGACAGTGTTGCCAAGCGATTTGGACATTTTCATGCCCTTTTCGTCCAGCGTGAAACCATGCGTCAGCACCCCGTGATAGGGCGCGCGGCCCTTGGTGGCGCAGGCTTGCAGCATCGAGGAATGGAACCAGCCGCGATGCTGGTCGGTCCCTTCCAGATAGAGATCCGCAATCCCGTCAGGCGCGCCATCTTCGCGGTCGCGCAGCACGAAAGCATGGGTTGAACCGCTGTCGAACCAGACATCGAGAATGTCAAAAACCTGATCATAGGCTTCAGGATCATGAAGGTTTTCAAGGATGCGTTCCTTGAATCCTTGCACATACCAGACATCTGCGCCTTCCGCCTCGAACGCCGCCTTGATCCGCGCGTTGACGTCCGCATCGCGCAGCAGGAAATCGGGATCGGTCGGTTTCGCGCCTTTCTTGACGAAACAGGTCAGCGGCACGCCCCAGGCGCGCTGGCGCGAGAGCACCCAGTCGGGCCGCGCCTCGATCATCGAATAGAGCCGGTTGCGCCCGGTTTGCGGCGTCCATTTCACCAATCTGTCGATGGATTCCAGCGCCCGCGCCCGGATCGTATCGCCATGCGCGCCCATCCCGTCATCGAGGGGCTTGTCGATGGCCGCAAACCATTGCGGCGTGTTGCGATAGATCAGCGGCGCTTTCGACCGCCAGCTATGCGGGTAGCTGTGGCGCAGCTTGCCCTTGGCAAAGAGCGCGCCCGCATAGGCCAGTTGCTTGATGACCGCGACATTCGCGCCGCCCTCCTTGCCATCGGGCTTTATGATCACCTCGCCACCAAAGAGCGGCAGATCGGCGCGGTAGCTGCCATCTTCCAGCACGTTATAGGTCATCGGCAGGCCATGTTTCAGGCCGATCTGGTAGTCGTCATCGCCGTGGCTGGGGGCGGTATGGACAAAGCCCGTGCCTGCGTCATCGGTGACATGCTCGCCGGGCAGCATGGGGACGTCAAAATCCCATTCGCCCTGCGCGCCTTCGACGCCGCGGAAGGGATGGGCGAGGGTTAGGTTGAATAGTTCTTCATTGCTAACGAGGCGTATTTCTGTGACCTCGATCTTGGCTTGCATAAGCAATTCTGGGAGCAATGCTTTTGAATGAACGAAGCGCTCACCCAGTTTGATCTTGGTCTCGTCTGCTGACGCCGAAACCTCGTAGAGACAATAATCGACACTGGGAGAGAAACACACCGCTCTATTCTGCGGAATTGTCCACGGCGTTGTTGTCCAGATTACGACCGATGCATGCAGCAAGTGATCGACTGGCAGTATATCTTGTTCATCTGAATAGTGGCTCCCTGTTTTTCGAATCCCGTGTCGTCCTTCAGTCGAAACCACAGGGAATTTCACCCAGATTGTGTGGCTCGTATGCTCGTGATACTCGACCTCCGCCTCGGCCAGCGCGGTTTTTTCGACAGGCGACCACATCACGGGCTTGGAGCCTTGATACAAAGACCCGTTCATCACCAGCTTCATGAATTCATCCGCGATCACCGCTTCGGCGTGGTAATCCATCGTCAGATAGGGCTTGTCCCATTTGCCGGTGATGCCAAGGCGCTTGAACTCTTCGCGCTGCACATCGATCCAGCCTTCGGCGAAGCGGCGGCATTCCTGACGGAAATCGACGA
>JAFIEL010000005.1 GCA_020832585.1 Natronohydrobacter sp. | reverse complement strand
CCCCCCCCCCCCCCCCCCTCTTGCGACATGTGTGCAAAGCGTGACCTTAGCGGGTATTTTCCAGCGCGATCCCCATCAGCGCATAGGTCAGTTGCGCGGCGGTGAAATTCCACACGTCCCAGCCTTCGATCGGCGCGAGTTCCACGACATCGATGCCGACACAGCGCCGCCCCTTCAGCCCAGAACGCACAATTGCCAGTGCCTGATAGTACCCAAGGCCCCCCGGAACCGGTGTGCCGGTCGCAGGCATGATCGCCGCGTCCAGCCCGTCCACATCGAAGCTGATGTAAATATCTTCGGGGAAATCATCGGGCAGCGTGATGTCGTGAATGTTGCCCGTGACCAGCGCTTCGGCATCGATGAAGGTGACGTTGTTGCGTGCGCGGCATTCAGCTTCTTCGGTGCAAATTGCGCGCACGCCATATTGCGCCAGTCTTGTGCCTTCTTCCTCGACCAGCAATTGCATGACCGAGGCATGGGAATGCCGGAAGCCCTGATATGCGCGGCGCAGGTCGGCATGGGCATCGATCTGGATGATCCCCACAGACCGCCCCAAGGCGCGCTTGACACCCACAACAGCGGCCCATGTCAGGCTGTGTTCGCCCCCCAGCGTGACCGGGACATGACCTGCACGCACAATGCTTTCGGTGCGCGCGGCCAGACTGTCGAGCGCATATTCCAGCGGGACCGAGCAATCAATCGCGGGCGTCGTGGTGATGCCCGCCGCGCAGGGTTCGAACCCGCGCCAGAGCCGTTCCAGTTGGTCCGAGGCTTCGATCAGCGCCGCAGGACCATTTGCCGTGCCAGAGCCGTAAGAGACGGTTTTCTCCAGCGGCATGGGCACGATCTGGAAATGCGCGTCCGGGCCGCGTTCAGCATGGGTCAGTTCGGAGTTGAGAAAGATCACGACAGCCGTCCCTTGAAATCCTGATAGTCGAATTGGCGGATCACGCGCAGCGCGTCCGTTTCGCTGTTCCACACGGCCAGCGCGGGCAGGCGCACGCCGTTGAAAGTGGTGGTCTTGACCATCGAGTAATGCGCCTGATCAAGGAAGGCGATGCGATGGCCGATTTCTGGCGTAGCGGCAAAGGCATAGCGCCCAATCACATCGCCCGCGAGGCAGCTTGGCCCGCCAAGGCGAACCTGTTGCGGTCCCTCTTCGCCCATCAGCGCAGGGCGGTAGGGCGCTTCGATCACATCGGGCATGTGGCAGGTGGCGGAAATATCGAGGATCGCGTTGGGGCCGTCGTTCTCGACCACATCCAGCACTTCGCCCACAAGGATGCCCGCATCGAGCGCCACCGCTTCGCCGGGTTCCAGGTAGCAATGCAGGCCGGTTTCCGTGCGCACACGTTGCAGGAAGGCGATCAGCCCCTCGCGGTCGTAATCGGCCCGCGTGATGTGATGGCCACCGCCGAAATTGATCCATTTCAGGCGGGGGGCAAGGTCGCGGATGTGCGGCGCGATATGGTCCCAGATTGCCAGAAGTGGCTCCAGATCCTGCTCGCACAGCGTGTGCATGTGCAGACCGTCCAGGCCCTCCAGCGCCGCAGCGTCGATCTGCTCAAGCGGCGTGCCAAGGCGCGATCCCGGCGCTGCGGGGTCGTATTTCGCGTCCTCGCCCATCGGCAGGCCGGGGTTGAAGCGCAGACCGACATGCACAGCCTTGCCGTTCTCGCGGATCATGGGCAGGAAACGGTCCTTGGCGGCGGGCGTGTTGAAGATGATATGGTCGGACAGGCCGATGATTTCGGCCATCTCATCCGCCTTGTAGCCTGCAGAGAAGGTTTCGACGATCCCGCCGTAATGCTCGCGCCCAAGGCGGGCTTCCCACAGGCCGGATGCGCAGACGCCCGACAGATAGCGGCTGACCAAGGGGGCCAGTTCCCACATCGAAAATGCCTTGAGCGCGCAAAGCACGGTTGCGCCTGAGCGTTCCTGTATGTCCGCCAGCACGCGCAGATTGGCCTCCAGCCGCGCCTCGTCCACCACAAAGCAGGGCGAGGGCACGCGGCCAAGGTCGAACCGGGCGAATGCGCCCGGATCGCCGGCATGGGTCTGCATCGCCATCAGAAATCAGCCGGGGCCGAGAGTTCCGTGAGCGTCCACGGCAGACCGTGCTGGTTCAGCATCTCCATGAACGGATCGGGGTCGAGCTGTTCGGTGTTGAACACGCCCGCGCCCGACCAGGTGCCGTTCAGCATCAGCGCGGCACCGATGAAGGCAGGCACGCCGGTCGTGTAGCTGACCGCCTGCGATCCGACTTCGCGGTAGCATTCCTCATGGTCGCAGATATTGTTGATATAATAGGTCTTTTCGCCTGATCCATCCTGCGCGGGGCCGGTGATGATATCGCCGATATTGGTCTTGCCCTTGGTGCGCGCGCCCAGATCGCCGGGGTTGGGCAGCACGGCTTTCAGGAATTGCAGCGGGATGATCTGGTGGCCTTCATATTCGACCGGCTCGATCGAGGTCATGCCGACATTCTGCAAGACCGTCACATGGTTGATATAGGCATCCCCAAAGGTCATCCAGAAACGCGCGCGCTCGATTTCGGGGAAGTGGGTGACAAGCGATTCCAGTTCCTCGTGATACATCAGATACATGTTTTTTGGGCCGACCTGATCGAAGTTGAATTCGACCTTGGTGGACATGGCCGGGCTTGTGACCCAGCCGCCGTTTTCCCAGTGGCGCACTTCGGCCGTCACTTCGCGGATGTTGATTTCCGGGTTGAAATTCGTGGCAAACGGATGGCCGTGATCGCCGCCATTGCAATCGAGTATGTCGATCAGGCGGATGCCCGAAAGATGATGCTTGCGGACATAGGCGGCGAAAATGCTGGTCACGCCGGGATCAAAACCCACACCGAGCGTCGCCATCAGACCGGCCTGCACAAACTGGTCATGCAGTTTCCACTGGTGGGAATATTCGAATTTGGCTTCCTCTGGCGGCTCGTAATTGGCGGTGTCCAGATAATGCACGCCCGTGCGCAGGCAGGCCGCCATCAGGTCCAGATCCTGATAGGGCAGGGCCAGATTGACCAGAAGCGCGGGCTTCACGGCCTCGATCAGCGCGACCGTCTGGTCAACGTCATTGGCGTCAACCTCATAGGTTTCGATTTCGACGCCAGTGCGGGATTTGACTTCGGCAGCGATTGCCTCGCATTTCGACAGCGTGCGGCTGGCGACTGCGATACGCCCCGGAAACAGGTCGCGATTCATCGCCATCTTGTGCAGCGTTACAGACGCCACGCCGCCCGCGCCGATGACCAGAACATCCTTGTTAGCCATTCGTATGCTCCTCATGTTCGTAATAGGTATAGCCGCCAAGTGCGTGGCGGTAGGTTTCCATCAGCATGCGCCGTTGCGAGGGGTTCAGGCTGCCATCCTGCACACCACGCTCGACAATGCGCTTGAAGGCGTCAAGGCATTGTTTTGGCTCATATTCCACATAAGCCATGACTTCGGACACAGTATCGCCTTCGACCTCATGCTGGATTTCCAGCGCGCCATCCTCGTTGAAATCGACCGTGACGATATTGGTGTCGCCAAACAGGTTGTGCAGATCGCCCAGCGTTTCCTGATAGGCGCCGACCAGAAAGGCGCCGATGAAATAGCGCTCGCCATCGCGCAATTCGTGGATGGGCAAAGCATTGCCCACCCCGTCGCCCAGCACGAACTGGTCGATCTTGCCGTCGCTGTCACAGGTGATATCCGACAGAACCGCGCGGCGGGTGGGCGTCTCGTTCAGCCGCTGCAGGGGCGCGATGGGCACAAGCTGGTCTATCGCCCAGACATCGGGCAGCGACTGGAAGAGCGAGAAATTCGCGCGGTAGATGTCGCGATGGGCCGAGAGTTCTTCCAGCACCTCTTGCGGGGGGCTGGGCATCTGCGCGACGATATCCTTGATGCGGTGAACCACATGCAGGAAAATCTGCTCGGCTCGTGCGATCTGTTCAATGTCGATCACGCCGCGCCGGAAGAGTGCACGCAATTCCTCGCGGTAATATTCCGCGTCATTGAGCGATTCCTGCAACCGGCGTGGCGAGAGATAATCGATAATCGCTGCCATGTCAGAGAGCATGTGATGGTCGCCCTCTTCGGGCGAGACGGGGGCGGCGCGGTCAAAAAGACTGGCTTCCAGAATGTCCGAGAGCAGCATCGAGGAATAGGCGACAATCGCGCGGCCTGATTCCGTCACCAGTGTCGGATGCGGCACGCCTGCCTCATCCATCTGGTATCGCACAGTCTCGACGACATTGAAGCAATATTCGTCCATCGTGTAATTGACAGAGTTCTCGGAAGCGCGCGCCTCGCCGGTATAGTCGATCCCCAGACCGCCGCCGAGATCGAGATAGGTCAGCGGCGCGCCCAGACGGCGCACTTCGGTATAGAATCGGCAAGCCTCATCCACGGCCTGTCGAATATCCTTCATTCGCGGCACCTGGCTGCCCAGATGGGCATGCTGCAGCACCAGACAATCCAGCATGTCCGCGTCGCGCAGCTTGTCGATCAGATCGACCACTTCCTTGGTGGTCAGACCGAAGGTCGAGCGGTCGCCCGAGCTGTCCGCCCAGTTGCCGGTCACACGCCGGGTCAGCTTGATGCGCACACCAAGTGCGGGTTTTTCGCCCAGACGTTTGGCTTCTGCGATAACGGTATCGGCCTCGCCGGGGGATTCGATGACCAGAACGCAGTTGATGCCCGCCTTGCGTGCCAGAATCCCCAGCCGGATGAATTCCGCATCCTTGATCCCGTTGCAGATCAAAAGCGCGCCTTTGGGCAGATCGCGCGAGAGCGCAAGGATCAACTCAGGTTTTGACCCGGCTTCCAGTCCGAACTGAAACGGGCGGCCATAATCCACAATCCGGTCGATGACTTCGGCCTGCTGGTTGACCTTGATCGGAAAGACCCCGCGATAGGGGGCCTTGTAGCCATTCGCCTCTATGGCCTTGGCGAAAGCATGGTTCAGTGCCTCTAGTTGACGCTTGAGAAATGCACCGACGCGCACCAGAACCGGCGTATGGATGCCGCGCGCATCCAGATCGTGCAGAAGTGCGGGCAGGCTTGCGGGCGTGGCGTCGGGGCGGGCGGGGTTCACCAGCCCCATATCGCCATTGGGCAGGCGGGCGAACATGCCTGCGCCCCAACGATGGATCCCGTAAGACTGGAAAATCTGGTCCGGCATGTGGCGCTCCTGCTTTGTGTCCCCATGACATGAGGCGCCCGCATATGAAATCCATATGACAAACGCAAGAATAACCGTAGGGTTCCACAGGTTCTGACCTCGCGCGGCAGCTTGGCCATAGGCAGGTTCCCATCAGCAAGATTTTGCACGGCGCAGATTTGTGACGCAAGGTTCTGGAGCAATGCCGCGTAACGTCAGGACTTGCCCAATCAGGCTTGCTGGGGAATGTTGGTCATTGGAGGCCCGCGCGACAAGCGGGTATGGGAGGTAGCTTGTGACACATGATTTTCCCCGCCCCTGGACGGCGGCTTATGGCGCAGAGATCGCGCCGGAACTTGCGCCCTCGGCGCATCAGTCCATCGCACATCTGGTAGCGGCCAGCACGACTGCGCATGGCAAGCGCCGCGCGTTTACATGCGTGGTGCCCAACGGGATGAATGGCAGCCTGAGCTATGCGCAGGTGGGCGCGATGTCGGATGCGTTTGCGTCCTTCCTGCGCCATCACTGCAAGCTGGCACCGGGCGCGCGGGTCGCGGTGCAACTGCCCAATGGGCTGGCCTATCCGGTGGCGGTATTTGGCGCGTTCAAGGCGGGCTGTGTGCTGGTCAATACCAACCCGCTTTATACGCCCGACGAGATGATCCACCAGTTCCGCGACAGCGGGGCAGAGGTGCTGGTCATTTCGGACATGTTCGCCGACAAGCTGGCCGAGGTGATCCCGCAGACGCAGATCCGCCATGTGGTGCTGGCGGGGGTGCCGGAGTTCTTCCCGAGCGTGCCGGAAATGGTGGTGCGCGGGGTGCAGAAACTCTGGAACCGGAGCCTGCCGCCGGTGCCGGATCTTGGCGTGCCTGTTTTGCGTATCCGACAGGCTTTGAAACTGGGGCGCGGATTGCCCGCGGTGACGGATTGGGACGCATTGCGCCCCGATGATCTGGCGCTGTTGCAATATACCGGTGGCACGACCGGCGTCGCCAAGGGCGCGATGCTGACCCATGGCAATATTCTGGCCAATATCGATCAGGTCAAGGCGATGGGCGCGCGCTACATGACCGGCGAGGATGTGATCCTGACGGCGCTGCCGCTCTATCATATCTTCGCCTTCACGGCCAATCTGATGGTGTTTTTCGATCTGGGCGCGCGCAATATCCTCGTGCCCTCGCCGCGTCCGGTGCAGAATATCCAGCGCGCATTGGAGAATTACCCGGTGACATGGATCACTGGCGTCAACACCCTGTTCAACGGGTTGATGAATGAGGAATGGTTCGCGGCCTATCCGCCGAAACATCTGAAAGCCGCGATCGCGGGTGGCACAGCGCTGCATGAAGCTGTCGCGGCACGTTGGCAGACCATTACCGGCACGCGCATCGCCGAAGGTTACGGGCTGACCGAAACCGCGCCGCTGGTCAGTTTCAATCCGCTGGATCAGGATGTGCGGGTCGGTTCGATCGGTATTCCCGCACCGGGGACAGATGTGGTGCTGGTCGATGACAAGGTCGAACCGGTGGCGCAGGGCGAGGCGGGCGAATTGCTGGTGCGCGGCCCGCAGGTTATGCGCGGCTATTGGAACCGCCCGGATGAAACCGAAAAGACCTTGCAGAATGGCTGGGTCTTTACCGGCGATGTCGCGGTGATGGATCCGGATGGCTTTCTCAAGATCGTGGATCGCAAGAAGGATATGGTTCTGGTCTCTGGCTTCAATGTCTACCCCAACGAGGTCGAGGACTGCCTGTCGAAAATGGACGCTGTGCTCGAAGCCGCCGTCATCGGCGTGCCGGACAAGGGCACGGGCGAGGCGGTGCGCGCCTATGTGGTGCAGAATCCGGATGTGGCGGCGCAGATCACCAAGGAGGATGTGGTCGCGCATTGCCGCAAGCATCTTGCGGCCTACAAGGTGCCGCGCTCGGTGATCATCCGCGATGAGCTGCCAAAATCCCCCATCGGAAAGATCCTGCGCAAGGATCTGAAAGCCGAAGTGCGGGCCGAATTTGCGAAGGGGGCATAAGCGATGCTGACGGAACTGGAAACGACCCTTCTGGGCGTGATGATGATGGTGATCATGCTGGGCATGGGGGCAAGCATGACCCCGCGCGATTTCCGCATCGCCTTTCGCAAGCCCAAGGGGATTCTGGTGGGCTTGCTCAGCCAGTTCGCGGTGATGCCCTTTCTGGGGTTCCTGCTGGCGGTCGGGCTGGGTCTGCCACCCGCGCTGGTGGTGGGGCTTCTGCTCATCGCCTGCATGCCGGGGGGGACCACCTCGAACATTTTCGCGTACTTCTCGAAGGGTGTGCTGGCGTTGTCGATCATGATGACGGTGGTTTCCACGCTGGCGGCCGTGGTGATGGTGCCAGTGCTGCTCAGCTTCTATGGCGGGCTGGCGGGCGTGCCGGCAGAATCGGCGATCCCGCCGGCCAATGTCGCACAGGTGCTGGTGGTGCTGCTGATCCCCACGCTGCTGGGGATGGTGTTGCGCAAGCTCAACCCCAATATCGGCGCCACGGTCGAGCTGATCGGGTCCGTCATGGGGGTCGTGGTGATCCTGTTCCTGATCGTGACCTGGGTGCCGCGCAACTACCAGCTGTTGCTCGACACGGGGCCTGCGATTTATGCGGCGACCATCGGCATCGGGTTGATCGGTATGCTGTTTGGCTTTTGGGTGGCGCGCGGGCTGGGGCAGGACACGAACCGCTCGCGCACCATCAGTCTGGAAACCGGCATCCAGAACGGTCCGCTGGCGGTGCTGGTGATCACGCTCAGCTTCGCGCCCGCGCTGCAAGAGGATCTGCTGCTGATCCCGGTGCTTTACTCGCTGTTCATCGTGCTCAGTTCGACGGCGATCACGCTCTGGTATCGGCGCAATGCCACGCGCGAGGCGCTGGCGCGGGATGCGGCGAAGCTTGGGGGCTGACGTAGGGTGCGTGCTGAGCACGCACCCTACCTGATGCCGTGCATTGCAAGCAGGTCTGCAAGCGGCTAACAGGGCCGCGAAACGTGGCTGAGCAGATGGAGCGCCGACATGACCCCCCCCTTGCGCCTTGGAATTGCCGGGCTTGGCACTGTCGGCACGGGTCTGGTGCGGATCGTGCAGACCAATGGCGAGTTGCTCGCGCGCCGCGCGGGGCGGCCCATCGAGATCGTCGCGGTCTCTGCCCGCTCGCGCACGCGCAACCGCGGGGTCGATATATCGGGCTATGACTGGGAAGATGATCCTGTCGCCCTTGCGCGCCGCGCCGATATCGATGTGGTCGTGGAACTCATGGGCGGGGAGAATGGCCCCGCCAAGGCGCTGACCGAAGCTGCCATCGCGGCAGGCAAGCATATCGTGACCGCCAACAAGGCACTTCTCGCGATCCACGGACAGGCGCTGGCCGAAGCTTCCGAGGTCGCAGGCGTCGCGCTGCGCTTCGAAGCGGCTGTCGCAGGCGGCATCCCCGTCATCAAGGCGCTGACCGAAGGGCTGGCCGGGAACCGGATCACCCGGATCAAGGGCGTGATGAACGGCACCTGCAACTATATCCTGACGCGGATGGAAGATGCGGGGCTGCCCTATGAAACCGTGTTCGAGGAAGCCAATCAGCTGGGTTATCTCGAAGCCGACCCGACGCTTGATGTCGGCGGGATAGATGCAGCCCATAAGCTGACGCTGCTCAGCGCCATCGCCTTCGGCACGCGCCCCGATTTCGACGCCATCGCGCTCGAAGGGATCGAGCGCATCTCGATCGAGGATATCCGCGCCGCTGCCGATCTGGGCCTGCGCATCAAGCTTCTGGGCGTGGCGCAGATGACAGGCCGGGGGCTGGAGCAATCAATGACGCCCTGCCTTGTGCCTGCTGACAGCCCACTGGGCCAACTCAAGGGCGGCACCAACATGATCGTCATCGAGGGCGATGCGGTCCAGCAGGTCATCCTGCGCGGCCCCGGTGCGGGCGAAGGGCCGACCGCCAGCGCCGTGATCGGCGATGTGATCGACATTGCCCGCGGCTTCCGCCTGCCGGTTTTCGGCCAGCCCGCGGACACGCTGGAACACGCCGTCTCGGCCAAGGCGATGGGCTCGAAACCCTGGTATCTGCGCATGGGCCTGATGGACAAGCCCGGCGCATTGGCCAAGGTGGCCGAGGCGCTGGGCAATGCAGGGGTCTCGATCAACCGGATGCGCCAATATGGCCATCAGGACACACGCGCGCCTGTGCTGATCATCACCCACAAAACGACGCGTGATGCGATTGATCACGCAATAGCGCTGTCGATGAAAACAGGCGTCGTGATGGGCGAGCCTGTTGCACTCGCCATCGAGGAAGACTGAGTCCTTTCCGCCGCGAAAAGGGGAAGTTTGCGCTGACATCGGCGCTGAATCTGCGCTGTGCCTTGTGCGAAACCCGTTTCAGTCTGTAGAAGCAGGGCAAACCATTTGTGAAGGGACAGCCCGATGACCACGACGACCCCCGAATTCCATGATCGCATGCTGTCGCTGGGTCTTGCCCGCGTCAGCGAGGCGGCGGCGCTTGCCTCTGCGCGTCTTGTCGGACGTGGTGACGAGAAAGCGGCAGATCAGGCGGCAGTCGATGCGATGCGCCGTCAGCTGAACATGCTCGACATCAAGGGGCGTGTCGTGATCGGCGAGGGGGAACGCGACGAGGCCCCGATGCTGTATATCGGCGAAGAAGTGGGCACAGGGCAGGGGCCAGAGGTCGATATTGCGCTCGACCCGCTGGAAGGCACGACGCTGACCGCCAAGGATTTCCCCAACGCCCTGACGGTGATCGCCATGGCTCCGCGCGGGACAATGCTGCATGCGCCCGATGTCTATATGGACAAGCTGGCCATCGGTCCGGGCTATGCACCCGATACGGTCACTATGGAGATGACCCCGGCGGAGCGCGTGCGCGCACTTGCCAAGGCCAAGGGCTGCGAGCCTTCCGATATCTCGGTCTGCGTGCTGGAACGCCCCCGGCATGAGGACATGATCGCCGATATCCGCTCGACTGGTGCCGCAATCCGCCTGATCATGGATGGTGATGTGGCGGGCGTGATCCATTGCGCCGAACCCGTTCTGACGGGGATTGACATGTATATGGGTTCAGGCGGCGCGCCCGAAGGCGTGTTGGCGGCAGCGGCGCTGAAATGTATGGGGGGTCAGATATACGGTCGCCTGCTGTTCCGCAACGACGACGAGAAATCCCGCGCCCGCCGTGCCGGGATTGAGGATTTCGACAAGATCTATACGCTAGATGACATGGTCATGGGAGATGTGATCTTTGCGGCGACCGGGGTGACGGATGGCTCGGTTGTGAAAGGCATCAAGACCGAACCGGGCTGGGTGACCACGGATACGCTGCTGATGCGGTCGAAAACCGGATCGGTGCGCCGCATGAGCTATCGCTCGCCGCTCTGAGCGCACTGCCCGTCATGCGGGGTCAGCGCATGACGGGGCTATTGAGTATTTTGGGCAAGGTGACATGAAAGGGCAGATCATGGAGGCTGCCTATCTGGGGGTAGAAAGCTCGGCTCTCGGGCGGCGTTGGCTTGGTCCTGACCCGGCGCGCGCGCGCAAGGCAGAGGCGATCGGGCAAGCAACGCACCTGCCGCCTGCTGTCTGTTCCGTCCTTGCACGTTCGGGTGTGGAGCCAGAGGCCGCAACGGCATTCCTCAGTCCGGCCTTGCGGGATCTGCTGCCCGACCCGCGCAGCCTGCGTGACATGGAGCTTGCCGCTGAACGGTTTCTCGCGGCTGTTGCGGCAGGACAGAAGATAGCTGTTTTCGCGGATTACGATGTCGATGGCGGGGCGTCTGCAGCATTGCTGATCTGCTGGCTGCGCACGATGGGACGGCAGGCAACGCTGTATATTCCCGACCGGATTGACGAAGGCTACGGGCCGAATGTGCCTGCAATGCGAGAGCTTTCCGCGACCCATGACCTGATCATCTGCGTCGATTGCGGCACGCTCAGCCATGACCCGATCGCAGCGGCCGTCGGCGCAGATGTCATCGTGCTCGATCATCACCTTGGTGGCGAAACGCTGCCGCCCGCGCTGGCTGTTGTCAATCCCAACCGGCAGGATGAAAGCGGCGATCTGGGCCATCTCTGTGCGGCAGGTGTCGTCTTTCTGATGCTGGTGGAGGCCAATCGACAACTTCGCAGGCAGAAACGGCAAGGGCCGGATCTTATGGCGCTGCTGGACCTGGTGGCTCTGGCGACGGTCGCAGATGTCGCCCCGCTGATCGGGGTGAACCGTGCCTTTGTGCGCCAGGGCCTGAAGGTGATGGGCGCGCGCCAGCGTGTGGGCTTGCGCGCTCTGGCGGATGTGGCACGGTTGGAGACAGCACCGTCATCCTACCATCTGGGCTTCGTGCTGGGACCGCGCGTCAATGCGGGCGGACGAATCGGGGCTGCGGATCTGGGCGCGCGGCTTCTGGCTTGCGATGACCCGCGCGAGGCCGAAGCCCTTGCCGAGCGGCTGGACCAGCTCAATTCCGAACGCCGCGAGATCGAAGCCGGAGTGCGCGCCGCCGCCTTGAACCAGGCAGAGGCGCGCGGCAGTGATGCGGCGCTGGTCTGGGCCGCTGGGGAAGGCTGGCATCCCGGTGTGATCGGGATCGCAGCGGCGCGACTGAAAGAGGCCATGAACCGGCCCGCCATCGTGATCGGTCTGGAGGGGGCGCAGGGCAAGGGGTCCGGCAGGTCTGTGCCAGGTGTCGATCTGGGGGCCGCGATCCACCGTCTTGTACAGGAAGGGTTGCTGGAGAAAGGTGGCGGGCACCGCATGGCCGCTGGTCTGACGGTTGCGCGCGACAAGCTGGACGCGGCGATGGCCCGGCTTGACGCGCTTCTGGCACAACAAGGAGCTGGTCAGACGGGCGTCCGGGCGCTGCATCTGGATGGCGTGCTGATGCCTGCCGCGGCCACAGCGGAACTTGTGACACAGCTCGAAGCCGCCGGACCTTTCGGAGCATCCGCCCCGGCACCACGCTTTGCCTTTCCCGACATGCGCATCCAGTCGATTCGACGCATGGGTGAGACACATCTGCGCGCACGGTTCACTGATGGCCAAGGTGCCGCCCTCGATGCCATTGCCTTCGGGGCGTTTGACAGTGCGCTCGGGCCATTGATTGCAGGCGCGCAGGGCCAGAGGCTGCATCTGGCTGGAAAGTTGGAGATAAATCAATGGGGTGGGCGTTCAAATGTGCAGCTTCGTTTGGATGACGCTGCACGACCGACAGCAGGATGAAATTTCTTTCGTACTGATGCGAAAAACCAGACTTGCCCCCTTGCGCAGTAGTTTCGCTTTGCATAAAAGCCACCTCACGCCAAACGTGGCCCGTTCGTCTATCGGTTAGGACGCCAGGTTTTCAACCTGGAAAGAGGGGTTCGATTCCCCTACGGGCTGCCACTTTTTCTCATATCGCCATCAATAATGATGCCCGGAGCGCACTTGCATCTGCGTTAACTCATTAGTGGGATGCTACGACGATCCGTCGACCTTGGGGCGGCCTTGTCACTTCCTATCATCACCTTCGGCCCCTTTAGGATTTGTCCGCGCGCCAGACGACGGGTTTGCCAGGCTGGCGCGGCCTCGCGGAAAGCGATTCACCCGTTCCAGAGTATTTTCCCGAGGTCACTGAGATCATAGCCGCCAAGATGGGCTGCGCGGCGCGCAAAAATTTCCGAGCGGGCGAAGGTCAGTATGGCCTGAAACGGTGGCTCGAAATAGTTCCGACGGGTCATGGCAATGTCGAAGCTTTCATCGACCACCAGAGGGAGGAAGCCCATGCCCCCGGCTGCGGCCTGCAATCCGAGGCCCAGATCAGCCTCGCCGGTCTCGATCAGGACGGCAAGATCGGCATGGGTTTCAGCGGGGTGATCCAGTATCGAGAGGCTGGCCATAGTCAGCCCTTCCCGCGCCAGAAGCACCTCCAGCAAGCGGGTAGAGCCCGCTCCGGCGGCGCGTATGGCAAAGCGCAATCCCCGATCTGCGGCATCTCTCAGCCCCATGACCGCCCGCGGGTTGCCGGTGGCCGTGATCAGCCCTTGCGTGCGGCGCGCCCAATGGATCAGAACATGGCCGGTTCCGGGCAAGTGGGATCTGGCAGCCGCGAGATTCCAGACCCCGGTGTCCGGATCCAGCAGATGGGAACCGGCCAGCACCGCGCGGCGGGCGGCAAGATCTTCCAGCCCCTGAACAGAGCCACGCGCCAGCACTGCCAAGCCGCTGCCCGACTGGCGGATGGCCCATTCGAGGAGTGGATCGTTCGAGCCTGCATAGATCAGCGGAGCCGGGGCGATGCCGTTTGTCGGCAAATCCGTCTGGGCTTCCAGCCATGCGTCGATCAAGCGGCGCGGGAACAAGAGCTTGCCGGTGGCGCGACTGAACGGAATCGTCTGGCGCGCGACCATCTCGTAGATGGTGCGCTCCTTGACGCGCAGGTAATCGGCGACCTCTCCTGTCGTGAGCAAGGAAGGCGAGGGCGCTGAATCTGTCACGGGAGACGGTCGCGTTGTCTGCATTTCCTGCATAATCATGTAATCCAATGCGAAACTTACATTGTTGAGTATTAAACTGCTTTCTGCTCTTTTTCTACTGCTTTATGTAAGGATTCTGTATGGACGGCCCTTTCGCGACCGCTTTCAGTCTGATCGCCAGTGGTGATCCAGCCCTGATGCAGATCATCGGGTTGTCCCTGCGGGTGACGCTGGCAGCCGTGCTGATCGCCTGCGTGATCGGCCTGCCGCTCGGGGCTGCATTGGCGCTGGCGCGGTTTCCGGGTCGTGGCGCGGTGATCGTGGTGTTCAATGCACTTATGGGGTTGCCGCCTGTCGTGGCGGGGCTGGTGGTCTATCTGCTGCTGTCGCGCTCTGGCCCGCTGGGGTCGCTTGCGCTGCTGTTCACGCCGACCGCCATGATCATTGCGCAGACCGTGTTGATCCTGCCAATCGTTGTTTCGCTCACACGCACGGTGGTCGAAGATCTCTGGGCCGAGTATCAAGAGCACCTGCGGTCGCTCGGTGCTAGCCGTCTGCGTGCCGTACCGACGCTGCTGTGGGATGGGCGGGTCTCGCTGCTGACCGGCGTGCTTGCCGGGTTCGGGCGGGCTAGTGCCGAAGTCGGCGCGGTGCTGATCGTCGGCGGCAATATCGCAGGCCATACCCGCACCATGACCACCGCCATCACGCTCGAGACAAGTCGCGGCAATCTGGGGCTGGCCATCGCGTTGGGCATCATTCTACTGGCACTGACCCTGACGCTGAACGCGGCGGCATGGGGGGCAGGGGAATGGGCGCGGGGGCGACTGGGATGAGCGTCGCGCGTGATCCTGCCGCATCGATCCTGCCGCTTTCGCTTGAAGGCGTGCGCTATGTCGCAGGCGGTGCCGCGCTTCTGTCCGACATCTCGATTCGCATTGAGGCAGGGCGACGCCTGATGGTGATGGGCGCGAATGGTGCTGGCAAGAGCCTGTTTCTGCGGATTTGCCACGGGCTGATCGAGCCAACTGCGGGCCGTCGTCGCTGGGCCAGTGGCGAGGCGCGCGCAAGCGCGCAGGCCATGGTGTTCCAGCGTCCCGTCGTGCTGCGCCGGTCGGTCGCGGCGAATCTGGAGTATCCGCTGGCCTTGAAGCGCCTGCCACGGTCCGAGCGACGTTATCTTGTTGCCTGCACGCTGGATCGTTTCGGGTTGACCCCTTTGGCCGACCGGCCTGCGCGGCTTTTGTCCGGGGGCGAGCAGCAGCGCCTTGCTCTGGCGCGCGCATGGTCGATGCGTCCGCAAGTACTGTTTCTGGACGAGCCATCTTCCGCGCTGGACCCTTCCGCGACGCGCATCATCGAGGAGATGGTGGCGCAGTTTTCCGACGAGGGGATGACCATCGTGATGACCACCCATGATCTGGGGCAGGCCCGGCGCCTAGCGCAGGATGTGGCCTTTCTGCATCGCGGTCGGCTGATCGAGCACCGATCTGCTGCCGAATTCTTCGCGGGGCCGGAAACCCTCGAGGCCCGCGCATTCCTCGCGGGCGATCTGATCTGGTAATCGTAAAGGGAGAGATCAAACCATGGCCCAACCCCGTCGCTTCATCCTGTCCGCCGCATCAAGTATGGCGTTGTTTGCCGCCCTGCCTGCGAGCGCACAGGAGTTCATCACCGTGGCCTCGACCACCTCGACCGAGAATTCGGGGCTGTTCGGGCATATCCTGCCGATCTTTCAGGCCGAGACAGGCATCGAGGTGCGCGTCGTTTCGCAGGGCACCGGCCAGGCGCTGGAAACCGGGCGGCGGGGCGATGCCGATGTGGTCTTCGTTCATGCCCGCGCACAGGAAGAGCAGTTCGTGACGGATGGCTATGGCGTGCAGCGTTTTGACGTGATGTACAACGACTTCGTCATCGTCGGCCCGAATGACGATCCGGCCGGGCTGCGCGATGCGGCTGATGCGGCTGACGCCATGGCCGCAATCGCCGGGGCAGGGGCGTCGTTCGCCTCGCGCGGGGATGACAGCGGCACCCATGTCGCCGAGAAAGCCCTCTGGGCGGCTGCCGGGATCGAGCCTGCGGGCAGCTGGTACCTGTCCACCGGCTCAGGCATGGGCGCGACGCTGAACACAGCCGCCCAAGTCCCTGCCTATGCGTTGACCGACCGGGGCACATGGCTGAGCTTTGACAACCGGGCCGGGCTGGAGATCGTGTTCGAGGGCGATCCTGTCTTGTTCAACCCTTATGGGATCATCCTTGTGAACCCCGAGCGACATGGCCATGTGAAGGCTGCGCAGGGTCAGGCGTTCATTGACTGGATCATCTCGGACACGGGTCAGGCGGCCATCGCGGATTTCACGGTTGGTGGTGAACAGTTGTTTTTTCCCGATGCAAAGTAGGGCATACGCGAGCGGCGCAACACGATGCGCCGCATGACCATGTTGCGTTCCGGCCATGGTCCTTGCGGTGGGGGGAGTTATTTCAAGATCATGAACAGACTGATGCCCCTTGATGCGTGTCTTGGCGAGGCACTTAATGGCCTGAGCCCGGTTTCTGCCATTCTGGCAGGGCCGTCCGAGGCCTGTGGGTACATCCTCGCCGAGGATTTCCAGTTGCCAAGGGACATGCCGGCCACCGCCGAGGGGCTGAGGGCCGGTTTTGCCGTGACTGCGATGGATTTCGTGGGTGCGAGCGCCGGTGTGCCGGTGCCGCTTGATCACCCGATCCGGGTTGTGCCGGGTGCCGCATTGCCACCCGGCAAAGATGCCGTTCTGCCTGAAGACGCCACTGACACTGGTTTCGGAGTGCTGGAAGCCCTCCGATCCGTCAATCCCGGCGAAGGGGTGCGCCACGCAGGCCATGACGGGCGCGCGGGGGAGGTGCTTGCACGAGCCGGAACGCGGTTGAGCGCCCGCCATGTTATGATCGCCCTGCAGGTCGGGATCGCGCGGCTTGCCATCCGCCGCCCGCGCGCCGCAGTTGTGATCGACGATCCCGCACAGGCGGCATTCCTGCGCGGCTGGCTGTCAGCGCTTGGGGCCGATGTGGTTGTCGACAGTCCCGCCGACCTGACCTTGTGCGCGGTCCATGACCATACCCCCCGGCTGGCGATGACCCCCGCCGAGACAGCATGGCTGACGCGGGAGGGCAGTTCACTCATTGTGTCGGTTCCAGCGAGGTTTGACGGGATGATCGCGGCCGCTCTGGGTCTGGTGCTGCCGGTCATGGCCCGGCTGACCGGCGCGGCCCCTGCTGCGACCAGCCTGCCACTTGCGCGCAAGCTGACCTCGACTGTTGGCTTGTCCGAGCTGGTCTTGCTGACAGCGGTTGCGGGCCACTGGCAGTCCCAGCCTGTGGGAACGGTCACGCTTTCCGGCCTTGCGCAAGCATCGGCCTTTGCCATCCTGCCCCCTGACAGCGAAGGGCTGCCAGCGGGTGCGCCGCTAACCGCCACGCCACTCGATCTGCCTTTGGGTTGACCCATGACCAATTCCCCTGATCCAATCCCGCCGACCCAGGACCAGTTCCTCAAGGTGCTCTCGCGCGATGCCGCCGAGGCTGCCTTTCTCGCGGCGTTGCGCCCAGCGCCACTGGGAACGGAAGCGGTTCGACTTGATGATCTGCCGGGCAGGGTGCTGGCATCCGATATTGCTGCGCCCGTTGATGCGCCGCCGTTCGACCGGGCAACAGTGGACGGCTTCGCCGTGCGCGCGGCGGATCTGTTCGAGGCCTCGAGCGCCCGGCCAGTGCCGTTGCGGCTGAACCCCGAGACCATCGCCTGCGGCACGGCCCCATGCCTGTCGGTCGCATCCGGCACCGCGACGCCGATCGCCACAGGCGGACCAATCCCGCGCGGTGCCGATGCCGTGGTGATGATCGAACATACGGACCCCGAGGGCCAAGGCATCACGGTGTCGCGTGCCGTGGCACCGGGCACGCATCTGTCCTTTGCCGGATCTGATATTGCACGCGGTCAGACCCTGCTGCGCAAGGGCACGCTGGTTGGTGCGCGCGAAATCGCCATGCTGGCCGCGGTGGGGCTGGACCGTGCCGAGGTATGGCGTCGTCCCCGCGTGGCGGTCCTGTCAACTGGTGACGAACTGGTCCAGCCCGGCCAGAGCCTGCGCCCTGCCGGGGTTTACGATTCCAATGGTCCTGTGATCGTTGCCGCCTTGCGCGAAAATGGCTGCGAAGCGGTTCATCTGGGGGCTGTGCCGGATGATCCGGCTGCACTTGAGGCGGCAGTGCATGCGGGGTTTGCCGCGCATGATGCGCTGATCCTGTCGGGGGGCACCTCGAAAGGCGCGGGCGATCTGACCGTAAAGGTGATCGAAGGGTTGGGCGCGCCGGGTATCGTCGCGCATGGCGTGGCACTGAAGCCCGGAAAACCCTTGTGCCTTGCGGTTTGCGACGGCAAGCCTGTGGTGGTTCTGCCGGGGTTTCCGACCTCGGCGATGTTCACGTTTCATGAACTGGTCGCGCCTGCTTTGCGCGCGATGGCGGGCTTGCCGCCGCGCGGTGCGGCGCGGGTTGCGGCCAGCTTGCCGGTGCGTCTGATCTCGGAACTGGGGCGCACCGAATTCGCCATGGTCGCGCTGACCGAAGGGCCAGAGGGGCTGGTCGCGCATCCGGTCGCAAAGGGCTCGGGCGCGGTCACGGCCTTTGCGCAGGCCGATGGCTTTGTGACGGTGCCTGCACTCGCAGAAAGCCTGCCGCCCGGCACAGGCTTCGAGGTCACGCTGTTCGGTGCCTCTGTCGTGCCCCCCCGGCTGGCCATTCTGGGCAGTCATTGCGTGGGGCTGGATCGCGTGATCGGGCAACTGGCCGGGGTCGGGCTATCAGCGCGTATCCTCGCCACGGGATCTCAGGGCGGGCTGGCGGCGCTGCGCAGGCGCGAATCCGACATTGCCCCCATTCATCTGCTGCATGCGGATACTGGCGAGTATAACCGTCCCTTCCTGAGAAAAGGGATGCGCCTGATCCCCGGCTGGCGGCGGATGCAGGGGATTTTGTTCCGTCCCGGCGATGCCCGGTTTGACGGGCGCGCGCTCGATGAGGCCGTCGCGGCTGTTCTCGCGGATCCGGACGCGATCATGGTCAATCGCAATCAGGGCTCGGGCACCCGCATTCTGATGGACCGTCTGCTGCAAGGGGCTCGCCCCCCCGGCTACTGGAACCAGCCCAGCTCGCACAATGCCGTCGCTGCCAGCATCGCGCAGGGCCGGGCCGATTGGGGCATGGCGATCCGGCCCGTGGCCGAGGCGATGGGTCTGGGCTTCCTGCCTGTCGCGGACGAAGATTACGACTTTGCCGTTTGGGCCGAACCGCGCGACCCGGATGCCATCGCAGCCTTCGAGCTTGCATTGCGTGACAGTGCGGGGGCGCTGGCCGCGATTGGTTTCAAACCCGCCGGACAGTGATCGCGTGATGCCCGCCCAGACCCGCTTGCGGCGGAAACCGCCGGGATGGGAAGGCGAGGGGATGGGACGCTGAACGGCGCTACGTCTGGCGCGGCAGATGCCGGAACACGCTCCATGCCGACCAGATCAGGATCAGGCCAAGGCCGATCTTGAGTGCCTGCGACGGCACAAGGCCAAGCGCAAGCGCGCCAAGGATCGCACCAATGATCGACCCCAGTCCCAGCGGCAGGATGGTGGCGTGCCAGACGACGGTCTCGCGCAGCACTGATCCGTCGCCGAAATGACGCAGCAACCCGACAGCAATCGTTGGCAGGCCCACCAGCATCGACATGGACCCTGCGAGTTTCACATCCACACCGAACAGCAGGATGAAGCACGGGATGATCAATTCGCCCCCTGCCACGCCCAGCAGCGACGAAACAAGGCCGATGATGACCCCGCAGACAGCCGCCACCAGAACGGTTGGAAGCATGCTGTCGGCCACCAGTCGCATGGGGTCTGCCACGAACACCCCTTCGACGATCAGGATCACGCCAAGGGCAAGCAGCAGGATCAGGATCAGGCGGCCCAGCAGCCTGTCAGACGCGCGCCGCAGCCAACCCGCGCCCACCCAGGCGGCTGACATCGACCCTGCAAGCATCCCCAGAACCGCAGGCAGGTGCGGCGCGATCTCTGCAAGGGGCACCGAACTTGCGCGGAAGGGGAAGGCGGCGGCCAGCACGGCGAAACTGGCCAGCAGGTTCACGGCCACGGCCTCGCGCGCCGAGAAACGCAGCACACCCACCAGCGCGGGCAGCCGGAACTCTGCGCCGCCCAGCCCGATCAGCCCGCCCGCCATGCCCGCTGCGGTGCCAATGCCGACCGAAAGGCCGGGTTTGCGGATGCGGGTCATTCGGACGCCTGATGCCGCTGGCCGTGGCCCACAGCTTCGGGGGCGACCGCGACGGATTTGACAATGGCATGACAGGTCTGGCCGGGTTTCAGCCCCAGGGCTGCGACCGCGCGTTGCGTGACCCGCGCGGCCAGCCGCTCTTCGCCGCATGCCAGCACCACCCGCGCCGCCGGACCCTTGCCGGGCTGGATCTCGACGATGGTCCCGCGCAGGATGTTCAACGCCGACAGGCCAATGGGGGCCTCGCGTGCCAGGATGACCTCGCTCGCCATGATCTGAACCCGGATCACCGTTCCGGGCGCGGCAGAGACACGCGGAAGATGCAGCGGGCCGGCAGCGGTCGTCAGTTCGCTCAGGCCATCCGCGTGATGTGCCACGACCCGCGCGCGCAGCACGGAAGCAACCTCGCGCGCACCCACTGCGGCCACATCGGACAGAACCTGTTCCGGCGGGCCCATCGCCGCGACGCGCCCCTCGCGCAAGGCGATCACCGTGGTCGCGAGCCGTGCCACTTCCGCCGAGGAATGACTGACATACAGGATCGGGATCGACACTTCGTCACGCAGCCGCTCGAAATAGGGCAGGATCTCGGCCTTGCGGGCCTCGTCGAGCGCTGCGAGCGGTTCATCGGCAAGGATCATTCTGGGCGCGGACAAAAGCGCGCGGCCAATGGCGACGCGCTGTTTTTCGCCCCCCGAAAGCGCGCCGGGGCGACGCGACAGAAGCGGCGCGATGCCCAGCATGTCCACCACCCGGTCCAGGTTTTCAGGCTGCGCATCGCGGGGCGCGAACCAGCGACCGTAAAGCAGGTTCTGCCGGACCGTCAGATGGGGGAACAAGCGTCCTTCCTGAAACACATAGCCAATCCGGCGGCGGTGCGGTGGAAGAAATCGCTGCGCCCCGGTATCGAGCAGCATGAAATCATCGGCTGCGATCCTGCCGTGATCCGGACGCAAAAGCCCCGCGACAGCATTGATCAGCGTCGTCTTGCCCGATCCTGACGGGCCGAACAGCACTGTTACCCCCGGCGGCGTCGTGACATCGACATCGAGCGTGAAACCGGGAAACCGGTGGCGGACAGACAACTGCAGCGTCATGACCCGGCGACCAGTCTTGCCACGCGGCGGGCGACAAATTCCGATAGCAGCAACGCCGCCATGGCGATCACGATGGCGATGATCACCAGGCGGCTTGCAGCCTCCTGCCCACCGGGCACCTGCAGAAACGCATAGATGGCCGAGGGGATGATCTGTGTCTGGCCGGGAATGTTCGAGACGAAGGTGATGGTCGCGCCGAACTCGCCGATGGCCTTGGCAAAGGCCAGAATCGCGCCCGCAATGATTCCGGGCAGGATCAGGGGCAGGGTGATCGTCAGAAAAACCCACATGCGCGACGCGCCCAGTGTGCTTGCGGCGGCTTCGAGTTTCGGGTCCACCGCCTCGATTGCCAGTCGGATCGCGCGCACCATCAGCGGAAAGGCCATCACAGCGGCCGCGACAGCCGCCCCTGTCCATCGGAACGAGAAGACGATCCCGAACCATTGGTCCAGAAACTGCCCCACATACCCCCGCCGCCCCAGCACGATCAGCAGCAGGTAGCCTGTCACCACAGGCGGCAGGATCAGCGGCAGATGCACGATGCCATTCAACACCTGCTTGCCGGGAAACTCCCATCGGGCAAGCACATAGGCCACGAAGATGCCCAGCGGCAGGCTGGCCAGTGTCGCCCAGAACGACACCCGGATCGACAGCCGCACGGCCTGCCATTCGGCGGGGCCAAGCCAGTTTGCCCAGTCACTCCACATCCGGCCCCCGCATCAGTCGAACACGCCAAAGCCGAACTCCTGCCAGATGGCAAGGGCCGTGTCGGAATTCATGAAATCGAGAAAATCGCCAGCGAGGGGGTTTTCGCTTTGTGCCGTGATCCCGGCGGGAAAGACGATAGGGGCGTGGCTGTCCTCGGGGAATGTGCCGATGATGCTGACATCATCTTGCACCGCTGCATCAGAGGCATAGACAATGCCGAGCGTTGCCTCGCCCTGTGCGACGAAAGCCAGCGCCGCGCGCACATTGTCGGACTGTGCGACCCATGGTGCGACCTCGTCCCACAGCCCCAGCGCGCTCAGCGCCTGCTTGCCGTAGATGCCCGCCGGGACTGCCTCGACCAGCGCCATCGACAATCGCCCGCCATCGAGCAGGCCCAGCAGATCAAGTGTCGCGTCGATGACCACGGGGTCTGCGTCACGACCATGGGCAATCAGCGCAAGGGTGCCTGTCAGAATATCGCGCCGCGTGCCTGCACGCAGATCGCCCGACGCATCGATCGCGTCCATCCAGTCCACACTGGCCGAAATGAAGATATCGGCAGGCGCACCCAGCTGGATCTGTCGGGCCAGTGCCGACGACCCGGCATAGGCAATGACAGCCCTGTGTCCGGTTTTAGCAGTCCAGGCCCCTGCAACCCGGTCGAGCGCGTTCGTCAGGCTGGCGGCGGCAAATACAAGCACATCCGCCGCGCTCGCCCGGATAGGGGCGGCCGTCAAAACCATGCCTGACAGCAAGGCGAGAGTGGTCCGGCGGGTGAAAGGGGACGGCATGTGAAGCTCCAGAGAGATATGTTCAATGAAACATATCGTCAGGCCAGCCCTGCGAGGCAAGCGTTATTTTCCTTCGGGAATAGCGCGCAGGCGCGATTTCAAGGCCTCAAGCCGCGCGGCCCCTGCTTCTGCGACCTCCATTTCGAATGCCCGGTAGAGTGCCAGCACGTCTCGCCCGGCATTTGTCAGCACCGCACCGCCGCCACCGGGACCGCCGCGCGTGCTTTCGACCAGCGGCGCCTGAAACATCGCGTTCAGCGTTCCGACCAGCTCCCAGGCACGCTTGTAGCTCATTCCCATCTCGCGCCCGGCCGCGGCAATCGAACCGCAACGGTCGATCCGCTCCAGCAGTTCCGCCTTGCCGGGGCCAATCATTTCATCTTCGCCAAAGACGATCCGGATGCGCAGGTGGGGGTGTTTGGTGTTTTCATCCATATCGCGAAGGTCCGATGTCCGAGCCGGAAATGCAAGCGTTCTGACCCCTCCGGTCGCGGCAAATCTGTCAGCCTGTTTCAGCTTGCGCGCCTGCACGCGGTCAGATGTTCAGCGGCGGGAGCGCCGCCCAGCATTTCCGTCACTGCCTGCCCGGATCAGAGCGCAGCAGTAACTTCGACCTCGACCAGAAATTCCGGTCTCGTAAAGCCGGAAACGATCACGAGGGTCGATGCCGGGGGCACCGCAGATTGCGCGAAAAAGGCATCTCGCGCCGCCATATATCCGGCCATATGCGCGCGATCCGTGACGAAAGCATTGACCCGGATGACATGCTCCGGCGCGGCGCCGGCTTCGGCGAGGATCTCGGCTATGTTGCTGAAACACAGCGCTGCTTGCGCTTCGGCACCCTCCGGTGTCGTCCCGTCCTTGCGGATCGGCAACTGACCAGAGGTCATGATCACCCGGCTGGCTGCCGGGAACACGCGCCCATGCGCGTAGCGTGCAAAGGGCGGGTGCAGGCTGTCGGGGTTCAAAGCTTCCATTGGCATTTCCGTGATTTGAGCATGTCAGGCACTCTTAGTCGAATTTGCCGTGATTCCATGCGTCTTGCAGTGCTGCCATCCCGGCAAGAGATGCGTTTTGTGCAAATTGCAGAAATTACGCACATCAAATGGGCATCTGCGCAAAGGATCCGGGTCACTGCAGAGCCGTGCTTGTGAAGGGCGCGCCCAGAGGCAAGCTTTCTCCTGTCACAATCTCCTTGAGGATGGGAAACATGCGCAAGACAGCCTTTACCTGCACGGCCCTGGTCGCCTTTTCTGCCCCGGCTTTCGCCCTGACGCCGGTCACCTTCGGGACCAACTGGCTCCCTCAGGCCGAACATGGCGGGTTCTATCAATCGGTGGCTGACGGCACCTATGCCGCATGTGGGCTGGATGTGACGATCATCTCCGGCGGACCACAGGTCAATAACGGGGCCATGCTGATGGCGGACCGCATCCAGTTTCACATGGGCGGTGATCTCTTGCAGGCGTTCAACGCCGCCGCCGAGAACATTCCCGTCGTTGCCGTGATGGCGACCTTTCAGAAACACCCGCAGGTCATCATCTCGCATCCCGGCGAGGCGGATACCTGGGAGGAGTTGAAAGACCTTACCCTGTTGATCGGCGACAATGGCTTCACCTCCTACTATCAGTGGATGATTGCCGCGCATGGCTTCACCGTCGAACAGCGCCGCCCCTATACGTTCAACCCTGCGCCCTTCCTTGCTGACAAGCGCGTTGGCATGCAGGGTTTCCTGTCCTCCGAACCCTATGCCATCCTGCAAGAAGCGGGCTTCATGCCCAATGTGTTTCTGATCGCGGATGCGGGTTACTCGACCTACGCCACCACGGTCGAGGTGATGCAGTCCACCATCGACAACAGCCCCGAAGTCGTAGAGTGCTTTGTCAACGGCTCGATCCTGGGTTGGTACAACTTCCTTTACGGCGACAACGAGGATGCCATCGCGCTGATCCTGGAAGCCAACCCTGACATGACACGCGATAAGGTCGATTTCGCCATCTCGATGATGATCGAGAATGGCATTGTCGATAGCGGCGATACGCTAGAGCAAGGCATTGGTGTCATGACCCCCGAAGCGGTCGAGGGGTTCTATATGGCAATGGTCGAGGCGGGTGTCGCACCAGCCGATCTGGACTGGAGCGCGGCAGTCAATTTCGATTTCGTGGGCAACGGGCTGGGACTGGAACTGCGCCCCGAATAAGGGCGCAGTCAATACGAAGGAATGCCCTGATGAAGACCCTGCCGCTGGGCCAGCGCCCGCCTGTGTTGGACATGAGCAATGTGACCAAGACATTCAACGGCGATGTCGTCGCCCTGCGCGACATGAACCTGAGTGTGAACAGCGGGGATTTTATTTCGCTGCTGGGGCCATCAGGCTGCGGGAAATCCACGGCCCTGCGTCTGATCGCAGGGCTGTCCACCCCCAGCGCAGGCCGGATCACATGGGCGGGCGGGCAGTCCGAGAATGATCTGGGCGTCGTGTTTCAGGAACCGACCCTGATGCCTTGGGCCACGGTCGCGCAGAACGTCTGGCTTCCCTTCAGGCTGAAGGGCAAGAGCTATGCTTCGGTCAAGGACGATATCCTCGAAGCCCTGCGCCTTGTCGGGCTGGAGAAGTTTCTCGAAGCCTATCCGCGCGAATTGTCGGGCGGCATGAAGATGCGTGTGTCCATCGCCCGCGCAATGGTCACGAAACCGCGCCTGATCCTGATGGATGAACCCTTTGCCGCACTGGACGAGATCACGCGTTTCCGGCTGAACAATGATTTGCTGCAACTCAAGGCCAAGATCGGCTGCACAGTGATCTTCGTCACCCATTCGGTGTTTGAATCCGTGTTCCTGTCCGACCGGATCGTGGTCATGGCCGCGCGTCCGGGCCGGGTGATCCGCGAAGTGACCGTCGATGCCCCCTATCCGCGCAATGAGGCGTTTCGCACTTCGGCAGAGTATGCGGGCCTGTGCCGGCAAGCGTCGGAAGCGCTGCATGAAGCGATGGGAGAGCACGCATGAGCATTGCCGAGAACCAGCCGCTCTATGATGCCGATGACCTGAAACGCCTGCGCGCGGCCCGGTTCGAGCGGTTCGGCAAATGGCTGCTGCCGGTCGCGGTGATGATTGCGATGATCTGGCTCTGGGACCGTGTCGTGGTCTGGAATGAAATCCCGCATTTCATCCTGCCACGTCCCGGTCTGGTGCTGGAGACGCTGATCAAGGACTGGCCGATGCTGTTCGACGCGCTGCTGGTCACGCTGCAGATCACCATGATGGCGCTGGCCGTCGCCGTGATCGGGGGCGTCGGGCTGGCCGTGCTGTTCACGCAAAGCCGACTGGTCGAGATGTCCTTCTACCCCTATGCCGTGATCCTGCAGGTCACGCCGGTCGTGTCCATCGCGCCCTTGATCTTTATCTATGTCGACAGCCGGACGGCGGGCTTGCTGCTCTGCGCCTGGCTGGTGGCCTTCTTTCCGGTGCTGGCCAATACCACGCTGGGGCTGAATTCGGCAGATCACAATCTGCGCGATCTGTTCCGCATTTATGGCGCGACCCGCTGGCAGACGCTGCGCTACCTGCGCCTGCCTTCGGCCTTGCCCTATTTTCTTGGCGGTCTGCGCATCGCAGGGGGGCTTGCGCTGATCGGTGCTGTTGTCGCGGAATATGTGGCGGGTACGGGCGGGATCGGATCGGGGCTTGCATTCCGCATCCTTGAAGCCGGATACAGGCTGAACATCCCGCGCATGTTTGCCGCCCTGATCCTGATAGCCGCGACCGGGGTCATCATCTTCGCGGGCCTGTCCTTCCTGAGCCATATGCTGCTGCGCAAATGGCATGAAAGCGCCGTGAAACGAGAAACATGACGGATTTCAAGACACTCCCCGCCCTTGGCCCCTATCGCTTGGAGAATATCACCGTCCCCGCCTGCTTGCTGGGCCAGAGCGGCGGGCTGGTTCGCCATGCTGTGACAATTGATGGCGCAACGCTCTCGGACAGCCTGGATGCGCCTGTAATCGACATGGGCGGCGCAATGGTGCTGCCCTGTTTCATCGACATGCATACGCATCTGGACAAGGGCCATATCTGGCCGCGCAGCCCGAACCCCGATGGCAGTTTCATGGGCGCGCTGACCACTGTGGCGGCAGATCGCGAGGCCGCGTGGAGCGCCGGGGATGTCCGTACGCGCATGGATTTCGCGTTGCGCTGCGCCTATGCCCACGGTAGCCGCGCAATCCGCACCCATATCGACAGCATCGCGCCGCAGGATGCGATTTCATGGCCGGTTCTGGCCGAGATGCGCGAGAGATGGGCCGGGCGGATCGCGCTGCAAGGCGCGGCCCTTGCCGGTGTGGACCGGGTGGACATGACCGGCGATTATGCACGCACCGCCGATATCGTCGCGGAACATGGCGGCATCCTTGGCCTTGTCACCTATCCTGTACCGAACCTGCGTGCGCAGTTGCACGGGTTTTTCAAACTGGCGATGGACCGTGATCTGGAGGTCGATTTCCACGCCGATGAAACTGGCGACCCGTCTGCCGCAACGCTGCGCATGATTGCCGAAACGGTGCTGGACATTGGCTATGACAAGCCGGTGACAGTCGGGCATTGCTGCTCGCTGGCGGTCCAGCCTGAAGCCGAGGCGCTCGAAACCCTCGATCTGGTCGCGCGCGCGGGCCTCAACATCGTGTCGCTGCCGATGTGCAACATGTATCTGCAGGACCGTCAGGCAGGGCGCACGCCCCGCTGGCGCGGCATCACGCTGGTCCATGAGATGAAGGCGCGCGGTATCAATGTCAGCTTCGCGTCGGACAACACGCGCGATCCGTTCTATGCTTACGGCGATCTCGACATGATCGAGGTCTGGCGCGAAGCCACGCGCATCGCGCATCTGGACCATTCCGACCCCGACTGGATCGCGGCGTTTCTGACCAACCCCGCCCGCGCCTGCGGCTTTGACGCGCCAAGCCTTGCGCCCGGTGCGCCTGCTGATCTGGTGATCCTGCGCGCGCGGGGCTGGACCGAGGCGCTCTCACGCCCCCAATCCGACCGCATCGTGCTGCGCAAGGGCCGTGCGATTGACCGGACCCTGCCTGATTATGCCGAGCTTGACCATTTGATGAGGACATCATGAAACCGAATGTCGCCGCTGCCAAAGCTGCCCTTTCACATCTGGAAATCGACGAGAACCCGGTCTCGATCCGCGCCAAGAGCCGCGATTTCTTCTGGTATTCGCCTGTCCTGAAAGCGCGCATGGACGATCTGGAGGGGGATTTCGTCGTCTCGCCGAAATCCGAGGCCGAAGTGATCGAGGTGCTGCGCATCTGCTACGCCAATGACGTGCCTGTGACCACGCGCGGGGCAGGGACTGGCAATTACGGGCAGGCCATGCCCATGGCGGGCGGCTGTATCCTGCATCTGAAGAACATGGCGGCAGTGAAAGAAGTGCATCCGGGCCGGGTGATCGTGGAACCGGGCTGCCTGCTGAAAGATGTGGATGCCGCCTGCAAGGCGCAGTCGGGGCAGGAATTGCGCATGTTATCCTCGACCTCGGCCACGGCCACGATTGGCGGGTTTGTCGCGGGCGGATCGGGCGGCATCGGATCCTGCACATGGGGGTCTTTGCGCGACCTGGGCAATATCATCCGCCTGCGGGTCGTCACGATGGAAGAAGAACCCCGCGTGCTGGAATTTCGCGGCGAGGAACTGGCCCGCGTCAGCCACGCTTACGGCACCAACGGGATCATCACCGAGTTGGAAATGCCGCTCGCGCCCGCCTATGACTGGGTCGGGCTGTTCGTGGCCTTTGACGATTTCGATGACGCCATTCGCTACACGGAAGAGCTTGCCAATCAGGACGGGATCTTGATCAAGATCGCCTCGGTCTATGAGGCCCCCACCGCGCATAGCTATTTCCAGCGCGTCGCGCCCCATGTGAGCGAGGGCACGCATCTGGTGGGCATGATGGTAGCACCCCAATCGATGGACGGGTTCAAGACCTTCACCGCCCGCCGCCCGGCAGCGCGCGTGATCTACCAGTCAAATGACAGTGACTGGCCGCGCGATCCGGGCCATGTGTTTGAATATGGCTGGAACCACACGACGCTTCGTGCGCTGAAGGTGGACCCAAGCATCACCTATCTGCAAGTGCGCTATGGCTACCCCGACCATATCGCCAAGGTGCAGGCGATGCGCAAGGCGCTCTCGCCCGAAGTGCTGCAGCATCTGGAAGTGATCCGCGAGAATGGCAAGGTCATGTATGCGGGGCTGTCGCTGGTCAAGTTCACCACGGAAGAACGGCTTGACGAGATCGTGCGCCTTCATGAGGACGCAGGCTGCATGATCTTCAACCCGCATCGCTTCACGCTCGAAGAGGGCGGGCGCCAGACCGTCGATGACCGGCAGTTGAATTTCAAACGCGAGGCCGATCCCAAGGGGTTGCTCAATCCCGGCAAGATGATCGCCTGGGATGATCCGGCCTGGAAATTCGACCGCATTTATGAATATCGCGGCAGAACGGCGGCGGAATGACGCGCGCGCTGGTCCTCTTTGCCCATCCCTGCCCGGAGAGTTTCTCGGCGGCGCTGCATGGCCGCGTGGTCGAGACGCTGAGCGCGCGCGGCTGGGAGGTGGATGATTGCGACCTGAACCGCGAAGGCTTCTCGCCGGTGCTGACCGAGGCCGAGCGCCGCGGCTATCACGATGTCGGCCCCAACCTTGCCCCGGTGCAGCCTTACGTAGACCGGCTTCAGGCCGCACAGGCGCTGGTGCTGGTCTTTCCGGTCTGGAATTTCGGCTATCCCGCGATCCTGAAGGGGTTTTTCGACCGTGTGTTCCTGCCCGGCGTGTCGTTTCGGCTGGAACAGGGCAAGGTGCGCCCGAACCTGACCCATATCCGCAAGCTCGCGGCTGTGACCACCTATGGCGGTACGCGGATGCGCGCGATCCTTGCGGGTGATCCGCCACGCCATGTGGTCAAGCGCGCGCTCTGGCATGTGACCCGGCCCGAAAAATTGCGCTACATGGCGCTCTATGACATGAATCGGGCGGATGACGCAGCGCGCGCGGGGTTTCTGGACCGTGTGGGCCGCGAAATGACGAGGTTCTGATGCGCGCACTGGTTGTTTATTGTCACCCTGATCCGGCCAGTTTCACAGCCGCTGTGCGCGACACGGTGCTTGCGCAGTTGCAGGCCGCAGGGGCCGAAATCCGGCTGCATGACCTTTACGGCACCAGCTTTCAGCCCTGCCTGACCCAAGCAGAATGGCAGGGCTATCTTGACAGCCCCGCCAACCGTGGACCTGTCGCCGATGCAGCAATTGATCTGGACTGGTGCGATACGCTGATCTTCGTCTATCCGACATGGTGGTATGGGTTGCCGGCCATGCTCAAGGGCTGGCTTGACCGCGTGCTTTTGCCCGATGTGGCCTTCCTGATGCCTGACGGGGTGAACAAGACCATCCGCCCCGGCCTGACCCATATCACCCGGCTGGGCGTGTTCACCACCTGCGGGGCAAGCCGCTGGCTGACGTTTCTGGTGGGGGCGCCGGGCAAGCGCACATTGCTGCGCGGGGTGCGGCTGCTTTGCGCGAAACGCGCCCGCACGGCTTTTGCGGCGCATTATCTGATGGACAGCTCCACCCCCGACAGTCGCAAGGCGCATCTGGCGCGGGTGTCGCGCGCGATGGATCGGCTGATCGGCCCTGTGCCGCAAGGGCAGGGGGTGCAGGCATGAGCGTGCCCTGTCTGAACTGGGACGATCACACACGCGACCCCGAGGGGTTCACCCGCGCGCTGGGCCAATGCTGCCGCGAAACGGGGTTTTTCGTTCTGGAAAATCACGGCATCGCGCAGGCCCTGCGCGCGCAGGTCTTCGATCAGGCCGCTGCATTCTTCGCTCAACCCGAAACCGCCAAGCGCCCGCTCTCGATTGCGACCAATCCCCATAACCGGGGCTGGGCCTATCTGGGATCAGAATCGCTTGATGACACATCGCAGCAAACCGACCGCAAGGAAGCTTTCAATATCGGGCTGGACCTTGCGCCCGATGACCCGCGCGTGCTGCGCGCCGAGCCGTTTCGCGGCGTCAACCTGTGGCCCGATCTGCCCGGCTTTCGCGACACGATGCTGACCTATTTCGATGTTGTATGGGCCTTGGGCATGGGCTTGCTGCAACCTGTCGCGCGTGATCTGAGCCTGCCGCCGGATCATTTCGCGCCCTATTTCACTGCGCCGATGGCCACGCTGCGCCTGCTGTCCTATCCGGCCGCCAGCGGAGCAGAGGGTGAAATCGGGGCTGGGGCGCATACCGATTACGGTGCGCTGACACTTCTGCTGACCGATGGCACCCCGGGATTGCAGGTGCGGCCACGCGGGGGTGACTGGCAGGATGTGCCGCATGTCCCCGATGCGTTCATCGTCAATATCGGCGATTGCCTGATGCGCTGGACGAATGACATCTATGTCTCGACCCCGCATCGCGTGCTGCCCCCAAAACACGCGCGGCAATCAGTAGCGTTTTTCCTTGATCCGAACCCTGATGCCGTTGTCGCCGCGCTACCCGGCACCGGGGCACCCAAATATCCGCCTGTGACGGGTGCCGCGTATCTGCAATCGCGCCTGTCGGCCACTTACAAGACATGAGGGACTGATGCGACGACTGGACTGGGCCGACTACCGCAGCGCCGAATATGCGGGTATCGATCCGATGTGCACCATAGCCATCCTGCCGACAGCGGCGATCGAACAACATGGCCCGCATCTGCCGGTCGGTGTGGACACAATGATCGCCGAGGGGCTGCTGGGTCTTTTACGCCAGCGCTGCCCCGAGGATCTGGATATCCGCATCCTGCCGGTGCAGGCCGTCGGCAAATCGAATGAACATCTGCACGCGCCCGGAACACTGACGCTCTCTGCCGAAAACGCGCTGCGCATCTGGACAGAAATCGGGCTGTCGGTCGCCCGCGCAGGGGTGCGCAAGATCGTCATCGTCAACAGCCATGGTGGCAATCTTGACCTGATCTCGATCCTGTCGCGCGAATTGCGCGTGCAGGCGGGGATGCTGGCGGTCAAATGCCAGTGGGGCAGTTTCGGCCAGCCCGAAGGCATGTATCCCGCGCATGAACTGGCCTATGGCATCCATGGCGGTGATGTGGAAACCTCGCTCATGCTGGCCTTCCGACCCGAACTTGTGGATATGGCGCAGGCGCAGGATTTCATCTCGACAGCGCAGGATGCCAGTATTTCGCCGATCGGACCTGTGTCTTACGGCTGGATTTCCAGCGACCTCAATGCACAAGGGACTGTCGGCAATGCCGCAATCGCGACCGCCGAAAAGGGCCATGCCACAGCCGAGCACTACATCGCGGAGTTTATCGGCCTGCTGCAGCGAGTTGCCGCGCATGATCTGCCTTCCTTGCGCAGAACTACGGGTGCAAATGTTCCGACATGACCTCTGGCCCTTGCTTTGATCGATTGGCCTAAAAGCGCGACGATCCGTGCTCAGCGCGCCTTGTGAAACTCTGGATGAGCTCCTGCGCGCCGAATACGAACTACATCGAATCCCGTCGCGAGCGTATCGACCGCCAAGGGCTGGATGTGTCAGGTTTTCTGGTGACCCCGACAGGATTCGAACCTGTAACCTGCCCCTTAGGAGGGGGCTGCTCTATCCAGTTGAGCCACGGGGCCATTCCTGTCATGCCTTTAGCGAGTTTTCTGTATGCTGTCATCCCCTTGGCCCGGTTCAGTATCATCAGGGGCTTGGCCCCGAGGAAATGTGGCGCTAACGTGAAATCCGGTATCGCCTGACAGGATAATGCCTTGCCCCCATATCTGCCCCCCGAGGCCCAGCGCCCCCTTACTCTTCGCGACGTGTCCGAAGCCAGCGGCGTCAGTGAAATGACCGTCAGTCGCGTCTTGCGCAATCGCGCCGATGTGTCACCTGCAACGCGGGAAAAGGTGCTCGCTGCCGCCAAGGCGCTTGGCTATGTGCCCAACAAGATCGCAGGTGCGCTTGCCAGCCAGCGCGTCAATCTGGTCGGGGTGGTGATCCCGTCCCTGTCCAATATGGTCTTTCCCGAGGTTCTGGGCGGGATATCTGCAGCGCTTGAAGATTCGGGCCTGCAGCCTGTGTTTGGCGCGACCGAGTACAAGGCCGAGCAGGAAGAGAATGTCATCTACGAAATGCTGTCCTGGCGCCCGACCGGCATGATCGTGGCCGGACTGGAACACACGGAAGCCGCGACCGCGATGCTGGCCAATGCCGGTATCCCGGTGGTCGAGATCATGGATATCGATGGCGATCCGATAGATTCGGTTGTGGGGATTTCTCACAGGCGCGCGGGTCGCGAAATGGCAGAGGCGATCCTTGCAGCAGGGTATCGCAAGATCGGCTTTCTTGGCTCGAAAATGCCCGACGACCATCGCGCCCGCAAGCGTCTGGAAGGGTTTTCCGAGGCGCTTGGGGCCGCAGGTGTGACACTTGCCGCGACAGAGCATTACGCGGGCGGATCTTCGCTGGCCAAGGGGCGCGAGATGACTGCGGCGATCCTCGGGCGGCACCCTGACCTGGATTTCCTCTATTACTCGAATGACATGATCGGGGCAGGGGGGCTGCTTTACTGTCTGGATCAGGGGCTGGATGTGCCGGGCCAGATCGGGCTTGCGGGGTTCAATGGTCTGGAATTGCTCGATGGGTTCAAATTACGGCTGGCCACAACTGATGCGTGCCGCCGTGAAATCGGTCTGCGCGCTGCCGAGATTGTCGCAGGCAAGGCTGCTGATGGCGTGATCGGGGGCAAGCGGATCGAGCTTTCGCCCATCGTGAACAAGGGTGATACGATCCGGGGTTAGAAACTGCCAAAGAACGTGCCCAGCGTGATCAGCACGATGAGCGCGGCAATCGGGATCACCACTGCCACGACGGCGATATCCTTGTAGGCCTCGCGATGCGTCAACCCGCAGATGGTCAGCAATGTGATCACGGCACCATTATGCGGCAGTGCGTCCAGCCCGCCCGTGGCGACAGCGGTCACGCGGTGCATCAGATCGGGTGCGATGCCAGCGGCAAGGCCAAGCTCCAGATAGGTTTCGCCCAGTGTGGCCAGCGCAATCGACATGCCGCCAGAGGCAGAGCCGGTCATGCCCGCCAGCAAGCTGGTGCCGATAGCCAGTGAAATCAGCGGGTTATCGCCGCCCGCTGTCACCACCCAATCGCGGATCAGCGCAAAAGCCGAGAGCGAGGCAATCACCGCCCCGAACCCTACCAGCGAGGCGGTGTTGAAGATCGGCAACAGGGCTGATTTCGCGCCTGCATCCAGTGTTTCGGTCAAACCTTTGGCCAGCCGTCCCCAGTTCAGCGCGACCAGCGCCAGCGAGGCCAGTGTAAGTGCCGCAATCGTGGACCACAGCCCGCGCAGCGCGCCGATATCGGTTTCTCCATACAGGCTCTGGGCAAGGTAGTCTGTGTCCAGATGCGGGATGACCGCGAAGGTAAAGATCAGGTTCAGCCCAAGCACCAGCACCAAAGGGGCCGCAGCCACGCGCAGCGCGGGCAGGGCGCGTGCGTCATCCGCGATCACATCGGGTTCTGCGCCATAGCCTGGCCCCAGCCTGCGCGCGCGACGTTCCAGCCAGAGCCAGCCCAGCCCCAGCATGATCGCGCCTGTGATCAGCCCCAGACCGGGCGCTGCGAAAGGCGTGGTGCCGAAATAGGGCATGGGGATCGCGTTTTGGATGGCGGGCGTGCCGGGCAGGGCCGACATGGTAAAGGTAAACGCCCCAAGCGCGATTGTCGCCGGGATCAGCACTTTCGGCAATTCCGCATCGCGAAACAGCGCCGCCGCGATGGGCCAAACCGCGAAGGCCACGACGAAAAGCGACACCCCGCCATAGGTCATGGCTGCGCAGGACAGGATCACGGCCAGGATCGCGCGTTCCGGTCCAAGGCCCCGGATAATGCCTTTCGCCAGGGCAAGGGCGCTGCCAGAGGCTTCCATCAGTTTGCCGAAAACCGCGCCGAGCAGGAAAAGCGGGAAGAACTGGATGATGAATCCGCCCGTCGCGGTCATGAAAATCTGGGTGTAACTGGCAAGAAGCGGGCCACCTTCGGCCAGAAGCACGGCGAGAACGGCCAGCGCCGGGGTCAGCAACAGCAGGCTGACGCCACGATAGGCCAGCCAGATCAGCACGCCAAGGGCCAGCAGAATGACAAGGATTCCCGGCATAATGCGCTCTCCTGCTGCAGTGCAGCGATCCTAGCCTGCGCCTGTAGGGGGTGCAAGCCATGCGCGCTGTCTTGCACAAGTTCATTACTTGGCGCAGATAGAGAGGGGACATATCGGACGGGGACCATCACCATGATCGCAGTACAGGGCCACGAAGGGCAGCAGGTTGCCGTGTTGGGGCTGGGGCGGTCGGGTCTTGCCACCTGCGCCGCATTGGTGGCGGGGGGTGCAATCCCGCTTGCATGGGACGAATCGCCCGAGGCCCGCGCCAAGGCCGAAGCCGCCGGGGTTGCCCTGACCGATCTGGCCCGCGTGGACTGGGCACAGGTCGCCACGCTGATCACCAGCCCCGGCATCCCGCATCTCTACCCGGTGCCCAACCGCATCATTGCGGCCGCGCTCGTGGCCGGGGTGCCGGTGGACAATGATATCGGGCTGTTCTTCCGCTCGCTCTCGACCGCCACGACAATGGAATTCGAACAGCCCCCCAAAGTGGTCGCAGTGACAGGATCGAACGGAAAATCCACGACAACGGCCTTGATCCACCATATCCTGACCGAGGCCGGACGCCCGGCGCAGATGGCAGGCAATATCGGCAAGGGGGTTCTGTCCATCGACGCGCCGCGCGATGGCGAGGTGATCGTGCTGGAGCTGTCCAGCTACCAGACTGAACTCGCCCGCGCCCTGACCCCCGATATTGCCGTATTCACGAATCTGTCGCCGGATCATCTGGACCGCCATAATGGCATGGGCGGCTATTTCGCCGCCAAGCGGCGATTGTTTTCCGAAGGCGGCCCAGATCGCGCCGTGATCGGGGTGGATGAGGTCGAAGGGCTGTTTCTGGCGGGCCAACTCACGCAGGCCCCGGAAGATGCGCGCGTGATCCGGATCTCGTCAGGCCAGAAACTGACCGGGCCGGGCTGGAATGTCTTTGCGCGCAAGGGGTTTCTCTCGGAGTATCGGCGCGGCAAGCAGATGGCCTCTATCGACCTGCGGGGGATGCAGGGTCTGCCCGGTGCGCATAACCACCAGAACGCTTGTGCGGCCTATGCGGTCGCGCGCTCTCTGGGGCTGGCCCCGCGAATGATCGAGGACGCGCTTTCGACCTTCAGCGGCCTGCCACATCGCAGCCAGCTGGTGGGCGAAGCGCATGGCGTGCGCTACATCAACGATTCCAAGGCCACAAATGCCGACAGTGCCGCGCAGGCACTGCAGGCTTTCGAGCGTATTCGCTGGATCGCAGGCGGGCTTGGCAAGGACGGGGGCATCGCCGCGCTTGCGCCGCATCTAGCGCGGGTGCGCAAAGCCTATCTGATCGGCCATTCGGCGCGCGACTTTGCGCTTCAACTGGGCGACACCCCGCACGAGATCAGCGAAACCATGGAGCGCGCTGTCGCGCAGGCCATGGCCGAGGCAGAGCCGGGCGATGTGGTGCTTCTTGCCCCTGCTGCGGCGAGTTTCGACCAGTTCCCCGACTTCGAGAAACGCGGTGACGCCTTCATGGCGGCTGTGCGCGAAGGTCTGTCCAATGCATGAGGACACCCCGCGCGGCTTTGCCTTCGCAGGTTCGGCCTTCCTGATCTGGGGCGCATTGCCGTTCTACTTCAAGGCATTGGCGCATGTTCCTACGGTAGAGGTGATCGCGCACAGGGTCATCTGGGCGGTGCCTGTCGCGCTGGCAATCCTGATCTGGCTGGGACGCACGACCGAACTGCGCGCGGCCCTGCGCACCCCGAAGATGCTGGGCATGGCCTTCGTGACGGCATCGCTGATTTCGGTCAACTGGATCACCTATGTCTGGCTGATCCAGTCCGGGCAGGCGATGGAAGCCGCACTTGGCTATTACATCAACCCGATTTTCGCGGTCGCATTGGGGGCCGGGCTGCTGGGGGACAAGCTCAGTCTGCGGCAATGGGGGGCCGTGGCTCTGGCCACTGCGGCAGTGCTGGTGCTGACATTCGAGGCCGGGTCGCTGCCCTTGGGGGCGCTGCTGCTGGTCTTCAGCTGGGGCGGGTATGCGTATTTCAAGCGCGCGCTCCCCATCGGCCCCAATCAGGGCTTCGCGCTCGAGGCCCTGATCCTGCTGCCCATCGCGCTGGGCTATCTTCTGTGGCTGCAGTTTCAGGGCACGCTTTTCATCGCTCAGGCCGGGCTGCGTGATCTGGTGCTGCTGATCGGGGCCGGGGCGATTACCGCGATCCCGCTCATGCTCTATGCCAACGGGGCGAAGGGGCTGACGCTCTCGACCATCGCCATCGCCGGATACACGATCCCGACGCTGATCTTTCTGATTTCGGTCTTCATCTTTCGCGAGCCTTTCGAGGGTGCGCGTCAGGTGGCCTTTCCGATGATCTGGGGCGCAATGGGGCTCTATATCTGGGAAGTCCTGCGCAAACGCCGCGCCGCACTGGCGCAGAAAACCTTGCCGCAGCAGGGCGCGGGTTAACCTTTTGCCAGCGGGTGATGTTCCAGCACCAGCGTTTTCAGCCTCTCTTCCAGAACATGCGTGTAGATCTCGGTCGTTGACACATCGGCATGACCCAGCAAGGTCTGGATCGCCCGCAGGTCTGCGCCACCTGCCAAGAGATGCGTGGCAAAAGCGTGGCGTAGCACATGCGGGCTGATGCGCGTGGGGTCAAGTCCCGCCTGAAGCGCCATCTCGCGCAAGAGCAGGAAAAACGTGACCCGGCTCAGATGCCCTTCGCGCCCTTTGGAAGGAAACAGGAAACGCGGCTCGGGCAGGCGTTTCGCGCGCGCTTCTGACGCGGCGCTGTCCCAGTGCGACAGCCAGACAGCAAGCGCCTCGCGCGCAGGCACAGAGAGCGGCACCATGCGTTCCTTGCCGCCCTTGCCGCGCACAAGGATCATCTGCGGATTGCCCCGAACTGCGGCGACAGGCAGGCTGACCAGTTCGGTGACACGCAGGCCAGTGGCGTAAAGCAGTTCCATCAGGCAGGTGTTGCGCGCGCGCTCGGCGTCGGAACGGCCCATGCCCTGTGCAGCGGCCAGAAGCGCCTCGACCTCTGAATGACTGAGTGTGACGGGCAGTTTCTTCGACTTGCCGGGGCCTGTGATGCGGCTCGCCGGATCCTCCTTGCGCCAGGCTTCGGCATAGGCGAAGCGAAAAAGCTGACGGATCGCGGCCAGCCTGCGCGCGCGGGTCGCAGCCGCAAGCCCCTGTGCATCGCAATGAACCAGATAGGCTTCGATATCCGCGCGCGAGAGCGTCTCGACGCTCAGTCCCTTGTCCTCGGCCCAGTCCGCAAAATCGCGCAGATCGCGCGCATAGGCCAGCTGCGTGTTGCGCGCAGCCCCCTGTTCGGCGGCATGCGCATCGAGGAAGGTCGAAATCCAGCGCTGCGCCAGGGCATCCATGCGCTCAGCCCCGCCGTTCCAGAAGCAGCAACTCGATCGCAATCTGCCGGGCGGCGGCATCCAGCCCGACCGCGCGCAGGCGCTGCAGGCCGCGTGTTGCAGCCAGCGGATCGCCGGCAGCCGCCTGCGCGATCTGACCCAGCGCATCAAGTACCATCAGTCCAAGCGCGCCTTCCTGCATCTGCGCCTGTGCCTGCTCTGACAGGGCCGTATCCTCGAACCCCTGCCGGATGGCGCTTGCCATCTCGGGTGCCGCGATCTCGGGCAGGGGGGCACCACTCGCCAGCGCCATGATGAACTGCGCCATTGAAGTGTCCGGGGCCAGCTGGGCGGCGCGGTCCAGCCGCTCTTGCGCAAGGAGCAGCACCGACCACAGGATCTCGGCCGCCTCCCCTGTCAGTGGCAGGTCAGCCAGTGCGGATGCATGGATCGTGGCAAAGGCGCTTTCCAACTCGACCGCCGCAAAGAGGGGCCATCCGTTCAGCAGTTCTGCCTGAATTGCCGCCATGTCCCCATTGGCCAGCGCTCGGTCCAGATGCTGCATGGCGCGCACGCGTTCCCACATGCCCCCCGATGCGGCAGGGCGGCGCTGGGTGTAAAGCCCATATAGACGATTGGCCTGCAACACCTGCATCCGTGTCAATCGCTCCGCCGCGTCGATCTGCGCGCGCCAGCCTGACACACCGCGCAAATCCGCATGGGCGAAGGCCACGGGCAAGTTGGTCGTGGCCACCGGATCGCCAAGTGCCTCCAGGATCCGCCAGCCCAGAGGCGTGATGTTTTGCGGCGGTGGCGGCAGATAGTCGGCTTCTTCCTCATCGAGAAAGCGCATCAGCAGACCGGCTTCGCTCTCGTCGATCAGCTGAAGACTGCGCGCCACCTGCAGGCTCGCCCATGCGGCCTGCCATTCCCCGCGCCGCGCCATGCAGAAAATCTGTGCAGCCTGTCCCTCTGTCGCACTGATTACCCCGCTCATTTTGGCGCAGGCCCGGTCCTCTTCCCCCAGAAGCAGCGCAATATCGAAGGCGCGGGCGCGCAGCGCGGCGCTGGGTTCAGGGGCCGCGTCGATCAACTGGCTGGCCTGTTCCAGCGCTCCAAGGCTCACCAGCTTGTCGATCCGCGCCAGCAGGAGCGCGCCGCGTGTCTCTTGCGTCAGGCCATGAGGGGCGGCAAATTCAGCCATCAGGATACGCAGCCCAAGCCGGGTCGCGCTTGGCACTGTGTCACTGGGAAATGCCTCGATCGCTGCGATGATCTCGGCCAACGGGGTCGGCCCCCAGAAGTCACGGGGCAGACCGATCCGCTCTGCCGTGAAAAGGCCCGTCGCATCCGGTTCCGCCCCCGTCAGCGGCGCGACTGAAATCGTCTCGAAATGTGACTCGGGCTGAACCGGGGCCGGTTCGATCATCTCGGGTGGGGGATCAGGTGCCACAGCCGGGGGCGGGGGGGCGTTCAGCGCCTGTTCCAGCCAGTCGATGGCCGAAAGCGGTGCACCGCTTTCCTGGGCAAACCCGCTGGCAGGGGCAAAGGCAAGACCCAGCACCAAGGCCAGTCCATATCGTGCCGCCGGGGTCAATTCACCTCCAGCATGACCGGTGTTTCCACCGTGCTGCGGCTTGGCGAGAGGTCGCCGACGAAGGCGAAACCTACCACGGCAAGTGCTGCCAGCATCACAAGGATCAGCACCAAGCGAAAGATGTATCTCATAACGGCCTGCCTTTCTCGCGCCTCCCCCTCTTTCGCGACCTGCATTCGGGGGGGTTTCCGGTCGACAATGCCGCATTAACACGACAATAAACAGACAGGCCAACAAAAGTTGAACAGGATAGGTCACAGAGGTCGAAATGGGCATGAAACTGCACAAGACAGTCGTGCTTGTTGGCATGATGGGGGCGGGCAAGACCGCTGTGGGCAAGGATCTTGCGCGAATGCTGTCGGTTCCGTTTCGCGATTCCGACGAGGAAATCGTCACGGCTTCCCGAATGAGCATTGCCGAGATTTTCGCCCGTGATGGCGAGGCGTTCTTTCGTGCCCGCGAGGCCGAGGTGATTGCCCGGCTGTTGCGAGATACGCCCTCTGTTCTGTCGGTGGGGGGCGGGGCCTTTCTGAATGGCGAAACCCGCGCGCTGATCACGGAACTGGGCGTGTCGGTCTGGCTGAAGGCCGATCTCGACCTGCTCTGGGCGCGTGTGCGCCACAAGACGACGCGGCCCCTGCTGCGCACAAACAACCCGCGTCAGACGCTCTCGGATCTGCTGGATGTCCGCGCGCCGATCTATGCTCTGGCTGATCTGGTGGTCGAGGCGCAGGCGAGCTATGCCATTCCCGACATGGCCCGCGCCGTGATGGCAGAATTGCTGACCCGCCCGGATGTGCTGGAAGGACAGACAGAATGACACAGATTGACCGCGTGCATGTCCCCTTGGGGGCGCGTGCCTATGATGTGGTGATCGGGCAGGGGCTTCTGGCGCAGGCCGGGGCACTCATCGGGCCACTTTTGCCGCGTAAACAGACCGCCATCCTGACCGAGTCGCGTGTGGGCGCATTGCATCTGGCAGCGCTGGAGCAGGGGCTTGCCGCCAACGGGATCACGGCCCAATCACATGCCCTGACCCCCGGCGAGGCTACAAAGGGCTGGCAGGGGCTGACGGAAGCCGTCGAATGGCTGCTCGATGCCAAGGTCGAACGCCGCGACATGGTGGTGGCCCTTGGTGGCGGGGTGATCGGGGATCTTGCGGGCTTTGCCGCCGCGATCCTGCGCCGCGGTGTGCGCTTCGTGCAGGTGCCGACTTCGCTGCTGGCACAGGTGGACAGCTCCGTCGGTGGCAAGACCGGGATCAATACGCGCCACGGCAAGAACCTTGTCGGTGCCTTCCACCAGCCTAGCCTTGTGCTGGCTGATATCGACCTGCTCGACAGTCTGCCTGCGCGCGATTTTCTGGCGGGCTATGGCGAGGTGGTGAAATATGGCCTGCTGGGCGATGCTGCCTTTTTCGACTGGCTGGAGCGCAACGGACCCGCGATGGCGCAGGGTGACAAGACGTTGCGTCAATATGCCGTGCGCCGCTCGGTCGAGATGAAGGCGGGCATCGTGGCGCGCGACGAAACCGAACAGGGCGAGCGCGCGCTTCTGAATCTTGGCCATACGTTCTGCCACGCGCTCGAAGCCGCGACCGGATATTCTGACCGGTTGCTGCATGGCGAAGGCGTCGCCATCGGTTGCGCGCTGGCTTATGAGCTGTCCGCCCGGATGGGGCTTTGCGCGCAGGAAACGCCCGGTCGGGTGCGCGCGCATCTGCGCGCCATGGGCATGACCACGGATCTCGCGGATATTCCCGGCGATCTGCCGGGAGCCGAGGCGCTGATCGGCCTGATGGGTCAGGACAAGAAAGTTCAGGATGGCCGGTTGCGCTTCATTCTTGCACGCGAGATCGGCGCGGCCTTTGTCTGTGATGACGTGCCCTCTGACAAGTTGCAGGCGGTGCTGAGCGATGCGCTGGCAGCGCGTCAGTAGCAGGTCGATCAAGCAGGGTCTTTTGACCCTTTGCTATGGTCGTCGCGGCCATAGTGATGTTGTCAGCATCGACACGACAAGCGAGACTGCCCCTGTCACGCTATAGACCATCAAGGCCCTTGCATAGCCGTGCTCACCGACAAGAGCCGCGATAGAAAAAACCAGTCCTGACAGTATGGCGAGCGCGAAATGGATGATCAGCATGGTGGGCTTTCTCGCTCTTTCCGTGTTGCGCTCTCGGTCGGTACGCTCAGGGTGTTTGCCGAAAGCGCGCTTCCTTATACAGCAGATTGGCCTCTTACGCGACAAATGCAGCCCGTGGTTGCATCCGGGCGGCTGATACTGCCCCATGATAGAAGCATGCGCCGACCGATGGAAAGGTTGCGCTCCGCTGAAGTTGAAGCAAGCCTCTGACAAATCTCTGTTTTCCATCAGAACTGGAAACCGGCGCTTGTCCAGTTGGCAGGTCGCGGCGGTGCGTTCACATGGCGGCTTTGGGCGGCGGCATTTGCCGATGACAGCCGCAGGTCACAGTTTTGACGCAATCACCTGCTGCACTGCGCTTTTTGGTCTGCGAGGGGTCTCTCGATGCCGGAACTGGTGGATGGTGCCTTGAATGCCATACTGATCGGACTGTTCATCGGTGGCGTGATCGCCTTCCTGCTGGTGGCGTTCGTGCGGATTTTCCTGCCCGAAAACAGCCCTGCAGCGCAGCGGCTGGACGGGCTTACTTGGGAAGCAGGTGTCTCGACCCCCTTTCGCGGTTTCCGTCCGGGCGGTGAGGGGGAAAGCTCCGCCTGCAGTGGTGATGGCGGCAGCGGCGACTAGCGGGTTGCACCGCCGCAAGGATTGCTCAGCGGTGCTGCACGCCCGGTTTCAAACCCTCTCGATCGTCACCTTGCCTGCGTCAAACGCCAGATAATCCCGCACGGCCTCGGCCTCGGCGGTCGGCTTGGTAAGGCTGTAGCTGGCATTCTGGATCAACCCTTCCGGGCTTGAGACATGGTAGAACACCCCTTCGCCGCGATCATCGCAAAACAGTGGGCGATCAGATTGATCCAGCACGACCGAGGCAATGTCCTCGCGCGGAAAGTAGATCACGAAAGGATAGTCGCGCTGGATCATTTCCAGAGCGCGATTGCTTTCACCGATCACAGCCCCATTGGCACGCACCACCCATTTTCCCTGGGCAGGATAGATTCTGACATTCGTCATGTTGCTGTCCTTTTGTCTTTGGTGGCACTCTGGCAGGTTTTGTCCTCAAGTGCAAAGTGGTCAAATGCGCGCGGGCCGGTCAAAGCGGCTGGCAGGCCGTCTCGAGCCATCGCCCTGCCGCATCTGTCAGCAACGGGCGCAGCAGTGTCAATACGCGGGCATGGTAGCGGTCGAGCCAGTCGCGTTCGTCAGCACCAAGCCGATCCGCCAGAATCAGACGGCGGTCAATCGGCGCGAGTGTCAGTGTCTGAAATTCCAGCCAGTCGCGCGCATCTCCGCCCTCGGGCGGGGTCGCCTTGCGCACGGCGATCAGATTCTCGATCCTGATGCCGAACTGCCCTTCCAGATAATAACCCGGCTCATTCGACAGGATCATGCCTTCGGCCAGCGGGACAGTCGAGATGCGCGACAGCCGCTGTGGCCCTTCATGCACTGACAGGAAGGCGCCCACACCATGCCCGGTGCCGTGGTCATAATCACGGCCCAGCATCCACAGCGGATAGCGCGCCAGGGCATCCAGATGTCCGCCCGCCACCCCGCGCGGGAAACGGGCGCGCGAGATCGCGATCATGCCGCGCAGAACGGCGGTGAAACACTCCGCCTCCAGCGTGCCCACAGGGCCGATGGCAATGGTGCGGGTGATGTCGGTGGTCCCGTCCAGATATTGCCCGCCCGAATCCACCAGCATCAGATCGCCCGGTATCAGGCGACGATTGCTGCCGTTGGTCACGCGGTAATGCACAATCGCGCCATTGGGGCCAGAGCCTGCAATCGTGTCAAAACTCAGATCTTCCAGCGCCCCGGTCGCCGCGCGGCAGGTTTCCAGATGGCGGGCGATGTCGATCTCGGTCAGAACATGTGCCGGGTCCGCCATCAGTTTCGCAGCTTCGCCGTCCAGCCAGGCCAGAAATTCCACCATCGCAGCCCCGTCGCGCAGATGCGCGGCCTGCGCACCAGACAGTTCGGCTTCGGTCTTGCGGGCCTTGGGCAAGAGGCAGGGGTCTTGCATGAACACCGTCTCGACCGTCGCTTCGCGCAGCAGATCAACGATCTGCACAGGCACTGTCGCCTTGTCCAGCCGCACTGGCCCTTGCAAGGTGCGCAGCGCGGGCTCGAAAGCCTCCTGTGGACGCAGATGGACGGCTCCATCCAGAGTGAGCGCCGCGCATTTTTCAGGTGCGCAGAACAGGTCAACCCGACCATCATCATGCAGCACAGCAAAACCCTGCATCACCGGAACGCGCGGCAGATCGCCGCCGCGAATGTTCAGAAGCCAGCACAGGCTGTCAGGCTGGGTCAGCACGCAGGCGCGTTGACCGGCCGCGCGCAGCGCCTTGGCGATGCCTGCGCGTTTTTCAAGCGACGACGTTCCGGCAAGCGCTTCGGGATAGGCCCGCGCCGGGGCCATCGGCGGGGCAGGGCGGTCAGACCAGAGGGCGTCTATCGGGTTTGCGATCCGCTTCAGCGAAATGCCTGTGCCTGCCAGATCACGCTCCAGTGTGCCGATCTCGTCGGGGGTATGCAGCCAGGGATCGAAGCCGATCACCGCGCCATTGGGGCAGGCCGCGCGCAGCCAGTCGGCCGGCTTGGTTTCGGGCCAGTTGACGGGGGTGAAGTCATCGGCGCATTGCATCCGCGCCTGCACCCGGTAACGCCCGTCGACAAACAGACCTGCCCGATCCGCCAGCACGATACAGAACCCCGCCGATCCGGTGAACCCTGTCAGCCAGGCCAGACGTTCATCACAGGCGGCGACATATTCGCCCATATGCGCGTCAGATCGCGGGATGATCACCCCGTCCAGCCCCTGACCCTGCAGCGCGTCGCGCAACCCCGACAAGCGTGGGGGGCCATCCTCGGGACGGGTCGTGGCGGAATAGCTCTGAAACATGATCGATCCTGTGCGCAAGCCTGACTTGCGCCCAGTGGTAAAGCCCCGCCTGACAGGGGTCAATCGCGATGCTCAGCGTTTGCGGTCGCGCCGGGTGCTCATGGGCTGGAATGCGACCGCGACATGCGCTTCGCAATAGGGCTTGCCCGCTTGCACAGGCAGACCGCAGAACCAGAAATCATCGGTCGCCGGATCCCCGATGGGCCATTTGCAGGTCCGCTCGGTCAGTTCCAGCAGCGTGAGCTTGCGCGCGGTCTTTTCGACCTCGCGCACTGTGGCCAGTGCTTCCGGATCAATTTCATTCGCCGAAGGTTGCGGCGGCAGCGGCTGGCCTGCCGGGATGATCGGGCGCGGTGTATAGACCTGCGGCTCGGGTGCCTCGGCCTTGGGGACTTCTGCCGCCTTGGCTTGTGCCGCGCGCTCGGCCTTGGCCTGCGCCAGATCGACCACAGGCGCGGCAGGGGCTTCGACCACAGGTTCGGGCTTGGGGGCCTCTGCGACCGGCTTGGGCGCTTCTTCGGTTTCCGGGCCGTTGCGGTTCGACAGGCCCAGCCTGTGTACCTTGCCAATCACGGCATTGCGCGTCACGCCGCCCAGTTCCTTGGCGATCGTCGAGGCCGAATGGCCCTCGTTCCACATCTTCTTGAGCAATTCGACACGCTCATCAGTCCAGGACATGACGTCAACTCCGGTTGCGGGCTTTGCGACTGCGCCTCACCCATGGAAAAGCGCGAAGGGATGAAATACATGGCAACGGTGCGAAAGACAATCGCCCAGAGGCGTGAAACCGCGCCGAAACTGGCAATAGAGAGGCGCAGACAATGGGACAGGACACGAAAACCGGCTATCAGATGGGCATGCGCCGCTTCGGGCGGGTCAACTGGCTGGGTCTGGCCGCCCTGGCTGATCGCGAGATCAGGCGCTTCCTTGTTGTCTGGACCCAGACCCTTGCAGCGCCGCTGGTTACAGCGGGGTTGTTCCTTGCGGTCTTCACCCTCGCCATAGGTCCGCAACGCGGCGAAGTGCTCGGCGTTCCCTTCACGGCATTTCTGGCCCCCGGCATCCTGATGATGACCGTGATCCAGAACAGTTTCGCCAATACCTCTTCTTCCATTGTCATCGCAAAGGTGCAGGGCAATATCGTCGACACATTGATGCCGCCGCTTTCTGCGACAGAGCTTCTTCTGGGCTATCTGGCAGGAGGAGTCGTGCGGGGTCTGATGGTGGGCGCCGTCATTGCGTTTGCGCTGTGGCTGCTCCTGGGGCAGGGGATCGCACATCCGCTCTGGCTGCTCATGTTCCTCATACTCGGTGCAGCTTTTCTTGGTGCGCTGGGCGTCGCGGCAGGGATCCTGTCGAACAAATTCGATCAGATCGCCGCGATCACCAATTTCATCGTCGTGCCGCTGTCTTTCCTGTCGGGCACGTTCTATTCCATTGCCACGCTGCCCCCCGCGCTGGAAATGGCCAGCCGCCTGAACCCGGTCTTTTACCTGATCGACGGGGCGCGCTATGGGATGATCGGGGCATCGGATGCCTCGCCCTGGCTGGGGCTTGCAGTGGTCTCTGGTGCGACAATGGCCGTGGGCGCGCTATGCTGGCGCTGGCTCAGAACCGGCTACCGGCTCAAGCCGTGATCCGGCAACAGTGCCGGAGTCGTGACCGCTCACCCGTTGCGATTTGGCCAAATCACGACTATATCACGAAAAAATCAGCATGAAGGCGCTGCGGGCATGAATATCCTTCCGACCTTTGCCACCGGACTGGCTCTCGCTGCGAGCCTTGGCAGCGCTATGGCGGATGAGGCGCGCTGGCGTGATTGCCGCACCTGTCATGCGGTCGAAGCGCCGGACGGCACTGTTCTGGCGCGCGGCGGACGGTCGGGGCCGAATCTCTACGGGATTGCAGGCAGACCGCTGGCATCAGCTTCCGGCTTCGGTTTCTACTCGAATGACCTGCGCGCCGCCGCCGCAACCGGCGCACGCTGGAGCGAGGATAATTTCGTGGCCTATCTGGCCAATCCCGACCAGTTCCTGCGCAGCACCACTGGCAATGCCGATGCCCAGAGCGGCATGCATGTCGAGTTGCGCACAGGCGGGCGCGAGCTGTTTCGCTGGCTGCAAAGCTTGTCGAACTGAGCCCGACAGGATATCAGACCGCATGGCAGGGCCATACGGTCTGATCTTGTCTCACTCGCCTAGGGCAATCCCCTCGCGGCGCGGATCAGCGCCCCCGCGCAAACTCTCCCCGATCGAGATCGCGTGCAGGCCCGAAGTCAGTGCCGTCACATTGGTCTGAAACCCCATCTCTGACAGCGGATCAACCAGATCCTCGGCCCATGTCCCGGCCTCAATCTGATAGGTGCCGAAGCTGTTGACCAGATGCGGCATCGACACCGCGTCCTGCACATCCATGCCCCAGTCCAGATGCGCGATGATCGCCTGCGCGGTAAAGCCGATGATCGTGGCCCCGCCGGGGCTGCCGATGCTCAGAACCGGCGCACCATCACGCAGCACAATTGTCGGTGACATCGACGACCGCGGCCGCTTGCCCGGCTCGACCCGGTTTGCAATCGGCCAGCCCCCGGCATGGGTGCGGAAGGAAAAATCCGTCAATTCATTGTTCAGCAGAAAGCCGCGCGTGAAAATGCGTGCACCAAAACCGCTTTCGATGGTCGTCGTCATCGACAGGACATTTCCCGCGCCATCGACGATAGAGATATGAGAGGTCGCGGGCCGTTCCTCGCGCAGATCATCGCCCCAGAGCATCGCATGATCCCAGGCCGGTTCCCCCGGTGCGACCTCGGGCAGGGCATCATCCCCGCGCAAGAGTTCCGCGCGCGTGGCCAGATAATCCCGGTCGATCAGTCCCTTGACCGGAACCGGCACGAAATCGCTATCGGCCAGATACCGGCCCCGATCCGCGAAAGCCAGCCGCGTGGCATCCCCCATCAGGCGACGGGTTTCGGGCGCGCGCGGGTCCATATCGGGCAGATCGAAATGCTCCAGCTTGCCCAGAATCTGCGCAATCGCCACAGCCCCGGAAGAAGGCGGCCCCATCCCGCACACCTGATGCGCGCGGTAATCATAACAGATGGCTGGCCGCTCGATCACCTCATAGCGCGCCAGATCGGTCAGCGACAGCAGCCCCGGATGATCCGCCGTGCGCGTCGCGGCAACGATATCGGCCGCAATCTCGCCTGTATAGAATGCCGACGCTCCGCGCGCCGCGATCTGGCGCAGCGTGTCCGCATAATCCGGGTTGACCAGCATATCCCCTGCCGCCAGTGGCGCACCACCGGGCAGGAAATACTCCGCAGTCGCCGGGAAAACCGCAAGGGTTTCCGCGGCCCCTGCGACCGAATCGGCCATACGGGCCGAAACCGTGAATCCGTCCTCGGCCAAAGTGATCGCATCATCAAACAGGCTGCGCCAATTGGCCTGACCCCAGCGACGATGCGCTTCTTCCATCAGGCGCGGCGTGCCGGGCGTGCCGACAGATCGGCCAGAGACCACGGCGGTCTGGAAATTCAGCGGTTCGCCCTCGGAATCCAGAAAATAGCGTGGGTCGGCTGCAAGGGGCGCTGTTTCGCGCCCGTCCAGCGTTGTGATCTCTCCGGTTGCGGCATCGTACCAAACCAGAAACGCACCACCCCCCAGACCAGAGGATTGCGGCTCGACCAACCCCAGAACCGCCTGCACGGCAACCATGGCATCGGCGGCATTTCCGCCCTCGCGCAGCACCCGCGCGCCCGCCTCGACCGCCAGCGGATTTGCGGCGGCAACCATCCATGTCTCGGCCTCGGTGCTCAAGCCTGCGGTTTTCGCGTCCAGTGCTGCACGGGCCGCATCGGAAATGCCGGGAAAGTCCTGCGTGACCTCGGTCTGCGGTTCTGGCACCACCACATCCGAAGTTTGTTGCGCCATGACAGGCCAGGCCGCCAGAAGCGCCACCAAAGCCGTTGATGTGAAACGAGTACTCTGGACCATTTGATCCTCCCTTGCTGAAAAACCTTCTTGGGCGGGAAAAGGGGGCAGCATGACCGCACGCCCCTTTTGCAACCCACGGTAGTAGCGCAGCCGGGGTCTGGCAACCCGTTTCAGGCCGGACGGCGTTTAGCGCGATGGCTCGGCGATGAACAGGATCTGGCCGCGTGGCAGCATCCGGGTGCTGCGGGTCAGATGCCAGCTATGGGCCTGCGCCATTTCCTCCAGATCGCGCGCCAACAGGTGATAGGGCGCGCGCTGGCTATGGGTCACAACGCCATCCGCCTGCCTATAGGGCGCGGCTGCCGTCGCGGCATCGGGGGCCAGAAACACGGTGAACAGCAGTTTTTCCAGCCTTGTGAAGCGGTGCAGTCGGGTCAGCGCAAGATCCAGCTTGCAGCGCGGAAGATGCGGAAAAACGGCAAAGGCGATTGCATGGGTGATCGTGTCCGGCACACCGGGACACGCGAAATCCGCATCCTCGATCAACTGCGCCGGGTCCAGCCGTGCCGGATCCTCCAGCTCGAATTGATACCCTGCCAGCATCAGCGCACGCGAGGCATCCGTCGCCCAGTAATGCCCCTGCTCCAGATAAGGCACGGCCTTGCAGCCCAGCCGCAGCGCGCCAGCGCCGATATCGAGCAGGTGATGATGCGGCGCAAGCCCGGCTTCGATCAGCGCTGCCATCGCAGCGCGCCCGGTTTCGTCCCATCGCCCGCCGACAATCGCACGGTGTCGCCCGGCGGCGATTGCCGTGTCATAGAAGCCAGTCTGCTCGTAGGGGGATATGGGCATGCCTTGATCTTTCACTCAGCGACAGCCCCTGCGCCCATGCCGCAACGCTGTCAAGCGCTTGTCAGCCGCTGCCTGCTGAGGCGTGGCATCTGTCGCTGTTGCGCCCATATAGATGCGATATCCAATGCAGTTTCGATGCCACGATGCATGAAAGCGCGACGAGGCTAGCCTTCCCGAAGATATCGCCCGTTCACCCAGCCATTGACGACCACACCGCCTGTTGTCTCGATCCGGCACCAACGGGTTGACCCGCTCTGGCGGCATCCCAGGTTCCTCACCCGCGCACCTGAATTGAGCCGCCCCAGTATGGCGCTCTGCGCCGAGGGCTCTGCGCGGATATTCAGGCTATCACCCGCCGCCAGGCCGTGAACAACGTAGAAATCAGGACCATGCGCCCCACCGGCAGGCGGCTGTATCGCAATCGGTCCTCGGGACTCGCTCAGATAACGTCCGGCCACCCAACCCGTCACATCCATGCCGATGATCGAACGAATCCTGCACCAGCGCGCTCGGTCGTGGATCTGGCACCCAAGATTCTGCACGATCTCGCCTTCACTCAATGTGGCAAGGGCAGGGGCGTTGGTGGAAGGATCGCGGCGGACGTTCAGCCGCGACCCCGCTGGAATACCCGTCACAACCCAGTAATCGGGCCCGCCATCCTCGATACCGCCGTCAGGGGGGCGGCTATCCCCCGAGACAAGAAACCGCCCCGCGACATATCCTTCGATCCGGCCATCCATGGTTTCAATCTTGCACCACTGGGCTGATCCCCCGCCGATGCAGTATCCCTTCTGAACACGCGTGCCATAGCCGAGGGTCGCCACGACCGGAAAGACAGGCGCTGGCCCGACCCTGACATTCACAGCCGCATGTGTCGCGATGCCTCCGATGGTTGTCACCCCGGCGCCGGTCACGGGTTCAGCCCTGCTTGACCCTTGCGCCAGACCCGCCACCGCAGAAGCTGACAGAAAAGCCGCCGCCAGCAGATTACGAAAAACAGCCTCTGTTGGAAGAAGATTGAATGCCATGTGACGCGCTCATCGTGCTGCAAATCCTGCTTGCAGGATAGCACGCTTCTGAGATGGGAAAATGATTCTGTCCCTTGGCGATGTCGCAGCAGAATCTGAAGGTGAGAGGCTGGACTGCGACCCAGACGGGAAATGCTGCGGCTGCTTCCTTCCGGACCTGACCGGGTTGGCAAGGCGTCTGCCCGCGCCAACCTCTCGAGCGTGCAGATAAGCGTTTCACGCGGGCTTTGCAAGCAGACCCGACGCCGGGTTTGCAGTTTCCCATCGCGGCGGTTTGGCCTAGAGATAGGCCATAGGCAAGGAGCGACAGCCATCATGGCCAAACGCGGCTATCACCACGGCAATCTGAAACAGGCGCTGGTCGAGGCCGCGCTTGATCTGATCGCCGACAAGGGCCCGCATGGGTTCACGATGGCCGAGGCCGCGAAACTGGCCGATGTGTCGGCGGCGGCCCCCTACCGGCATTTCACCGGGCGCGAGGAACTGATCGTCGAACTGGCGCGGCAGGGATTCGAGTTGTTCGCGGATCTGCTGGAATATGCTTACCGCGATGGCCAGCCCTCGCCCCTGGCGGCGTTCGAGGCCGTGGGCCGGGCCTATCTGGCTTTCGCGCGCAAGCATCCGGGGCATTATGTGGCGATGTTCGAATCAGGCATATCGCCCAATGCGACGCGGGATCTGGCCGCAGCTTGTGCGCGTGCAAACAAGGTCTTGGTGCGCGCCGCTGATGACCTCTCGCAGCGCCTGCCGCCGGACCGGCGTCCGCCGACGGAAATGTTTGCCGCCCATGTCAGCGCCATGAGCCACGGCATTGTCGAACTCTATGCGCGCGGCGCGCCGGGATCGCGCGGGCCTTTCACACCAGAGGACCTGCTGGAAACCGGGATCGGGATTTACCTGCGCGGGCTGGGCTTTCTGGAGCCGGATCGCTGACTCCGCCCTGACGTTTGACATCCGCAGTGGTCTGGCATTGCCCGAATTATGGCGCAGTTCGGTCGCTGCGGTCATCCAACTGTCACGAATCATGGTTATGACAATGGGTGAGACAGGCAGATCCGCGTCTGCCAGGTGGATTTATCGACCGGCGACTGTCGCAATCGCGCAGTCTGCAGATCAAGGAGAGTGAAGCGATGCTCGATTTTGAAAACGTACATGCCCCAGATGCAGATGCAGATGCAGATGCGATCTTCGACTTTGATTGTGACATGGATGATGCCGCAGACATCGAGCGTGATCGGTTGCGTGAACTTGCGCGCATCGAGCGCGTCATTCATGTCGCCGAATGGCGGTGTGTTGCGGGAAAATAACCCAAACCCCCACTGTATCAGACTGAGCGCAGCAATCCTGATGCGCGTCTATTGACCCAGGCCTGACGGGCTTGGGTCTTGTTTTTTTGGACATGTGTTGCGCCGTGATGTCCTGCCATGTTGCCATTCGACTTTCGGATCTCAGCCTGAACAATTTCAAGCCGCACTTACATCACACTCACGGTGCGATGCCTGCACGGCCCATGGCATGAGTCCCGATCAACTTCTTCCGCTTTGAAAAAACATCGTCAGGGCTCTTGAACAAATCCGCTTGCCTCCCATTTATGTAAATGTTAATAACATTCACACCGAGAAGAGAGAGGGAAATGACATGACGACAGCGACTGCACACTTGTCCTGGCCTCGGCGGGCCGAAAGCTGGCTTGACGGTTACGGCAAGCCCGGCTGGATCGCCGCGATGGTTCTGGGCTTCATCCTGTTCTGGCCCATCGGGCTGGCACTTCTGGCTTACATGATCTGGGGAAAACAGATGTTCGGAAAATCCTGCCGCGCGAAACTGCACAATGGCTCCGGGGTGATGCGCTCCTCCGGCAACAGCGCTTTTGACGCCTACAAGACGGACATGATCAAGCGCCTCGAAGATGAACAGGCGGCATTCGATGCCTTCCTCGCGCGCTTGCGCGACGCCAAGGACAAATCGGAATTCGACATGTTCATGGATGAAAACCGTCGCCGCCGCGAAACCGAGACCCGCGAAGAAGCGTGACACCCTGTCACGCGCGTCACATGGCCGTCCTCGCCGGGGCGGCCATAATCTTGTGTGATCAGTGAAATACCCGGTTGGCAGCGGGCAGCGACTGACCTAGGGTGACGATAGTTAAAAGAGGATCAGGACGCCCGATCATGGCCAGATCCCAGCTTGGGGTGCAGACGCAGTTTTCCCGACCCGTGCGCCAGATCGTGTTGATGCTGGTGGTGTTGCTGCTTGTAACCGTGGGTACATGGTTTGCCCTGCCACGGGTTGCAGGCATCTTCCTCGCGAATATCTGGCTGAACGGGTTCATCTTTCTGGTCTTTGTCTTGGGCGTTTTCGCGACCTTCTGGCAGGTGATCCAGCTTAACCGCTCGATCATCTGGATCGAAGGGTTCGCCGCCGACCGTGCAGGCCATGAAGCGACCATCCCGCCGGCGCTTCTTTTGCCGCTTGCCGCACTTTTGCGCGGGCGCGGGCGGGGCAGCAAGATCAGTTCCAGTTCCGCCAGTTCCATTCTGGATTCCGTCGCAACCCGTCTGGACGAATTGCGCGACATCACGCGCTATATCATCTCGCTGCTGATCTTCCTTGGCCTTCTGGGCACATTCTACGGGCTGGCGACGACTGTGCCTGCTGTCGTTGACACGATCCGTTCGCTCGCGCCAGAGGACAACCAGACCGGTATTCAGGTTTTCGAGAATCTGATGACCGGTCTGGAAGCGCAGCTTGGCGGTATGGGCACGGCGTTTTCCTCGTCGCTTCTGGGGCTTGCGGGCTCGCTTGTGGTGGGCATGCTCGAACTGTTTGCAGGGCATGGCCAGAACCGGTTTTACCGTCAGCTTGAAGAATGGCTGAGCTCCATCACCCGGCTGGGCGTTGCAGGCGAGACCGAAGCTGGCGGCGAGATGGGCGCGATCATCCAGGTGCTGGACGGCATGGCCGAGCAGATGGAAGCCATGCACCGTCAGCAACTCGAGGCGGATCGCGAACGCGCGCAACTCGATCAGGCGCTGGGCTATCTGGTCGATGCCATCGACAGATTGGCGGAAAGCGGTGGAATTGGCGGGGGCGATGATTCGCCTGCATCGGGCGCGGCGCTTGATCGTCTGGCGCGCGTGCAGGAAGAGTTGCTTCTGCATTTCCGCGAACATGCCGCCGAATCCGGCCCTGCGGCGCAGGCCGAAATCCGTTTGCGCCTGCGCAACATGGACAGCCAGCTTCTGCGTATCGCCGAAGAAGTCTCGGCCGGGCGTCTGGAAAGCACCACCGATCTGCGCTCGGATCTGGCCAATCTGACGCTCGCGGTGCGCCAGCTTGCGCGCACGGGGATGGGCGCGCGCCGGGACGAGGGCTAGGCCATGGCGCTGGCGCGCAAATCCGGGCAACGCCGCGATGTCTCGGGCGCGATCTGGCCGGGTTTCGTTGATGCGATGACGGCGTTGCTTCTGGTGCTGATGTTCGTTTTGTCGATCTTCATGATCGTGCAATATGTACTGCGCGATACGATTTCAGCGCAGGACACCCAGCTGGAGGGGCTGAGCGCCGAAGTGGCGAGCCTTGCCAATGCGCTGGGTCTGTCGCGCGCGCGTGTCGCCTCGCTCGAAGGGCAGGTTGGGGCATTGAGCGAGGATCTGGACCAGTCGCGCGCCCTTGCCGCCGCCCAATTGGTGCAAATCGCAGCGCTTGACCGGGATCTGGCCGCGCGCGGGGCCGAACTCGACGCCGCACAGGCGCGCATCACCGATTTCGAAGCGCAGGTTGCGGCTCTGATTGCGTCGCGCGATACCGCCATTGCCGAAGGTCAGGCGCTGGCGGCGGATGTTGCGGCGCTGGAAGAGGCGCAGGCCCGTGCGCTCTCGGAACAGGAAGCGCTGCAACTTGCGCTCGCCTCCTTGCGCGATGAACTCAGCCTCGAGGCCGAGGCCGCGCGTCTGGCCGCAGCCCGCGCCGATGCGGTCGAGGCCGCATTGGCACAAGCTCAGGCCGAGGCCCTGGCGCAAGAGGCGACACTGGCGCAGCTTTCCGCAGCACTCGCAGCGGTGCAGGAGGATGCGGCCAGCCGGGAAATCTCGCTGGCCCAGCTTGCGGCGGCGCTTGCCGACTCCGAAGCGATACGGCGCGACCTGTCCGACGCGGATGCGGCCTTGCGCGCCGATCTCGATGCCGCCGAGGCCGCAGCCCTTGCCGAAGCCGCCGCCGCCGAAGCCCTGCGCGCGCGGCTGGCCGATGCACAGGTGCAACTGAGCGAAGAGGAACGCCTGCGTCTGGCCGAAGCCGCCGCCACCGAGGCGCTGCGCGCGCAACTGGCCGATACCGAGGCGCAACTCTCCGAGGAAGAGCGCCGCCGACTGGCCGATGCCGCCGCTGCAGAGGCGCTGCGCGCAAGGCTGGAAGGTGCCGATGCCGAACTGACAGCCATGACGCTGGCGCTGGAAGAACAGCGCCGCCGCGCCGAGGAAACATTGACGATGCTCGCTGCCGCGCGGGCCGGGCAGGAAGAGCTTGAAACGGCACTGGCGCTGGAAATCAGCGAACGCGAACGCCTTGCCGCGCTGCGCGCCATGGCAGAATCCGCCCTGTCAGAGCGCGACGCCCAAAGCCTGGAGGACCAGCGCCGTCTGGAAGTGCTCAACCAGCAGGTCGCGGCCCTGCGCGGGCAGGTAGGGGGCTTGCAGGATCTGCTGGGCGAGGCGCGCGCGCGTGAAGAAGCCGCCCAGACCCAGATCGAAAGCCTTGGCGCGGATCTGAACCTTGCACTGGCCCAGCTTGCCGCAGAAGAACGCCGTCGCGCGGATCTGGAAGCGGCAGAGCGTGAGCGTCTCGAAAGCTTCCGCTCCGAATTTTTCGGCCAGTTGCGCCAGGTGCTCGAAGGGCGGCAGGGCGTCGAGATCGTGGGCGACCGTTTCGTATTCTCGTCTGAGGTGCTGTTCGAACTTGGCTCTGCCGATCTGGCCCCCGAGGGGCGCGCGCAGATCGGCGATGTGGTCGCGATCCTGAATGATGTTGCCGACCGCATCCCGCCCGATATCGACTGGATCCTGCAGGTCGAGGGTCATACCGACAACCTGCCCATTGCACCGGGCGGGCGCTTTGCCGATAACTGGGCCCTGTCGCAGGCCCGCGCGCTGTCCGTGGTGCGCTACCTGACCGAAGAGCGCGGCTTCCCGGCGTTTCGTCTGTCAGCGGCGGGCTTTGGCGAATACCGGCCCGTGGACCCGCGCAATACATTTGAAGCGCGCTCGCGCAACCGCCGGATCGAGTTGAAACTGACCGAGCGGTAAGAGCAAGCTGCGCCCCAGGCATTTGTTGATCGCGCGGCTGGCAGGTGTTAGCGTTCTGGAGGTTTTCATATAAGAATGCGGGCATAAGATGGCGCGGCTTTTTCTCGGTCTGGTGATCCTGCTTGCCGCTTGCCGCATGCCGGCAGAGGATAGCGTCGGCATGACCCATAACTGCGTGACAACGCCTTCGGGGCTTGTCGAATGCAACGAAATTCAGGCCCCGTAAACCTGCTGGACGCGCCGGGCAAAACGGGAGCGAAGGTTCAACGCAGGCTGCGACCGTAGAGAATCAGGCCAGTCCCGACGATGACGGGAACGACCAGCAGGGTCATAAGCTCGGCTGTCAGCCGGGGCATGATACGGTTGCATCCCATAGTATTGAAAGCGCAACCATAAAGGTCGAGCAGCCAGACCACCCCCACGGACAAGATGATGACCGCAACCCCGGCAATCTGAAACACGGTGCTTTTCATCCGCGCGACATCTCCAAGAGGTTGCTCTGTGCTACCTCATGACCAGTTTTTCATGGATCACGCGCAGGACAAGTCGCAATCGACCGGCCGCAGGTTCATCCCAGCTCTCGACCTGAACATCCGTTCCGGTCCCTGTGATGCGCAACCCACTCGGATCACCCGGCACCGACCAGGCGTGATCGCGCGAATGAAAGACAAGCGGCTCGGTGAACCTGCCGTTACGCCCGGCGACATAGGTCCTGATCCCGCGCAGCGGGCCATATCCGGCAATGAAATCCAACTCAACCCAATGTAGGGCAGGGCGATCCATCAGGGCCAGTTCAAAGCCGATTTCCAGAAGTTGCGATGGATGGCGCGCGAACACACTGTCGAGACGCACGCGCCGGGATTTGAGCGTAACATCAGCGTCCAGCGCGAAACGGCCCCGCGCATCCGTTTGGACAAGATATCCGGTATCCGGCAACCGCGCGTTCTGGTCACTGCCGAAGACAATGCGCAACCGGTGCCCCGGCAAGGGCTGTCCCGCTGCGTTTTGCAGAACACCTGACAATGCCAGCGTTTCCGCCGCAGCGCGCGGCAGGGGCAGGATGGTCAGCAGTGTTATCAGGGTGACGAACAAGCCGCGAAATACGCGCGTCATCGGAATGTTCCATGCACGACAGTGACAAGAGAGTGCCAGAGTTCCGGGTTGCAAACAAGCAGTTTGACCAGTAGCCGAAGGGCGCGCGCAGATCGCAGACAAGGTTGACGCTTTTCGCCTCTCGTCAGCGCAACCACCTTTGCCCACGACCGTGATGCTCTTGCAATACAGGCCCCAAGGCACTACGCACATCGCGTCACAACCAACGATCCGGAGATCACTGATGGCCAGACCCAAGATAGCACTGATCGGCGCAGGACAGATTGGCGGCACGCTTGCCCATCTGGCCGCCATCAAGGAACTCGGCGATGTAATCCTGTTCGACATCGCCGAAGGCACGCCGCAGGGCAAGGCGCTCGATATCGCCGAATCCGGCCCCTCCGAAGGCTTTGATGGCCGCTTCAAGGGGACCAATGACTATGCCGATATCGCAGGTGCCGATGTCTGCATCGTCACCGCAGGTGTGCCGCGCAAGCCGGGCATGAGCCGCGACGATCTCTTGGGCATCAACCTGAAAGTCATGAAATCCGTAGGCGAAGGCATTGCCGCCCACGCCCCTGATGCGTTCGTCATCTGCATCACCAACCCGCTTGATGCGATGGTCTGGGCGCTGCGCGAGTTTTCCGGCCTGCCGCATAACAAGGTGGTGGGAATGGCGGGCGTGCTCGACTCGGCGCGCTTCCGGCATTTCCTGTCGCTGGAATTCAACGTCTCGATGCGCGATGTCACGGCCTTCGTGCTGGGCGGGCATGGCGATACGATGGTGCCGCTGGTGCGCTATTCGACCGTTGCAGGTATTCCGCTGCCCGATCTGGTTGATATGGGCTGGACCACCAAGGATCGGCTGGACGCGATCGTTCAGCGTACCCGCGACGGTGGCGCGGAAATCGTGGGTCTGCTGAAAACCGGGTCGGCCTTCTATGCGCCTGCCACCAGTGCCATCGAAATGGCCGAAGCCTATCTCAAGGACCAGAAGCGCCTGCTGCCCTGCGCGGCCTATTGCGATGGTGAGTTTGGCCTGAAGGGCATGTATGTCGGCGTTCCGACCATCATCGGCGCAGGCGGTATCGAAAAGGTCGTCGATATCAAGATGACCAAGGATGAACAGGCGATGTTCGACAAATCCGTGGACGCGGTGCGCGGTCTGGTCGAGGCCTGCAAGGGCATCGATTCCTCATTGGCCTAAGCCGTTCGACGACTCAATTCTGCTCAGGGCCGCGCCGAAAGGTGCGGCCTTTTTCGTCGAAGCGCCATGTTTGCGGTCACAAGTCACAGGGCCTTGAGCATGGGCCGATTTATGTGATCACACTTTTCAAAACTGTGATCACGAAGTTTCGATTTTCCGCCCATCGCCTCAATTTGCAGCAGATTATCGTTGTTTTTCGCGCTCAGTCTGCCATGCACGGGGCGCAAGATATGACAGGAACGGGACAGGTCCATGAACATTCACGAATATCAGGCCAAGGGGCTGCTGCGCTCATACGGGGTGCCGGTCTCGGATGGCCGCATCGTTTTCAAGGCCGAGGAGGCGAAATCGGCAGCCAGTGAAATGGACGGCCCGCTCTGGGTGGTCAAGGCGCAGATCCATGCAGGCGGTCGCGGCAAGGGCAGCTTCAAGGAAGCGTCTGCTGGCGAAAAGGGCGGTGTGCGTCTGGCCAAATCCGTGGCCGAAGCCGAAGAGCACGCGAAAGCCATGCTGGGCCGCACGCTGGTCACGCATCAGACTGGCCCCGCAGGCAAACAGGTCAACCGCATCTATATCGAGGATGGCTCGGATATTTCGCGCGAACTCTATCTCGCGCTGCTGGTCGACCGTGTGTCCTCGCGCATCAGTTTCGTCTGCTCGACCGAGGGCGGCATGGATATCGAGGAAGTCGCGGCCCATACGCCCGAGAAAATTCTGTCCTTCAGCATCGACCCGGCAACCGGCATCCAGGGCTTTCATGGCCGCCGCGTGGCTTTCGCGCTGGGGCTGGAAGGCAAGCAGGTCAAGCAATGTGTTGATCTCCTGAACAAGCTCTACAAGCTCTTTGTCGAGCGTGACGCCGAGATGGTCGAGATCAACCCGCTGATCGTGACCACAGATGGCGATCTGAAATGCCTCGACGCGAAGATGGGCTTCGATTCCAACGCGCTTTACCGCCAGCCCGACATTCTTGCGCTGCGCGACGAGACGGAAGAGGATCCCAAAGAACTTGCAGCCTCCAAATACGACCTGAACTATATCGCGCTCGATGGCGAGATCGGCTGCATGGTCAATGGCGCGGGCCTTGCGATGGCCACGATGGATATCATCAAGCTCTACGGGGCCGAGCCTGCCAACTTCCTCGATGTGGGCGGCGGGGCAACCAAGGAAAAGGTGACGGAAGCCTTCAAGATCATCACCTCGGACCCGAATGTGAAGGGCATTCTGGTCAATATCTTCGGCGGCATCATGCGCTGCGACATCATCGCCGAAGGCGTGATCGCGGCCGTCAAGGATGTCGGGCTGCAAGTGCCGCTGGTGGTACGTCTGGAAGGCACCAATGTCGATCTGGGCAAGGACATCATCCGCAATTCAGGGCTGAACGTCATTGCTGCAGACAACCTGAAAGATGGCGCTGAAAAGATCGTCAAGGCCGTGAAGGGGTAGTCTGAATTGTCGGGACGGAGGAGCGATAGCGTTTCATCGTTGAACGATACGGTGAGCCGGTTGGAGCACAGAGTATCCACTATCGATCAGGCGGTTTCGTCTCTTTCGAGATCTGTAATAAAGATCGAGACGACAGGGAAGACAATTGGGTGGGCGATAGGTTTGGTAATTGCATTGCTAGGCTTGGCTCTTGCATTCGTCAGTTACCAAAATAGCGTCTCACAGAATCGGGTCGAAAACTTGGCGATGGAACTCGATGAATTACCCAGGACCCAACAGATAATGATAGACACGCTAGCCAACAGCTTTTCGACCGCACTGAGGAATATGGAAGAAACAAATCAACTCGCTCAGTCTGCTATCGAAGAAGCACGAGGTGAAAGAGGTTTACAGTCTTGGGGTGAACTTGAATTCGACAATCTGCGGTTCCTTGATGAAGAGGACCGCGGCGAGGTCGTCTCAACGCTGGCATTCTTCGATTTTCCGCAACCCTTTCCAAGCTCAATGCCCGTGCGCGTTATCCTTATCAATGTGCAAATGCCAAACTCGGTCGTCTCCGTACAAGTTGAATCGGCGCGAGCCGATGGATTCGAAGTGCGATTTACTGGCGAAGCTAGTATTTTTAACGCTCTGGCAGAGGCGCCCGAAGAGTTTAAAATCGAATGGGCAGCATTTGCCTCAATTCTACAATAAAGAGGGACAGGATGCCCATCCTCCTTGATAAACGCACCAAGATCATCTGTCAGGGCCTCTCCGCCTCGCCAGTTGCCCTTCATCACGAAAATACCATAGCCTGTAGCATGAAGATGGTAGGCGACGTCGCACGCCTCAAGGAGAGTCAGGAAGCCACATACATTAACTTTTCGACAGTTGCCACAATGCCTCCAGTCGAAGGAGCATGACGTGATAGCCGCGTTTGACAGCTTTGGAATGGCCTTTGTCGGTGTGCCGAAATGCATGTCGACCTCCGTTTTGCGCAGCTTCTACCGGCTGGAACACGGGGAGGTGTTCGACCGCGCGGCGTTCGGTGGCAATATCCACCGCTTCTACCGCCAGCGCGTGGCTGACCGTATCGCAAGTGTCGAGCCGCCTGATCTGGCAGGGCTGTCCGGGTTGTGGCTGTTCACGATCATCCGCGATCCCATCCGCCGCCTGCTCTCGGTCTATACAAACCGCGTGCTCGATCACCGCGATGTCGCCAAGGCGCTGGAAAAGGCGCCCGACGCGACGCTCGATCCGATGCCCTCGGCGGATGCCTTCTTCCGTGACCTGCCGCGTTACCGCGCGCAGGTGCCCTCGATCAAGCATCACACGGACAATTTCGCGCAATTCCTTGGCCCTGATCTGGCACGCTTTGACGCCGTGTACCGGGTCGAGGATGCAGACGCGATCCAAGACACGCTTTCGGAACGGCTGGGCCAGCCCTTCGTTCTGGAAAATGAACAACGGTCCCGCGTGGCCCTCGGTTTTGACGATCTGTCACCCGAGGCACAGGCGCAGATCGTCACCCATACACACCCCGATTTCGAGCTGCTGGCCCCGTTCTACAGCTTGGAAACCTCTTTGCGCCCCCGAACGCGCGCCTAATTCACAGGAGTTCAGACCCCAATGGCCGTTCTTGTCGATAAACATACCAAAGTCATCTGTCAGGGCTTCACCGGCTCGCAGGGCACATTCCATTCCGAACAGGCCATTGCTTATGGCACGCAGATGGTGGGCGGCGTAACCCCCGGCAAAGGTGGAAGCACGCATCTCGACCTGCCCGTTTTCAATTCGGTGCATGAAGCGAAAGCCAAAACCGAAGCCAATGCGTCCGTGATCTATGTCCCGCCGCCCTTCGCTGCCGATTCCATCTTGGAAGCCATCGACGCAGAAATGGAACTGATCGTCTGCATCACCGAAGGCATCCCGGTGCTGGACATGATGAAGGTCAAGCGCGCGCTGGAAGGGTCGAAGTCGATCCTGATCGGCCCGAACTGCCCCGGTGTCATCACGCCCGACGCCTGCAAGATCGGCATCATGCCCGGCCATATCCACCGCCGCGGTTCCGTCGGTGTCGTGTCGCGTTCGGGCACGCTGACCTATGAAGCCGTCAAGCAGACCACCGATGTGGGTCTGGGCCAGTCCACCTGCGTGGGCATCGGCGGCGACCCGATCAAGGGGACCGAGCATCTTGACGTTTTGGAATGGTTTCTGGCCGATGATGAAACCGAATCGATCATCATGATCGGGGAAATCGGGGGCAGTGCCGAAGAAGAAGCCGCACAATTCCTGAAAGACGAAGCCAAGCGCGGGCGCTCCAAGCCCTGCGCGGGCTTCATCGCGGGCCGCACGGCCCCTCCGGGCCGCCGCATGGGTCATGCCGGTGCGATTGTCGCGGGCGGCAAGGGCGGTGCGGATGACAAGATCGAGGCGATGAAATCGGCCGGTATCATCGTGGCCGACAGCCCGGCTGGTCTGGGCGAGGCTGTGCTGAAAGCCATCGGCAAATAATCCGTCAATGGCGCTGGGAGGGCCGGACATGACTTTCGTGGATGCAGTGAAAAGCGGCTTCCAGAACGCCCTGAAATTTTCAGGGCGTTCACGACGGCCTGACTACTGGTG